>JANXTB010000418.1 GCA_025356415.1 Hyphomicrobiales bacterium
GAAGGGCGTCGAACTGCGCAATGAGCGTGGCAGCGACGCTTGCGCTTCGGTGTGCATAGCCCGACGCTATTTGTTCGACGTCCTCGTGATCGAGGTCGGGAGAGCAAATCATGCGGATCGTGCCGCCCCGACGAGCAAACTCGATGACAGCAGGCCCGACGACGAGAAAAACGGTAGAGCGGAAATAACCTACGGCGCGATCGTAGCTCGATGCCTCTCTCAGACACCGGACATAGAAGTTGCCAACCGGATCATCTTTGAGGGACCGATATTCCGTTTCAAGATCGAGAGCAGCCAGATTCCCGCTGTAATCCGAAGCTTCCTCCAAGGCTGCGGCTTCGGTCACGGGCGCGCAAATTTGGCTGTTAGGCGCGACATCGGTTAGCCGGCGCTCTCGTTCGAACCGTTGAGCGCGAGGCCGGGGAATCGACCCCTCGAGCCATCGACGTAATCCCGATCCGCTTCGACCGCGATCCACCGCCGATTGAGACTTTCGGCGACGCTGCCAGTCGTGTTCGACCCGCCGAATGGGTCCAGCACCAAGTCATTTTCGTCTGTCAGGAATTGAATGAAGAACGCGGACAGCGAAGACTGCATCCTCGCGGGATGGGCCGGCAGGACGTTCTCTTTGCAGTAACTGCGATAACCGGCATCCCACCCGGTTCCCGTGTATTTCAGCAGGGAATCCGGGTAATGTTCTCCGGTCAGATCGAGGACGTTCGGTCCGATCGACCCGCCATGATCCGTCAGAAACCCCGTCTTCGAGATGACATGGCCAGAGGGACGGGTGCCCGCGTTGTAGGATTGTCGCTCCAGCAGCTTTTTCATGTCCTTGCTGTAGGGGTTTAGCACGCGGCGGTTGTCGGCTTTGGGAAACTGGGCTTTCGACATCCACCAGACGTGCGTGAATGAATCTTTTAGCCGAGCGCGCTTGAGGTTCACCCAGGCCGCCGGGCTCGGGAGACGCGCCGGGTTATGACAAATGACGTGCTGGCAGAGATTGAGCTTCGCGGCTCGCTTGAAAGCGAGCAGCGCTTCAAGCGGCAGCGTCGACATGATCGGCGCGCCTTCCTCCCAGGCGTTGCCGATTTCGATGACGATTGAACCGTCGTCGGTCAGCAGCTCGGTGAGCGGAGTTGCGAGAGCCTCAAGCCATTGGAGATAGGCTTCGCCGGTCTCATTTCCGTACCGTTTTTTACGAACGAGCGGGAACGGCGGCGACGTAACTATCAGATTTACTTTGCCTTTATGATCCTGGAGGTGAGGCGTGACAAGCGCATCCTCAATCTTGCCATAGATCATCGTGCCCCGGTCGGTGCGGTAAGCGCGCTCGGCAGTCGGCCCATTGTCTGGGCTTGCCACTTTCAACGATTTTGCCGTCACGGTCAGTCGTTTCGCTCGTGTCCAAGACGCTTGGATTCGCGGAGACGCTTTGCAGCGGCACCGCCAATTACCGCATTCTGGGCATTTTCTGCCCCGACCACGTTTGTCATGAATGCCCCTTATGCTTCGCATTACTTCCCTCAGATCATAAGGATGTGGGCCTGAACCGCAACCAGCGATAGCGACAAGGTCGTTCTATTTGAGCGTGATATGCGGATGTCCGACAAAAAGATGCTAGGCAACTGACGCCACAGCGGTTTGCACGGACGTTCTCGGCTTCCGAAGTCAGATATCAGATGGCGAGACGATTGTGCGCCTGCGGGCATGCCCGCACCGCGCTCTATTCCACAATCCCGTCTGCGCGGGCTTGCTCCACCAGGCCGCCTTCGGCGTCCCGGCCTTCGGTCACGATCACATGGCGCAAGGGGGTAGCAAGTGCGGCCCGAAGCGGAGCGGGATGGTCTGGGGTCGCACTCTTTCCCGCTGCGCTCCTTGAGGGTGCGGAGTCTTTGGGCTGACCCGCTGGCGCTCTTGCCTCTCTCCTTGCCGGGCGAGCGCCGGCCGCGCTTTCGCTTCGACTGGCGGCGATGCGCCGATGGCGCAACATCCTTGTCTTCGCTCTGCTTGCCGTCACGTCGCCCGTCGGCGTCGCGCCGTGCAAGGGTGCCGTTTCCTGTGCCGCGCTGCGGCTGAGGGAGGCTGATCGCCTCCGTTCCTTTGATTGTGCGGCAAAGCCCTTGGCGTTCCCGCACAATCGAAGGAACGGAGGCGATCAGCCTCCCTCAGCCGTACCGCGGCACAGGCAACGGCACCCTTGCACGGCGCGACGCGGACGGGCGACGTGACGGCAAGCAGAGCGAAGACAAGGATGTTGCGTTATCGGCGCAGCGCCGCCCGTCGAAGCGAAAGCGCGGCCGGCGCTCGCACGGCA
>JANXTB010000054.1 GCA_025356415.1 Hyphomicrobiales bacterium
CCGTCACGCGCGGCGCGCGTTCCCGTGCGGGGTCACCACTTCTGCCTTCGCACATAGGCGCGCAGGTAATCGATGAACAGGCGCGATTTCAGGGGCAGGTAACGCCCGTGCGGATAAAGCACGTAGATCGGCCGACGCGGCGACTCGTAATCCTGAAAAATCTCGACGAGCCGGCCTGACGACAGGTCGTCCTCGATGAAATAGGTCGGCAAGAGCGACACGCCGAGGCCCGCCAGCGCGCCCGCCCGCAGCGCGAAGACGCTGTTGGTGAGCAATGGGCCCGCCACTTTCACCGAAACCTGACCGGCCGGACCATTGAAGCGCCAGGTCGCATCGGCCGAGATCGAGCGATGCAAAAGGCAGGAATAATTGGCGAGCTCCGCTGGATGCTCCGGCCTGCCGTGCTTCTCGAGATAGGCGGGGCTGGCGAGCGCGGGCCAGCGCACCTCGCCGAGCTTCGTCGAGATGATGCTCATATCCTCGATTGCGTGCATCCACACCGCGAGATCGTAGCCCTGGTCGATCAGGTCGAAGGGCGAAAAGCTCGTGTCAGTGAGAATCAGCGAGATCTTGATGTCCGGGTGAAGCAGCGAAAACTCCGCCGCCACCGGCGCCAGATGCAGATTGCCGAAGGCCATCGAGGCCAGGATCTTCAGCGTGCCGCGCGGTTCGTCGCGTGAGCGGGTGATTGATTGCTCGGCCTCATCGAAGGCCGCGAGCGTGGTCTGGGAGAAGGCGAGATATTCCTGGCCCGCCTCGGTCAGCGAAAGCTGCCGTGTTGTTCGGTTCACGAGCCGCGCGCCGAGGTGATCCTCGAGCTGGCGCAGATGCGTGCTGGCCAGCGCACGCGACATGCCAAGCTCCTGCGCCGCCTTGGAAAGGCTGCCGGTCTGGGCGATGCGCACGAAGGTTTCGATGGCTTTCAGCCGGTCCATAAGTCCCCCCTCACAGGCACGCTCATCATGGGTGGCGCAGGGGCGATTGTCAAAAATCCTTGATCAATCATGTCACGAAAGCGTGCTATGCCGGGCGAAGCGAGGCCACTAAGACTTCACCCCGAGGAAACGCCCAAGGAGAGGACATCAATTGTCCCTGTCGCTTAAGCCGCTCTCCCCCGCTTGCGGGGCAGAAATTCAAGGTCTGGATCTGCGCCAGCCTTTGGATGCGGCGACGGCGAATGCGGTCCGCAAGGCCTTCGACGACAACATCGTCGTGGTCTTTCGTCAGCAGGATTTGTCAGAAGAAGATCAACTCCGGGCTGCCGAGATATTTGGCAAGGTAGCCCTTCGGAAGAAGCCGGTCAGCGGACCCGGGCCCGGAGGAGATTTCGACACGCCTTTCATGCTCGTCACCAACATCGTGGAAAACGGCAAAGCCATCGGCGCCTTCGGCGACGGGGAGATGTGGTTTCACCATGACACGAGCTATTACCCCGAGCCCCACCGCGCGACATTGCTCTATGCGATGAAGCTGACGACAACGGGCGGTGAGACCAGCTTCTCCAACATGTACAAGGCCTACGAGATGATCCCGCGCGCGCTGCGCGACCGTCTCGAAGGCAAGAAAGTGCTGCAAATGCACGATTACAAACGTCGCGAGCGCATCGACGTGGACACCGCCGACCTGTCGCGCATCCGCCATCACGTGCAGCCAATCTTCATCACGCATCCGGCGACCGGCAAAAAGGCGCTCTATGTGAGCCGCCTGATGAGCGCCCGGATCGAAGGCTTCTCCCGCGCCGAGAGCGAAGAGATTCTCGAACAGCTGTTCGATATCTCGGAAGACCCCGCGATCGTCTACGAGCACCACTGGGCGCTGGGCGATCTGGTGATCTGGGACAATTGGTGCTCCATCCACGCGCGCGCCGACTTCCCGCGCGAAGAACCCCGCCTCATGCGCCGCCTGACCATCGAAGGGCAGGCCATGAACTTCTAGAGACGCGCCTCTAGAGGCCAAACGAGATTGTCAGCCGGGCAACCCGAAACATCGGGACCGGCAGGGCAAAACGCCCGGACCGACAGGGAGGCGGTCCGGGCGTTTTTTTGTTCTGGGGAGGCCGGGGTTCCAACAGCTGCGCGGGATTTTAGGTGGAGGTGTTGGAACCGCTCATACCTATAGATCGCCAAAGATCCGTTTCAGATCCCGGGCGCCGTGGAGTACGCGGACGATCTCCGCATCGCGTCCGATCACTTGATATAAAATCAAATAGCTCCCTACGGGAACGATACGCATGCCGCGACGAATGTCGTCACGCAAGGCTCCCATTTCAGGATTATCCGCAAGCAGCTGGCAACGGCGATAGATCGCTTCGATCCACCGGGCGGCTGCCTGCGGATTATCCACGGAGATCGTTTCGACGATGGCTTCTAAGTCCGAAAGGGCCCTTGGTCGAAGCCGGAAGCTCATGTTCTTGAGCTTTGCGGACCCGAACTGAACTTACGCCTCAGGTTATTGAATGCCTCTTCGCCATCCAGCGCAGGGCCGCTCGCAAGACCCTCGTCCCAGAGGCGGCCGATTTCTTCCATCGCGCGGTCGCGCTCGACCCGGTGCTGTTTCCACTCGCGGAGCGCTTCGCGCATCAATTCGCTGACCGATGCATATTCGCCAGTGGACAAAGCCTCACGGACGGTTGAAGCGAGCTCCGGGGTCAATGCGATGCTGACTTTTTCTACATTGGCCATGATGCGCCTCCATTCGTGATGGTAGGCAGAATTCCTACCAACTGCAATAAGTGGCCGTGGACCGGAATGCCGCACTTTTTTGTCGCATCCTGCCCCTGCCATTGCTATAGAGCGCCACCCGAGGCGGTGAGCAGCCGGGCGCCTTTCCTTGCGGACGGGTCGTTCGCGGGCGTGGCGGAATTGGTAGACGCAACGGTTTTAGGTACCGTCGCCGAAAGGCGTGGGGGTTCGAGTCCCTCCGCCCGCACCACAACTGGCTTGGCTCACCGGGTTCGACGAGATTTTTGACGTGCTTGGGCACCCCTGAGCCGTAACGTTCCAGAAGGCGAAAAAATGCAGGTGACCGAAACCCTGTCGCAGGGCCTCAAGCGCGAATTCAAGGTTGTCATCCCGGCGAGCGATCTCGCCGAGCGGCTGAACAGCCAGCTGGCCGAGATGAAGGACAAGGTCCGCATCAACGGCTTCCGTCCCGGCAAGGTGCCGACCGCGCATCTCAAGCGCGTGTATGGCCGTTCCGTGATGGCTGAAGTTCTTCAAACCGCCATCAACGAGGCGAACCAGAAGATCGTCACCGACAACAATCTGAAGCTCGCTCTCGAGCCGAAGATCGATTTCCCGACCGACCAGGCGGAAGTCGAGGCGGCGCTTGAAGCCAAGGGCGACCTCAACGTCGGCGTGAAGATCGAAATCCTGCCGACCTTCGATGTCGGCAATTTCGACGATGTTGAAATCACCCGCCTCAAGGCGGACATTTCGGACGAGGAAGTCCAGCAGACGCTCGACCGCATGGCCTCGCAGAACCGCACCTACGAGGCCCGGGCCGAGGGCGCAGCCGCCGAGAACGGCGACAAGCTCTCGATCGATTTCGTCGGCAAGATCGGCGACGAGCTGTTTGAAGGCGGCACGGGCGCCGACATCGACGTCGTGCTCGGCTCGGACTCGTTCATCCCCGGCTTCGAAGCGCAGCTCATCGGCGCCAAGGCCGGCGACCAGCGCACCGTCAATGTCGCGTTCCCGGAAAACTACACGGCCACGCATCTCGCCGGCCGCGACGCTTCCTTCGACGTGACGGTCAAATCGATCTCGGCTCCGGGCGAGCTCGTCATGGATGACGAATTCGCCAAGCAGTTCGGCTTCGACAGCCTCGATAAGCTGAAGGACGCGATTCGCTCCAACATCGAGCGCGACTACACCCGCGCCTCGCGTGACAAGCTGAAGCGCGCGCTGCTCGACGCGCTCGACAAGAAATATGCGTTCGAACTGCCGGAAGGCCTGGTCGAACAGGAATTCGCAGGCATCTGGACGCAGGTCGAGAACGAGCAGAAGGCCGGCGGCAAGTCGTTCGAGGAAGAAGGCACGACGGAAGAGGCGGCTCGCGCCGACTATCGCCGGATCGCCGAGCGCCGCGTTCGCCTCGGCCTCGTGCTCGCCGAAGTTGGCCAGTCGGCCAACGTTCAGGTGAGCGACGACGAAGTCACGCAGGCGCTGCTCGAGCGCGCCCGCCAGTTCCCAGGCCAGGAAAAGATGGTCTGGGATTATTACCGCAACAACCCGGAAGCGCTGGCGCAGCTGCGCGCGCCGGTCTTCGAGGAAAAGGTCGTCGACCACATCGTCTCCATGGCCAAGGTCACGGAACAGACTGTCTCCAAGGACGAGCTGTTCAAGATCGAAGCTGACGAGAAGACGGCCTGACGCAACGTAAGCGGGACAGACAGCCGCGGCTTTCTGTCCCTGTCTCATGACAAGCGACGTGAAATCTCGCCGGCAGCCTTTGCACAAGGCTGTCGGCGTCATTATGTTGGGCTCTCAGAAACGCCGGACCCGGGGGTTCGCCGTCAAGGACGACACGATGCGTGACCCTATTGAAACCTACGCCAACTATCTGATTCCCCAAGTCATTGAGAACACCAGCCGTGGTGAGCGCGGTTTCGACATTTATTCGCGACTCCTTCGCGAGCGAATCATCTTCCTGACCGGTCCGGTCGAGGATCACATGGCTTCGGTCATTATCGCGCAATTGCTCTTCCTCGAGGCCGAAAACCCGAAGAAAGAGATCGCGATGTACATCAACTCGCCCGGTGGCGTGGTGACGTCAGGTCTGGCGATCTACGACACGATGCAGTTCATCAAGCCGAAGGTCTCGACGCTCTGCATCGGCCAGGCCGCCTCGATGGGCTCGCTGCTGCTCTGCGCCGGTGAAAACGGCATGCGCTTCTGCCTGCCGAACGCCCGCGTCATGGTCCACCAGCCGTCCGGCGGGTTCCAGGGGCAGGCGTCCGACATCCTCCGCCATGCGGAGGACATCATGAAGATCAAGCGCCGCCTGAACGAGATCTACGTCCGCCACACCGGTCGTGATTACGACACGATCGAACGTACTTTGGACCGCGATCATTTCATGTCCGCGGCCGAGGCCAAGGAATTCGGCCTTGTCGATCAGGTGCTTGAGAAGCGCCCCGACGACGTCGAGGTGAAGTAAGCCTTTAGAGCTGCCCGCGCCCGGCCGCCCCTGCGTCAAGACAGGGGTGGGCGCGGGAAGCCACCTGAACCTTGGGGGCAGCCCTGAGGTTATGCTTGATCCCGGCCCGGCGCCGTGTTTGCATCCGGACAGTTTCTCAAGCGTTCCGGGCACGTTCCGGGAACTATGGCCCTGCCAAAATGGCACGGGCGCGCGATATGACAGTCTACGGTTTGTTAGGCCATCAGTTTTAGATTGTACCCTGACGAGGCCTGCGCTCCCCTCCCGCGCGGTCTGGTCCCCTAGGAGAATGCCATGAGCAAGGTCGGCGCTAGCGACTCGAAGAACACGCTCTACTGCTCGTTTTGCGGCAAGAGCCAACACGAGGTGCGCAAGCTCATCGCGGGCCCGACCGTCTTCATCTGTGATGAATGCGTCGAGCTCTGCATGGACATCATTCGCGAGGAGAACAAATCCTTGCAGATTTCGCGCGGCGTCGGAATGCCTTCCTTGCCTTTCACCAGCGAGGATTTGTTCTCCTCGCGAATGAT
>JANXTB010000077.1 GCA_025356415.1 Hyphomicrobiales bacterium
CCAGGCTATGGGTGTCGGTAATAAAGCTCTGCAAAGCAGCAACTTTCTGACCACCAGCCGCGATACCAAATTCATCCGACTGTTTGATGGCGTTAATCAAATCGGAGCCAGACGAGGCGAGGGCTACCACCTTGGCTTTCGAGGCTTGGGCCGCGAGCAGATAGGATGCAAAGTCAGACGTGCCAAGGGGGTGCTTCACCGACCCGAGAACCTTGCCGTGATTCTGTTCAACAACAGCCGTGGCATCGCGCTCGAGCGCCTGTCCAAATGCGTAGTCGGTCGCGACGAAGAACCAGCTATCGCTGCCACCCTTGAGAATCGCGGAAGCGGTGCCTTTGGCAGCTGAAATAGTGTTAAATGTCCATTGAAATCCTGTTGGTGAGCATTCCTTGCCGATTAACTCGGAACTAGTAGACCCCGAAAAGATCACGATCTTTTTCATGCTGCGGGCGATGTTTTGGACTGCGATACCCACGGAAGAAACCGGGATGTCGACGATCAGTTGCACATTCTCGGCGCTATACCACCGACGCGCGATCGCGGCTCCAATGTCCGGCTTGTTCTGATGGTCGGCAACTAGCACCTCGACCGGTCGACCGAGTACCGTGCCGCCCGCATCCTCGACGGCCATTCGCGCAGCAAGGACTGAGCCGGGACCGGCTAGGTCGGCGAAAATGCCCGACTGGTCATTCATGACCCCGATCTTTAATGGATCGGCAGCGAATGCCGCATAAGTCGAGAACACAAGCGCGCCCGCGGTGAGCACCCATCTGCTTGGAAAACGTGTCATCCTGCATTCTTTCTTATTTTTGTTTCAGGTTGATAGCATACTCAGGCTGCTTAACTCAGACGATTGATCGGCGTCTTTCCACAGAAGACATCATTTAAACCGGTGATAAGAGCGCGCCCCATCGCCATGCGAGCCTCGATCGTCGAGCTGCCAATGTGAGGCAGCATGAAGACGTTGGGCAACGCGAAATAACGGTCATCGATGGTCGGTTCTCCGGAAAAAACATCCAGACCCGCGCCGAACAGTCGATGTTCTTTTAATGCAGCGATGAGATCATCATCAACTACGAGATCACCACGTCCGATATTGACCACGATCGCTGAAGGCTTCATCTGAAAAATCCGGGATGCCTGCAGAAAATGCATCGTCGTTCCGTTTAGCGGCGCCGTAAGAACCAGGACATCACAGATTTGTAGAAAGCGGGCCTCATCCGCGATTAGTTGGGCCAAGTCTTTGTCATCAGAGGCGCTTGCCCGCGAATCGAAATAACAGCATGTCATGCCGAAGGCGTTTGCACGTGCGGCGACGGCCCGAGCGATCCGGCCATAGCCGAAGAATCCCATCACACGACCAGTCAGGCCTTGACCGATCAGTTGCGTGGGCGTCCACCCGCTCCAACTCCCCTGCCGGATCAATTCTTCGGATTCCCTCGCGCGACGCGCAACACCGAGGGTCAGTAGTATCGCAATCTCTGCGACCGCATCCGTCAATACATCGGGCGTGTTAAGCAGCGTGAGATTGCGAGCTCGCGCCGCCTTCATATCGAGATGATCGTGCCCAACTGAATAGGTGCCGACAATCTTGACCGTGGCTGGGAGAAGACCGATCAGGTCGGCATCCAGCTGTAGCGGCGGAGCCATCACCAGCGCATCGCAACCTGTCAGTTGCTCAGCAATGGCTTGTTTCTGGGCGAGCGTCGTCGATGCCTTTGCTCGGATTGAGACCGTATCAAACGCGGCAGAAAACTGCTCCATCACCGCTTGAGGCAATTCGCAAGCAATAGCGACGCGTTTCATCTCGGGCCTCCAAACTGAGCTCTATGCCGGACATGGTCGTAGGTGACATTCGCCAGCTGATCGACGCCGACGAGTGCCATCGCGTTGTCCAATTCGTCTCTCAGAATATCGATGGCTCGCTCTACCCCCGGTTCGCCTCCTGCCGCGAGGCCCCACAGGAATGCCCTTCCGCTTGACACGGAAGATGCCCCAAGTGCCATTGCTTTGATGACATCCGTGCCGCGACGAACGCCGCCATCGAGAATGATCTCGGTTCGATCACCGACGGCCTGCACTACGTCCTGAAGCGCGGTCAGCGCTGCAGGCGAATGGTCGAGCTGGCGACCGCCATGATTGGAAACGATAACCGCATCGCAGCCAAGCTCGACCGCCCTGATAGCATCGGCGGGATGCAGAATACCCTTGATGACCAAGGGCCCTTTCCAAAGTTCGCGGATATGCGCGACCGTATCCCAATCCGCCGACGGATCGAAGAGCGAAGCAACGTGTTGAGCAACGGTGGTGAAGGCAGCGGAGCCGTTACTAAAGTTGCCGAAATCATGTGAGGACCGGAGAGCGTCGAGCGCCCAGCGCGGGTGGCGGGCGATATCGAGTACATTACGCAGGCTTGGCCTCAAGGGAAGAGAAAAACCGTTGCGAAGATCGCGCTCGCGTCGACCAGTCAAAGGAAGATCGACGGTGAGGCAGAGAACACGATAGCCAGCTCGCGCCGCTCGCCTGACGAGTTGGTCCATCCACTCGCGGTCGCGCAAAAAATAAAGCTGGAACCAGCGATCGCCGTCAGGCGCGGCGGCAGCCACTTCTTCCAGCGACGCAATGGAATTGGTTGACAGGCAGAACGGTAGATCGAGACGCGCGGCAGCCTTAGCAGCGCACACCTCGCCATTCCGCCAAAAGAATCCCGCAAGTCCGGTTGGGGACAGAAGCAGCGGAAGCGCAGCGGACCGCCCCACGATGGTCCGACCAAGCCGTCGATCGGCCACGTTAACACAAACGCGCGGAACGATCGTCCAGTCATCGAACACCGCGTTATTGGCCTTTAATGTGTGCTCGTCGCCAGCGCCACCGTCAACAAAATCGAAAACTGCTTTCGGAAGCCGGCGGCGCGCAAGATTGCGAAGATCCGCGATGGAATAGGCGTCTTGAAGCGAGCGCGCCGATCTTGACAAGAATTCCCCCAGTATTTTTCTTTTTGGCAAGCGACGATGCTTTTCTTGACTATAGCCTCTCTGTTCCGATGCGCGAGATGTTTTTTACCTGTGCGCGAACAACCTCCAAGCTTCGCACATCATGTCGAATGAGGGGTTCTCTCATATGGCGCCTGTTTTACGCACCTGTCCGCTTTGCACTAAAAGAAGCCAATTATAGATCGGTTGATCGTGAAGAGAACCGCCAAGTTGAGCATTTATCAATATGGGCGTAATCGACTCTGTCCCGGTGCACCGGTCAGATTAGGAAGGACATCGAGCTACGCCTGCTGAACCGGATTTCATCGTATCAGATTGGCCGAAGCGGGACTATGCTACTTTGCGCGTCGACGATCGATGCCGCGAGCACAAGCCTTCTCAACCAATCCTAGCTGAAGATCCATTTTCACGCGTATACCGCGCATCTCATCGAATGTAAGTCCGGGACGCAATAGCGACGACAGCGGGTGGCGCCAGG
>JANXTB010000108.1 GCA_025356415.1 Hyphomicrobiales bacterium
CTGCCATGGATTGCCGCGTCGCTTCGCTCCTCGCAATGACGAGGCTGATGTTACTTGCAAGCCCCCACCGCACGCGCGGCGAGGATTGGAATCAGATGCGCGCGATACTCCGCGCTGCCGTGCATGTCTGAGGCTATGCCATCGGGCGATATCGTGATCGCCGCAGCCGCGTCGGGCGAAAACTTCGCGCTCAGCGCCTGCTCGATCTCTGTCGCGCGGAACACGCCGTCCGAGCCCGCTCCCGTCACCGCGACGCGCACGCCATTGGCGAAACGCGCGACGAACACGCCGACGGTCGCATAGCGCGATGCGGGGTTCTTGAACTTTTCATAAGCCGCGCAAACCGGACGCGGGAAGCGGATCGCCGTGATGATCTCGCCCTCCTCCAGAGCCGTCTGGAACAGGCCCTGAAAATAATCATCTGCCGCGATCTCGCGTCGGTCCGTCACGATGGTCGCGCCAAGGGCGAGGCAGGCTGACGGATAATCCGCCGCCGGATCGTCGTTGGCGACCGAACCGCCCATCGTGCCGCGATTGCGCACCTGCGGGTCGCCGATGCCGCCCGCGAGATCGCAAAGTGCGGGAAGCGCCGCGCGAAGTTCCTGCGAGGCTGCGACATCGGCATGACGGGTCATCGCGCCGATGGTGACGTGCGTGTCATTGATCGCAATGCCCTTCAACGCTGCAATCGCACCGAGGTCCACCAGTTCCGTCGGCGCGGCGAGCCGCATCTTGCAGGTCGGCAGCAAGGTCATGCCGCCCGCCAGCGGCTTCGCGTCAATGACGCGCTTCAATTCGGCGACGGCGTCGGCGACGTCAGCGGCGCGGTGATACTCGAAAGCATACATGGACGCGGCTCCCTCAATGACCGGCGGGCGTTTGCCCGGATGCGGCCTGAACGGCGGCGACAATGTTGTGATAGCCGGTGCAACGGCAGAGATTGCCTTCCATCTGGTGGCGAATCTCTTCCTCGCTCGGCTGCGGATTTTTCGCCAGCAGGTCGAGCGTGCGCATCACCATGCCCGGCGTGCAGAAGCCGCATTGCAGGCCATGATGAACGTGGAACGCCTCCTGCACGGGATGGAGCTTTTCACCGGTCACCACGCCCTCGATGGTCGTGACCTCGCCGCCGTCAGCCTGCACGAGAAGCATGGTGCAGGACTTCACGGCGTCGCCGTTGAACAGGATCGTGCAGGCGCCGCATTGCGTGGTGTCGCAGCCGACATGCGTACCCGTGAGCCGCAGATGCTCGCGCAGGAATTGCACGAGCAGCGTGCGGGGCTCGACCTCCGCCGAAACCTCGGCGCCGTTGATGGTGAGCGTGACGCGCGTCATGTCAGTGCGATCCCTTCGACTTGCCGGCCTTGCCTTCGACATTGCGCACCGGCGTCTCAGGCTTCAGCCCGGCCTTGCGGCGTGCATAAGTATTGGCGCCATTCGCGGCCCAATCGCCGCGCGCGGCGGCGTCGGCGAAAGCCTCCCAGTCGGGCGACCAGTCGCCAAGATCATAGCCATGCCAGGGCGCTTTCACCGACAGGCGACCGAGGTTCAGCTCTTCCCAGATCTTGCGTGCGTTTTCCATGTAGGGTTTTGCAGGCAAAGCCAGCGGCGGCATGGTGTGCTTGAGCGTGAGGTCCATCAGCAAAGTGGAATCGCCGCCCGCGCCCGACTTCGGCCCATGGCCACCCGAGCGATGCGGAATGATCAGCACGTCCTCGATCGGATTGGCGCGATAGGCCAGCGACCAGAAAATCGCATCCGTGTTCTGCGGATCAATGTCCTCCGACACCGCAATGACGATCTTGCCGCATTGCGCCTGCAAGCTAGCCGCGCCCTGCAGCCCGCGCCAGACTTCCGTCTGCGGCGCCCCTTGCGCGAATTGCAGGAACAGCACTTTGCGCAAGTTGGTCAGGGGCTCGTGCATCACGACTTTCTTGATGCCGCGAATTTCGAGCTGGTTCTTCAGATGCGCGAAATACAGCGCCTCATAGGCCGACTTCTTGAGGATGGAGGATTCGCTCGGCGTCACTTCCGAGAGAATGGTCGTGAAGACCGCGTTCTTCTTGTAGGTGATCGCCGTCACGACCATCGACATGTTGAAATCTTCGAGCGCGACGTGGCCATGGCTCTCGCCGAACGGACCCTCCGGCTCAAGCATTTCGGTATCGATATAACCCTCGACCACGATTTCGGCGTCCGCCGGAATTTCCAGATCGACCGTCTTGCACTTGGTCACGCGCAGCGCGCGACCGGCGAGGCCGCCCGCCACCGCCATCTCATCCTGCGAGGTCGAGAGTTTCTGCGGCCCCGTAAACATGACGACTGGCGCGCAGCCCACCACAATGGCCACGGGCATCGGCTTGCCCATCTTCTGGTACTTCAGCCAGTGCAGGTAGCCGCCTGCGCCGCCAAGGCGCGAGGCCATGCGCACGCCAAGCCGATCCTCGGCCTTCAGGCCGGCGCGATAGGTGCCCATGTTGCGGACGCCCGTTTCCGGGTCCTTGGTCACGCAGCAGGTGGCGGTGAGATAGGGCGCGGCGTCGAAGCCGGGCGTCGAAATTGGCACCGGCAGGCGCGACAGGCCCTTGCCCGGCTGTTTCAGTTCGTCGCCGGTGATGACCACGTCATGGCACGGCGCGACCTCGATATATTCGGGCGCGATCGGATGATCGATCGCGTGCATCCAGATGTCGCCGAGCTCTTCCACCGGCACGCCCATGCCCATTGCATAGATCTCGTCGGACGCCGCGAGCGCGCCGCAGACCACCGGCATGTCGTATTTCTCGCCCTTGGAGCCCACCACATTGGTGAACATGAAGGCCTTGCGCTCGCTCTCCGGATAGCCGCCGACGAATTGCCAGCGCATCAACGGATGCAGCTCGGTGTCCTTGTTGATCGGCCGGTCGATTCGCACGAGAAGACCGCGCGCTTCGAGATTGGCGAGGTGTTCCTGGAAATCCGCGGGCGCCTTACGGCCCTTCTCGGCTGTCATGTCAAAATTCCTCCCCCGGCTAGAGCATCGCGAAAACGCCGGTTTGGTTGCTTTGTTATAGACCTTAGTTTAGCGGTGCAACCAGTCAGAACCGGGCGGCGGCCCCGCCGAGGCGCCACGTAACCGGACCGAATTCCCGAGGAAAGCGTCAGCCAAGAGTACGAACATGAGCACGACCGGCACAAACGATTTCAGCTCCATCGGCAAACCGATGCCCCGCAACGAGGACGCCCGCCTCCTGACCGGCAAGGGCCGATTCACGGACGACTTCGCCATTCCCGGCCAGGCCTACGCGGTCATGGTGCGCTCGCCCCACCCGCATGCGCGCATCGTGCACATCGACAAGACCGCTGCGCTGGCCATGCCGGGCGTGCTCGGCGTCTTCACTGGCGCGGACGTGGCGGCGGACGGGCTGAAGCCCATCCCGCACGATCCGATCCCCAAGACCAAATACGACATGAAGCTTGCCGGCCCCGGCGGCACGCCGATCTTCATCGGCCCGCACATGCTGATGCCCGCCGACAAGGCGCGCCACGTCGGCGAGGCCGTCGCCATGGTGATCGCCGAAACGGAAGCGCAGGCGCAGGATGCGGCGGAAGCCGTCGAGGTGGAGTACGAAGTCCTTCCCTTCGTCGTCGACCAGCGCGAGGCGATCAAGCCCGGCCATACGCCCGTCTGGATCGAGACGCCCGACAATGTCTTCGTCGACACCACCTTCGGCGATGTCTCGGGCACCGACGCCGCCTTCGCCAAGGCGGACCATGTCGTCAAGATGGATATCTACATCCCCCGCGTCACCGGCGTGACGATCGAGCCGCGCTCGGCGCTCGGCGATTTCGATCCCGCCACGGCCCGTTACCTGCTGCATTGCGGCGGCGGCGGCGCCGTGCGCCAGAAGAACGAACTGGCGCTCGTGCTCGGCGTAGAGCCGGATCAGGTGCGCGTGCTGACCTTCGACGTCGGCGGCAATTTCGGCACCAAGAACCGTGTTTATGTCGAATACGGCCTCGTCATGTGGGCGGCGAAAAAGGTCGGCCGCGCGGTCAAGAACACGATCACGCGCTCGGAGGCCTTCCTCACCGATTATCAGGGCCGCGATCTCGCCGTGAAGGCTGCACTCGCGCTCGACAAGTCGGGCAAGATTCTCGCCATGCGCTCCGACAACATGTCGAACGCCGGCTCGCGCTGCGTGTCGCTGTCGCCGCTAGGCAAGGGCTCGGGCCTCATCACCGGCTCGTACGATATCCCGGTCGCAACGCTGCGCGCGCGCGCGGTTTTCACCAACACGATTCCCACGCAGGCCTATCGCTCGTCGGGCCGACCGGAAGTGAATTTCGTCATCGAGCGGCTGATGGATACGGCGGCTGCGGAATGCGGCTTCGACAAGATCGAGCTGCGCCGCAAGAACCTCGTGCGTCCCGACCAGTTCCCCTACACCAATGCCGTGGGCGCGACCTACGACAGCGGCGAATACGAAAAGAACATGGACTGGGCGATGGACATCGCCGACTGGAAAGGCGCGAATGCCCGCCGAGCGGACGCCAAGGCGCGCGGCAAGCTCTATGGCGTCGGCCTCGCCAATTACGTGGAATCCTCCATCGGCACGCCCAAAGAGCGCACCGAAATCACAATTCATCCCGAAGGCAAAGTCTCCTGCGTGATCGGCACGCAGCCGTCTGGGCAGGGCCACGAGACGAGCTTCGCGCAGGTGGTGGCCGATCTCTGCCATGTGCCTGTTGAGAGCGTGACGATCATCATCGGCGACACCGATATCGTGAAAGTCGGCGGCGGCTCGCATTCGGGCCGCTCGATGCGCCATGCGGGCACTGTCATTTCGAAGGCGAGCACGCTGCTGATCGACAAGGGCAAGGCCATCGCCGCCCATGTGCTCGGCAAGAAGAAGGACGAAATCACCTTCGAGGACGGGCGTTTCCACCACGCTGCGACCAACCGCACCTATTCGATGTTCGAGCTGGCGAAGGAAGCCGCCAAGGCCGCCCTGCCCGGCGATCTCGCGGATGGCCTCACCATCGGCCTCACCAATGAAATGCACGAGCCGGTGTTCCCGAACGGCGCCGCCAT
>JANXTB010000125.1 GCA_025356415.1 Hyphomicrobiales bacterium
CAGTTGACCGTGTATTCGGTCATGCCGTTCGCGTAAGCGCCATTCAGCCAAAGGACGTCGCCCGCGGCGATCATCGGCAGGTTGATCTTCACGCCGGCGCCGACAGCCCAGACGGTCTGATCGGCGCTCGCATCGCCGGTGGCGCCGAGAATGCCGGTTGCGTTGGTCTGGTTGACCCTGCTGACCGCACCCATGAGCGAGGCTGAACCCCAACCCTGATCCCAATCGAGGCGGCCGTTAAGCTGCGGCATCTGATTGTAGGCGAACAGGCCGGGAGGCGTTCCGCCGGCGGTGACGAAGGTGCCGGGCACAAGAAGGCTTGGAACCGCATAAGCGGACACATTGCGAATGCCGGAGCTCGCCGTGTCCGACAGATCTTGGATCGCGATCGTGGCCGACAAACCGCCGCCGAGAACAGCGGTGTAGGCAATCTGCTTGGCGCCGTTCGCGAATGACGCCCAGTGGCCCGAGCCGTAGAAGGTCGACGGCATGAAGGCGAAGTTATCGCGCGCCGCGCCGAAGGTGAAGCCGGCGAAACGGATGTAGGCGGCTTCGAGCGTCGGGCTGGCCGAGCTGGACGACAGGCCGGGGCCCGAGGCGTTCAGGATGCCGGTCGTCCGGGCGAGACGGAGCGAGGCGACCGCCTGAACCGTGCCGTAAGGCGTCTGGGTGCGGGCGTCGAGATCGACGCGGCCGCGAGCTTCCCAGCCGTAGATGTTTTCAGAACCACCGACTAGGGAGATCGTGTTGATCCGGGCTCCTGTCGTGCCGTTGATCGTTCCACCCGAGTAGACCGTCTCACGGCTCGACATCGCGTAGTCAGCGCGGACGCGTCCGCCGATTTTGATGCAGGTATCCGTACCCGGAATGTAGAAGAAGCCCGCGCCATAGGCGTCGCAGACCTTGACGTATTCAACCGGCGCAGCTTTGCGGGCGGGCAAATCGGCGGCCTGTGCGCCCGCGCCGGCGACGAGCGCCGCGGCGGAGCCAAGCAGAAGGCTCTTAACGAGCTTCATATGAAAACCTCCAGATTGAGTGACCACGGAGTTGTTGGCCGGCTTTGGCGTCAACCCCCATACACGAGGAGTGCTCCCCTCGTGTTTTCACAGTACCAGCCAAAGTAACTGCAACCATCAGAAAGTATTCACGAAACCAGAACGAATTTCAGAGAGTGATAATGTTGCAACTATACTACGTAATTTGTCAGGAAAACCCTTACTTTCTTGTCAGGAGAGTCACTACACTTTGGTAATACATTTCATTACTTTAAATCGAGCGGATCTGTGCGATATTCAGCCATTCGCGCACGCAGCGGGAATAGATAAGACCCTGACTTGGCCGCTCCTTTGCAGGAGCGGCCTTCTCTTTGGGCGGGGCAGCTGCGCTGCGGGATAAGCTAAAGCTTGGAGTGAACATGCCGACCGAATGGCGATTGCTGCTCGTCGAGGACGAAGCGCTCGTCGCGCAGACGCTCGAAGAGGCCTTTGGCGAATCGGGATTCGCCGTTCATTACGCAAGCAGCGGTGCGGCTGGGCTGATCGCGCTGGAGCAAAATTCAGAACGATTCAGCGCGCTTCTGACGGACATCCGGCTGCAGAAGCCTGGACCGGATGGCTTCGAACTGGCGCACCGCGCGCGTCAACTCCAGCCGACGATGCCCGTAGTTTACATGAGCGGCGATTCAGCGATCGAATGGCTCGAGCGAGGCGTCCCAAACAGCATGATGCTGCAGAAACCCTTCGCCATCTCGCAACTGTTAACGGCTGTCTCGAACCTCCTGAAGCAACCGATCTAGCGCTGGCCTTGTCTTGCCGGAAGGAACCCGCGGAGGGTTGCACCCACGCACTTATGGATTTTGCAGCGCGCAGAACTTTTCTAAGCGCCATCACACGATCTTTGGGCGCCTTCGGCGGGAGTGGCTGATTACGTTAAGCCGCTCCTCGCAGCCTTGCATCCTCCCTGCGCTGAACACACCCCAAGGACGCTAAGCAAGCGGCACAGACATTTACGTGTGCTGACCGAGGTGAGGCCGCATCAAAGTCTGAACGCTGATCCCGACTGATGACGCTTTGAGGCAAGGAGCAACGGAGGCCCTACCAATAGCGTCTCCGCCAATACCTGCGTCGCCAGTACCTGCGCCGCCATCCGTAGGGGCGATAGTATCTGCGTCTCCAACGATATGGACGGTAGTAGTAACGACGTCTCCAATACGGGCGGTGGTAATAGCCATATCGGCGATGGCCCCACTGCGCTTGTTCAACTTTCGCCTGCGCAAGATCTTCATCGTTGGCTACTGCTGGTTCCAAGCCTTCGCCGTTTTTGGTCTGTCGAGAGTAAAGCAGAGGCAAAGCCTCGGTTCTGGAAGGCAGTACTGAGCCGATCGCCGCAGTCCCTGAGATAGCGAACAAAGACAAGAGTAAGTTACGTCTATCCATCTCCGATCCTCCCATTAGGGAACTGATCCAAAGAAGCTGAACGAAACAGGATTCCGCTACCCTGTTTCTGACAAAGGAACGCGAGCATTTCGCAAGCGTTGCCCGCCGTCCTGCTTTAAGATGAAGAAGATCGTTATTGGCGACCGTTGCTGCGGCCTCAGCAGGTGGAACGGAGCCTCCTCAAGCGGTGGCGAAAGAGGCGCTGAACCTGTCCAGCCCTTGCTGCCGTATCAGATCCTTTCCACGATCTTGCGCCCCGTGTGAGGCATGACGATCAGATAAGTTGAGAGCATTGACTGAGGGCCGCCATCAAAGAGCACCAATCAAAATCGTCAGCAGGTTTCAATAGCGTCAAACATCATCCCAACTTGTAAAGCGAAACAGGGTTAGGCCATCCGCCGACGCTGGCGGCGCGCGATGTGTACGAAATCATTGCGAGTTGTTCGTCAGCTCCTTTTTGACGAGCCATTGCTCAATGATATCGGCGATCTGCGCGTTGTTTTTTTCCATCATGAGAAAGTGGGAGTTGCCCTTCAGCCCCATGGCCGGGAGCTCGAGGATCTCGACGCTGCCGCCCACGGATCTGGCGGTGTCCACCATTTTCAGGTTGGTTGCGTGTTGCGTGGCGAAGAACTCGCTTTTCTCGACGTTGTCGCCATAGATGACGATGATCGGAATGTGTTTGAGGGCGGCTGCGGTCGATGCATCGCCACGCAGCGTGCCTTCCACGTCGACAATCGCCTTGACCTTGTCCGGCCTCGCCAGGGCGGCACGGTAGGCGATTGTGCCGGACTGGCTGTGCACGACAAGAACGCAGGGCCCGACACGGTCGATTTCGGCGACATAGGCGCGGAGAATGGCGTCGTCCGTCGTAAGCCAGCGCGGCACAAGCTGCCGCACGAGATTTTCATAATCGTCGACGGGGAATTGCGTGCCTGGATAAGCGACGCGTTTTCCCTTGGCGGATTGGAAGGAACCCGGCGCGCCAATGCGGTAGGAATCCCAGGCGAAGCCCAAAGTGGCAAAGACCGGCTCGCCTTTGAATAGTTCCGGTTCTGCGAAACCGGAGCGTCCGCGCTCGACAGCATCGGAGACGTAGACATCCCATCCCTTGCGCAAGAACAGGTTGGCCCAGCCCTCACGACCATCAGGCGTCGTCTCGTATGTGACGCCGGTCAGCCCGCCGCCATGCCACATCACCATGGGATATTTGCCGTGCTTCTTCGCAGGCAAAAAATATTGCACGTACATCTGCTCGATAAGGAAGCTGCCGTTTGGATCGACTTTCTGCGTCTTCCCATCGGGCAATGGCGCCTCGCGAATGGGCCGACCGCTGACGTCGGCGACACGACCGCCCACATGAAAAGATCCCATGCCGCGGAGTGCGATGAGCTCGTCCGATTGTCCCAAGGCAGGCGCAGCAGCGAGCGCAGCAACGACAAAGATGGCGAGATGCTTCATGTTCGGCGCTCCCCACTGCATCCGTCATTCGAGACGGTTCGACGCAGACAGTACCGAGTTTTCGAGTGGCGGTGCAGAAATTTTCCGACCGCGCCAGCCGTCCCACCAGTCCCGGTCCAGACGATCGGTCATGATCTCCAGAACAACGATGTCGTCATAGTAAGATTCGCGGACTCGCCCTTCCGGCGAAAGTCGAGGGACACCTGACAAGCAGCGACGTCACGCGTCGGCTTTAGCCGACCCTCGCACACAGTGAACGCTGCGTGCGATCTATCCATGACCTCCGCGACGAAGCACAGGTCGCCGACAAGCTCGGCGCCGCGACGCAGATCTCCTGCCGGAGTCAGGCGGGAAAGCTCCGGGTGTGCGCGCGCAATAGCGGTCACGATCCGGTCAGCCCGTTGTTCGGCGGTGTGCCGGTGCAGCTGGCCTGCGGCGCGGCGCATAAGGTCGATGGCTGATAACGCCTGCGCCCCAAAAGCTGGACCGAAGCCCTTCACATGATCGAGTTCATGCGAGCGCGCGGCGGCTTCGAGCGCCTCGACGCTCGACACCCCAACGCGATGGAGCGCCAAGATTTTTTGCGGCCTCAAACTCGGTATCGCGAGCATGTCGAGCACGCTCGCCGGGATGGCTTTGCGCAACTCGTCGAGACGCTGTGTCGAGCCTTGAATGTGCAAGTCGCGGATCACTCCCGCGAGAGCCGCGCCGACGCCGGGTATCTCCCGCAACCTGGCCTGCGCGACGACACGGGACAGCGGCTCGGCAAGCAACTGGGCACATCTCTCCCTCAGTTTTAATCATGGAGAAGATCATGTCACCGCGCTTCGCTCCCATTAGGATCATCTCTCCTTCGACGCTAAGCGACTTGGCTGAGAACTTGCTAGGTTCAGGCGATACTGACTCCTCTCGCGGAGCATCCTGTTGCGTCACTTCATTCGCGGATTCATCATTCTGCTCTTTGTAGGGGTCGCCGGCTTTATTGCAGCCATCGTGGCGATTGCGCGACCCTTTCCTCCAATGCCTCCGGAAACAGATGTCTTCGGATTTTCTGGTGAGCGGGAGAAGCTCGTCACGGACGTGCCGCCATTGCAGCGGTATCGCGCGCGCGACGGCGAGGCGCTCGCCTACAGATTCTATGACGCGCCGAGCGAACGCATCCTGATTTTCGTCCACGGTTCCTCGTACCACGGCGGTGGGTATCACCAGTTGGCGGCCCATGTCAGCGCGGCCGGCGCGGCCAAGGTTGTCCTGCCAAATCTGCGTGGCCACTACTTTTCAGGTCGACGCCGGGGCGATGTTGAATATGCGGGGCAGTACGAGGACGATATCATCGACCTGATCAGGGAGCTTCGGAAGCAGGGCCACGCGGGCCCCATCGTTCTTGGCGGACATTCGAGCGGCGGAGGCTTTGTCCTGCGCTTCGCGGGAGGACAGGGGCCGCGGCAGGAGACGATCGCGAGCTATATCGCGCTAGCGCCGATCATTCCCCGGACCTCGGCCGTGCGCGGCGGCAATGCGGGCGGCTGGAACGTCATCCATCTGCCCCGGATTCTGGGCCTCGTGGCGCTGAACACGCTGGGCGTGCACGGCTTTGACGGCCTGCCGATCATCGCGTTCAACAAGCCTGCTAACAATTGGGACGGGACCGAGACCCTCGCCTATTCCTGGCGGCTAAATGTTTCCTACCATCCACGCAATGACTACGCATCGGATGTGAGGGCGATGCCACCCGGTGCATTAGTGCTGGTAGGCGAACGAGATGAAGCAGTCGATAGCACCGCTCTGCTCGACGTGCTGAAAGGGGCCGGGTATCAGGGTAGAGCGGAGGTGCTCGAGCAAACTACACATTTTGGCATCTTTCACGATGCTAAGGCGCTGAAGACCGTGACTGATTTTACCGCCGCAGTCGCAACGCCTTAAATCCGAGTGATCGATTTTCACAAATCTCCTCCGCCACAAGGCTGTCGTTAGCCCCATTCCTCGCTCGGAAATAACTGAACCGAAGTCTCGCAAGCGTCTGCTTCTGGCGCAAAGCGGACATTAGCGCGCGTCCGCTTCTGACCCAGAGCGGACGTCTGGACATAACCTGCGTCTCGGGCGAGGCTGTCGCAATGTGCGAAGACGAGATGCGGCATCGGCCGGATCGCCCGGGGAGACATGGATGAAAGAGCGCGCGGCCGAGCCCGAGATCCTGCGTAACGAGCCGGAAGGACTGGAGGCGCCGGTTCCCTCAGATGACGAGGGCGTATGGGGCAGCGACGTCGCGGCCGAAATGATGCGGGCTCTGGACATTCCCTATGTGGCGCTCAACCCCGGCGCGAGCTTCCGGGGGCTGCACGATTCTCTCGTCAACAAACTCGGAAATCGCCGGCCGCAGATGCTCCTTTGCCTGCATGAGGAAAGCGCCGTCGCGATCGCTCATGGCTGGGCCAAGGTGACGGGCAAGCCGATGATGGCGATCGTGCACTCGAACGTCGGGTTGATGCACGCCACCATGGCCGTCTTCAACGCGTGGTGCGATCGCATGCCGCTGCTGCTGTTTGGCGCGACGGGGCCGGTCGACGCCGCCAAGCGGCGCCCCTGGATCGACTGGATCCACACCAGCAAGGATCAAGGCTCTTTGGTGCGCGACTACACCAAGTGGGATGACCAGCCGATGTCTCCCAGAGCCGTGCAGGAATCGATCTTGCGGGCCCGGCAGATCGTCGAGACGGCGCCGCGTGGTCCGGCCTATATCTGCCTTGATGTCGCCATGCAGGAAACGCGTGTCGACCCGCCCTTGCCTATCCCCGACTTGAGCCGTTACGCGCCTCCCGACCCGATGGAGCCCGGGCCTCAGGCGCTCGAAGAGGTCGCAAAGCTGCTGCACGCGGCGGAGCGCCCGCTCATTCTGATGGGCCGCGTCACGAGGGACACCGGCGCCTGGGACGAGCGCGTCGCGCTTGCGGAACGGCTTGGGGCGCTTGTTCTCACCGATCTCAAGGTCGGCGCCGCATTCCCGATCGAACATCCCCTGCACGGCGCGCCCGCGGGCAGCCGCATCGGCAAGAAAGGCGCGCAAATCCTGCGGGATGCGGACGTGGTCCTGAGCCTCGAATGGCGGGACCTCGCTGGCGCCTTGCACACCGCCTATGGAGATCGCACTCCGAGCGCGAAGATCATCCGCGTCGCTGTCGACCAGCATTCGCACAGAGGCTGGAGCATGGACTACATGGGCCTGCCGGGCGTCGACCGCTACATCATGGCGGAACCCGAACCCATGGTTCACGGGCTGCTCGAAGCGCTCGACAAGCTCGGACCACGCGAAACGAAAGCCTGGGCCGGGCGAAAGCCCGAGCCGGGGATAAGCGCGCCCTCGTTTGAAAGCGGGGACGTCACGATCACCGTTCCGCATGTCGCTGCGGCCTTGCGCAAAATCTTGGCGGGGCTCGAAGTCTGCCTCACCCATCCGCCGCTCTCCTGGGCGGGCGAATTGTGGCCCATCGCTCATCCGCTCGACTTCCTGGGCGCCGATGGTGGAGGCGGCATCGGCGGCGGTCCCGGCCAGTCCATCGGGGCCGCGCTGGCGCTCCGCGGCAGCGGGCGGCTGGCCCTGTCGGTTTGCGGAGATGGCGACTTTCTGATGGGTGTGACCGCAATCTGGACAGCGGTGCATTACAAGATCCCGATCCTGTTCGTGATCTGCAACAATCACGCCTATTACAACGATGTCCTGCATCAGGAGCATCTCGCGATCGAGCGCGGGCGACCGCCCGAAAACAAGTGGATCGGTCAGGAGATGCAAGGCCCCGAACTTGATCTGCCGACATTGGCCAGGGGCCAGGGCGCGTCAGGCTTTGGCCCGGTGACGGCGCTGGCCGATCTTGAGAAGACGCTGCAGGATGCGCTCGCGGTGGTCCAAGCCGGTGGCGTCGCGGTCGTCGATGTGCGCGTTGCGGCCGGTTATCAGGAAAAGGGTACCGCAGAGCCGGCAGCCATTACGCGTTGAGGATTTCAGATGGAAGACAACGCGGCCACATTGCTCGATCTCGCTCGGCGATATCCAACTGCGTTCGACTTGCGTGATCGAGCGAAACGGCTGATGCCGCGCTTTGCTTTCGGCTACATGGACGGCGGCGCCGGCGCCACCGATCTCGGCATCCACCGAAACTGGACTGCGCTCGATAATGTCGAACTTGCGCCACGCTACGGCAAGGTCACGACTCCGCCGACATGTGAAGCGCAGCTCTTCGGCAGCTCTTACACAGCTCCCATCGGCATTGCGCCAATCGGCGGGCCCGGCACTGCTTTTCCCGGCGCCGAGACATATCTGGCGACTGCCGCCCAGAAGGCGCGCGTGCCTTACGTGCTTGGGCTCCTGTCCGGCATCGATGTCGAAGAGGGCGCGCGCCTCGCGCCGGACGTGTTGTGGTTCCAGCTCTATCGCTTCGCGCGCAACGACCACCAGATCGGCCTCGACCTCACACGGCGCGCCGCGGCTGCGGGCGTGAAGGCGCTCGTCCTGACGATGGACACGCCGATCCGGACGACACGCCCGCGGGAGACGCGCAGCGGCATCATGCATCCGTTCAAGATCACGCCTCGCCTGCGCCTCGACGCGCTCACCTCGCCGCGCTGGACAGCCTCATTGCTTCGCAACGGCCTGCCACGCTTCGCCTCGCTCAAACCCTACATGCCGCCCGGCGCAAGTTTCGAGGCCACGACCGAATTCATTCGGCGCGAAGCCGGCGGCGCCTTCAGCTGGGATGAAGTGGCGAAATATCGCGCCGCCTGGCAGGGTCCGCTCGTGCTCAAGGGGATCCTCCACCCCTCAGATGCAGAACGTGCGCTGAACCTCGGCGCGGACGGGATCATCGTGAGCAATCACGGGGGCCGGCAGATCGAGAGCCTGCCCGCCGCCATCGACGTGCTCCCGGCCATCGCCGACAAGGTCGCCGGCCGGGCCGCCATTCTGTTTGATTCCGGCATTCGTTCGGGCGTCGATGCTGCACGCGCAATCGCGCTTGGCGCAGATGCCGCATTCGCCGGCAAAGCCTTTCTCTGGAGCCTCGGCGCATTGGGCGAGAGAGGACCCGGCCATCTCATCCGGCTCTTGATCGAAGATCTCCGCGCCACCATGGGACAGTTGGGCTGCGCCTCGCTCGGGGAACTCCGCCACGTCAACCACCGGCACCCCGGCGCCTGGACGCCGGAGGGCTTCAGCCCGTGAAATCTGAATAGCTGGCGATCTCTGACACGCTGGCGTGCTGGCATTTGAATTGCACTGGGGTCAAGGCAACTCGGAAGGACGCACAGATGAGGCACGTATTGCACTCCCTGTTTAGCACCGGATGGAAGCAACTGGCGCTCGCATGTCTGGGTTCAGCCGCTGCCCTGGCGGCCGGTCCATCCTCCAATTTTTATGAAGGCAAGCAGATCACCGTGATCGTCGGCAATCCGGCGGGCAGCGGCTATGACGCTTACGCCCGGCTTCTGACGCGCCACATGGGGAAATACCTCCCGGGAAATCCGTCCTTTGTGGTGCAGAACATGCCAGGCGCAGGTTCGATCAACGCCGCGCAGCATCTCGCCAGTTTCGCCGCCAAGGACGGAACCGCGTTCGGCACGCTCGTCCCCGGCGCTATCTTTGATCCGCTCATCGACGGGCAATCCAAGTTTCGCTACTCGGCCATCAACTTCGAATATCTCGGAAGCGCGGACAGTGGCACGCGGCTTTGCTTCACCTCGAAGAAATCCGGAGTGGCCACGATCGAAGATGCGCGCAAGAACAAGGTGATCCTCGCCTCAACCGCGCCGCAGAGTTCAGCCACCGATTATGCGCTGTTCATGAACGCGCTGGCTGGAACGAAATTCGAGATCGTGATGGGTTACAAAGGGCCGGCGGAATTGCTGATGGCTATGGAGCGCGGCGAAGCGGCCGGCATCTGCGCGCTCGACTCCGCAACAGTGAATTCCATTCGCCCCGACTGGCTTGAAAACGGCGCGATCAACATTCTGGCGCAAGCCGGGTTGGAGAAAAATCCTCAGATCAAGGGGCCGTCAATCTTTGAGTTTATCGCTCCCGAGAATCGCGCCGCCGCCGAACTCATCGTTAGCCAGCAGGAATTCAGCCGACCCTTCATGGCTCCGCCCGGAACGCCATCCGAACAGCTGAAGATCCTGCGCACCGCATTCATGGCGGCGATGAAAGATCCGGAACTGGTCGCAGAAGCAGACAAGATGCGCATCGGCGTCAATTCAAAGAGCGGCGCCGAGATCACTGCGATCGTGCACAAACTTTACGCGTCGCCCCCTGAACTCGTGGACCGCGTGAGAAAGATTCTGCGGCCTTGAGAGTCTGTGCAATCGCAGGAGCCCGACGCGGAACAGCAGGGCGCGAACGCTAGCAATCGAACCGGCCGCCGTCTCTCGATGCGATCTGCATGTCATATCAAAGCATGCGCCCTCACTTGCGTTTCAGCGCCCGCGTCGTAAACGGAGTCGTCGCGTCACTCCGCCCTGATCCCGGCCGCCTTGATCACCGAGCTCCACTTAATGGTTTCACTCACGATCAGGCGGCCGGCGACCGGAAACCCGCATCAGCCTTCTCGCGTCAGGTCATTTCGTCACCATCTTTCCGGCTTCCATCCGGAAATGCGCAGAACGCTCTTGTGACATTGAAGGCACGTCCGCTCAGCCGCGTGGCGCAGCTCTTTATGGAAAGCGCGCGGGAAGAAGCTGTGTCGTCCGGCGCGTCGAAACGTCTGCGCGCGCCGGGCTGATTTCATTTCACCGAGGATTGCGCGGCCTTGATCGCGTCTTGCAGGAGATCATTCTCCCGCGCGATCCGATCCACGAATTCCTTCGACGTGCTGCCGACCGTGCCGATCCCGAGATTCCCGAGAATCTTCTTGACCTGCGGATCGCGCGCGGCCTCGATCGTCGCCATTTCAAGCTTGTCGAGAACGTCCTTCGAAGTCTTGGCCGGGGCCATCATGCCATTCCAGGCGCTCATGACAAAGCCCGGGAAAAGCTCGTTGACGGTCGGCACATCCGGCAATTGCTCCATGCGCTTTTCTGACGATGTGGCGAGGAGGCGGACGTGAGGATCCGTCCCTATCGGGATGAGCTCCGAGGCATTGCCGAAATAAGCTTGAACATGATTTCCGAGCAGGTCGGCAATGGCCGGGCCGCCGCCTCTATAGGGAACGTGGTTGAGCGAAATACCTGCCTTGGCGAAGAACAGCGCCGGCACGAGATGCGCGCCAGAGAAAACGCCGCCCGACGCATAGGACATCTCGCCGGGGTGGCTCTTTGCGTAAGCAATGAACTCCTGCAGAGTCTTGACCGGGATGCTGGCGTTCACGCCGAGAACGAATGGCCCTTCGCCAAAGATGCTGATGTAGGCGAGGTCCGTCTTCGGGTCGTAGCTCACCTTTTCCGTGTAGGGCAAAACGGAAATCTGCTGGAACGCGCCGAACATGAGCGTGTAACCGTCAGGCGCAGCTCGGGCCACCGCCGTCGTGCCTATCGAGCCTGAGGCTCCGACCCTGTTTTCGACGATGAAATTCTGACCGAACCGCTCGGTGAATTTCTGCGCGAGAATGCGCGCCATCGTGTCCGTATTGCCGCCCGGCGGGAACGGAACGATGATTGTCACGGTCTTGGTCGGCCATGCCTGACTGAACGCCTCAGTCGGCGCGCTCGCCCATGCGACAAGCGCGAGAAGCACGACAAGTCCGCGTGCGCCTATCGTCAAATTGGAAAATGAAATGCGGGCTTGCTCCAGGATTTTGTTGATGAACATGCTGCGCCCCTTCTGTAGGTGCTCAAGATACGTGATGCATGCTGTACTGCCCTATTCGATCTGTTCCGATTTCTCCCACATCGAGATGAGGGAGGCGCGTTTCACGAAGTCGAGGTGACGAGCGGGATCCGCATTGATGCGACGCAATTCGTCGAGCCGCTCGCGGCGAACTTCGGGATCTTTTTCCTCGAGCAGTTTCTTGTTGGCGATCGATTGCGCCTGGACATACTCGATGGCGGTGAGACGGCGCTGGCGGTCGTAACGATCGAGCAGGCTGTCGGCATCGGCGCCTTTCGATATTTCGATCAGCTTCCGCGCCAGCGTGATCCCGTCCTGGAAGCCGCTGTTCATGCCCATGCCGCCGATCGGATTGTTGACATGCGCGGAATCGCCCGCGAGCACGATGCGACCGCTGCGGAAGCTCCCCGCCACGCGCTGGTGAACATTGTACATGTTGCGATGGACGATCGGATAAGGCCCCGCGTTCATGCATTCGCGAAAGCGGGCGTTGATCCATTCGTCGCTCATCACCTCCTCGTCGGTCTCCTCCGGCTTCGCCGGGAAAACGCAGCGCCAGAGGCCCTTTCCATCCTCGCCCGGCACCTGCATCAGGGAGACCCAGCGGTCCGGATGCGAGCAATAATTACGCAAGCGAAAACCGTGGATCTCTCCGAGATTTGTCGGCGTCGAAACGATGTTGAAACGCTCGGGCCATGTGAAGCCTTCGAAACTGGCGCCCGTCGTCTTGCGGACGATGCTGCGCCCACCATCGCAACCGACCAGATAATCGCCGCGATGCGTGACCACTTCGCCGCTTGCATCGCGCACATCGCATTCGACATGGTCGGCGGTCTGGCGAACTTCGACGACCTCCACCGGCCGGTGCAGGACGAAGTCCGGATAGCGCTGCGCCGCCTCAAGCGTCGTGTAGACGGTTTTATGCTGCTCGAGCTGTATGACGTAGGGATGGCCTGAAACTTCCGACAGACGCCCGTAATCGAACTCGGCGACCACCTCATCCTTCACCCGGTCTCGCCATTGGAAGTACTGCGATTTGAAACCTTGTTCCAGTATGCGTTCGGTCAGCCCGAGCTCCTCGAACAAATCGAGCGTGGAAGGCTGCAATGTTGCGGCTCGATGATCTTCCGCCGGCTTCGGCGCCATGTCGAACAGCGTCGCCTTGATGCCGTTGCGCGCGAGGTAAAGGCCCGTGACAGCCCCGACAGGGCCCGCGCCCGCGATCAGCACATGCTTGACTTTGTCCACGTCGACTCTCCCGAATGCGTGTTCCAGATTTCTAGTGATGCGCCGACTTGACGAGGGCTCGCTGGACGGCGGGACGCGCTGTCATCCCGGCTCGCCAGCGCTTGATGTTCTCGGCGCCGAGCCCGTCGATCGCGGCCGCGATGTGCGGCAGCAGCACGAGTGGAAGCAACGCGAAATCGGCGACGCTCAACTCGTCGCAAAGAAAGTCCCGACCTGCGAGTTCATCGTCGATGAAGCGCAAATACGCATTCATGCGCTCGCGGAAAACGGCCACGACGCCCTCGCCGGATTCGATTTTCGATCCCAAAAACATCGTCGTGGATGCAGCCGCGACATCGCTCAGCGCCATCCACGAAAACTGCTCGGCCCTGATGCGCCGGACTTGATCCTGCGGGATCAGCCGCCCCGCCTTTCGTGCAAGATAGAAAATCATCGCGCCCGATTGCGTCACCGTCACAGGGTTGCCGTCAACGCCATCCGGGTCGACGAGCACAGGCACGTGGCCGAGCGGATTGAGCCGCCGGAATTCCGGCCTGTCCTGGTCGCGCGACGCGAAGTCGAGCAGCCGCAGCTCATATGGAAGGCCCAGTTCCTCGATGACGAAGAGAGCGCGCCGTCCGTTTGGCGCCGCCGCCGTATAGAGTTGCATCACGGCGCCGCCTCCGCGCGCAGGATGCAGCAGATGGTTCCGCCGCCCAGAGGCGCCTGTTGAACAGGATCGAAGGTACTGAAGATGCGGGTCGTATGCAGCGTGGCGCCGAGCACGCCCGAGAGCGCCGCACGCACGTGCTTCTCCGGCGGAGTCGCTGACCCGAAGATCGTTGTCGGCGCGCCAGCGACGTTGCCAGAGGAATGGACGCCGAGCTTGGCGATTGTTGCGACGAGGCGTCCGGTGTCGAGTTCGCCGTCCGCGTCAAGCGCCAAGCCGGCGCCGACCAGCATTCGCTTCAGCGAGCGCGCGTCGAGAAGATCCTGCGTGATGACGTTGCAGGCAAAGAGATCGCCGCCCGCTCCTGCGCGATTGCCGATCGCGATCACTTCTATGTTGCGGATGGCTGGGCCGGTGAATGTCTGAACCCGCTTCGCATAAAGTTCGCCGTTCGTGACGATGGCGTCGTCGCGCAGCGCGCCCTTGTCCACTTCGCCGATAGCGAGGCCCGCGCCGAGCGCCGCCGCCGCCCTGCCCTTGCGCGCACGCAGGCCGACGTCGCCGGTCGTGGGTTGAGGCACGTTCACGATGATGGTTTCGACATCGCCCGGGCTCATGCCGCCGTCACGCAGCGCGGCTTCCACAGCCGTCTGCACATCGAAAGCGAAGGCCGCCGAGCCGATGCTGGCTTCATCCGGCGGCGCGATGCGCGCAAGGCCGATTGCGAGCCGTCGACCGGCGCCGCCAGCGTTCCCGTCCGTATCGATGAGAGCGTAGCCGCAAGGCGTCGATGCGCCCTCTGCCCCGATCACCGTGATGAATTCGGAGCGGTCCGTCAGGCCCTTTTCGGCTAGCAGCTGCTCGACGGCGCCGCGCGCCTTTTCACGGGAGCCATCCGTATATTCGCCGGCTACGCGCATCAGCAGCGCCAGCCGCCGGATCTGCGCGGATCCACGCTGATCGAGCGGTTTGCGAAGCGCGGAAAGATCGTCCGGCGCCTGCATATCGAACTGGATGACATCGACGCTCATCCTCAATCCCCGTGTTCAAGCCTTCTTTCTTGATAGGCGAGCCTATCCATTGACCCCGGATTGTTGCAAGCGATATGATTTCATCTGAAACGAAATCTCCTCAGACGAGCCCGGCCCGAAGTTGAAAAACTATTTCGAACGACAATTCGAGAACGAAGAATTCCTGCTCTTCCGCCTGTCGAGCGTGTCTCGCCGTGTGGCCAACGCCTGCGCGGAGGTCTATCTGGCCGAATTCGGCATTACGGTGCCGGAATGGCGGCTGATGGCGCAGATCGGCAGGTTCGGCTCGATCTCGGCAAAAGACATCGCCGAAAAAATCTCGATGGACCGCGTCGCCATCAGCCGAGCTGCAGCAAAGTGTTTGGCGGACAAGCTGATTTCTGAATCGCCGCATCCGGCCGATCGTCGCAGCAAAGTTCTGTCTTTCACGCCGAAAGGCAAGGCGCTCTACAAGAGCGTCATTCCGCGCGCCTGCGAACTGGCGAATGTCATCGAGTCCGGCCTCACCAAAACCGAAGCCAAGCTGTTGAAGGTTCTGCTCGACAAAGTGGATGCGTCAGTCGCCAAGATCGCGCCGACGCTTGCCCGCGACGAGGACGCCGCATAACGAAATTCAAGGGTACAGAAAAATGGCCGATCCACGCCTCGTCATCGCCCGTCATTTCCTCTCGCGCTTCACCGTCAACGGCGTTGCCGCAAGCGACTTCGAGGACGTGCTGAACTCGCTCGAGTCCTGGGACGACTGGTGCAGCGCGTGGTCGCGGCGCGCGTCAATCCATGAAAACATGGGGCGCGAAGCGCTCGCAAAACAGCAGTTCATCAGCGCCGCCGATCATCTCTGCCGCGCAGCCGCGACCTACCATTTCGCGAAATATCTCTTCGTGCAGGATATCGATCAAATGCGCGCGGCCCACATGAGGGCGGTGGAATGCCTCGACCTTGCGTTGCCGCATCTCGACCCGCCCGGCGAGCGCGTGCTCATCCCCTACGAAGGGCACTTATTGGCTGGCACGCTGCGCAAGCCGAAGGGCGTCGAGCGCCCGCCGATTGTGCTAATGACCATGGGGCTCGACTCGACCAAGGAAGAACTCCTCACCTTCGAAACGAACTTCCTCGACCGCGGCATAGCGATCCTCGCCTTCGACGGCCCCGGCCAGGGCGAGGCCGAATATGACCTGCCCATCAGGGCCGATTACGAGAATGTCGTAGGCCCGGTGATCGACTGGATCGAGGCGGAGCGGAAAGACATCGACGCGGGCCGCATCGCCGTCTGGGGCATCAGTCTCGGCGGCTATTACGCCCCGCGCGCGGCGGCTTTCGACAAGCGCATCAAGGCCTGCATCTCAAATTGCGGCCCCTATGACTGGGGCGATCTTTGGGACAAGCTGCCGCCGCTCACCCGCGCGGCGTATATCAAGCGAAGCTTCAGCAGCAGCCCTGAAGAAGCTCGGGAAAAAGCGCAGGGCTTGTCGCTGAAGGGCGTTGCCGAAAAGATCACCTGCCCGCTCTTCGTCATCGCTGGCGGTCTTGATCGGCTGTGCCCTCCGGAAGACGCCGAACGTCTCGCCGCCGAGGCCAAGGGCCCGACCGAACTCGTCTACATTCCCGATGGCGATCATGTCGCTCACAATCGGTTTTACATGTACCGCAACCAGTCAGCAGACTGGCTCGCCGAACGACTCGCACGCTGACCGTCGCCGCCGTAGATGCACGATCGCCGATGAGTTCGCTAAAAACGCGCGGACCTCGTCGGCATCGTCGAACGTCGACGCTGACCGACATTCGCCTCTCCAAGCCTTGCCGCAACCGGTCTACGTTGAAACTTACTCTATTTCGCCAACACCACATGCGAAGCATGTTCGGTCGATAGATGTTCAACGACTCGATACCCCAGACTCGGCAAATCAACGCCTGCGAACACCGCCTCTCCCTGCCCGAGCACCACCGGAGAGACTGCAAAGTGGATTTCGTCGATCAGCCCCGCCAGCATATATTGCCGCAGAGTAGAAACGCCGCCGCCGATCTTCACGTCAAGCGTCCCGGCTGACGCCTGCGCGCGCTGAAGCGCAGTCTCGATCCCCTCGACGACGAAGTGGAAGGTGGTGCCTCCCTCCATCTCGATCGATTCACGCGGGTGATGTGTCAATATGAAAGTCGGCGCATGATAAGGCGGGTTGGGCCCCCACCATCCTTTCCAATCGTCGTCAGTCCACGGCCCACGGCTCGGCCCGAACATGTTCCGGCCAAGAATGAACGCGCCGAACCCGTCCATCGCGCGTTTTGCGAAGTCCTCGTCCACGCCCTCCGATCCGCCGTCCTTGCCGAACATCGACTGGAAAGTGCGCGTTCCGAAGGCCCATTCGTGGAGTTCGCGTCCCCTCTCGCCAAGAGGATTTTCGAGGCTCTGCCGCGGGCCCGCACCGAACCCGTCGATCGAAACCGAAAAACCCGCAGCACGAACCTTCGGCATATTTTCACTCCGCTCGCGGACCGACCCTTATCGTCCGTTTGAGACGTATCACTCTGCCTGAAGCAGATTCAAGCCCGGCAGCTTGATGCGCATATCGAGCTGCCGGACTGTCTTGCAAGAGATTATCGCAAGCTCTCCAGGCTAACTTCATACCGCTCCTTTCCAGGATCAAACTTGATGCTGTACGACGAAGGGTATTGACCATCGAAGGTGAACTTTTGAGGATGCGGAATCTGTTGCGTGAACGATGGCTTGCTCTGAAGAAAGCTGAGAGACGCCATGGGTTCGATGAACGTCAGTTTCTTGTCGTAGTAGCCATAGATGAAAGTAGCCGTGAAGGGCTTTCCATTGAATTCTGGTGACGACAAGTTTATGGCGTGTACGCCCATTTGGGATACGGCTGTCCCCGGTGGAACTTTATAACCGGCGGGCAGTAACTCGGCTGGCGGTTGTTGGGCGGGATCGCCAGACGCCATGTCGTTTTTGAACATGACGTGAGCTTGGTGCTCTTCGTTCACCAGGTAAAAATGAAAATCAAAGTGAGGCACGTCGTAAATTTTCGGCGGCGGATGGCCATGGGCTTCCCAATTGATGACAACATGATCAACAATTGTTTTGGGACCACTGGTTGGCATGGCGAGGCTGAACGGAACGTCAGCCATGTTATGATCTGGTTGAGGCAGCCCTGTCAGCATCCCCGGCGTAAATACGATGCTGATCGCATTGGGTTTGTTGCTGGCGTCCGTGTACACGACCGTTTTTGCTTCACCACTTCCGATTTTTACAGGCGCCCCTTCGTATGTCTCTGCGTTCGCAGACACACCAACAAGGGATGCAAGGGCGCATCCTGCCAAACCAAGAAAGTGACGTGCGCAAGTGCTATCGTACCTCATGCCGTCCTCCACACATCCTGATGGTACGTTTTGCTTCGCTCCAGCTTGATGCGGAGCGCAGCACAAGCATTAGCTGCCTGCCGCACAAACTAGTCAATCATCATCACCGCGGGACTGGCTGCGCCATCTTTGGGAATGGTGGCCAACCAGAGATTTTTGATCCTGTGTCAGTATATTGGCTGCCTCGGATTGCGCCCGCAATCAAACCACAGTGCAATAGCGCTTCAGAGTCGCGAGGTAGTCCATCACCTCGCGCTCGGAAACAACGTCCGCGTATTTCGCATTCATGTCGAAGAGATTGGCCTCGTGCGGGGAAGGATGCCTGTCGCCGCATGCATCAGCCACAACCATCGTCCTGAAACCATGCGACATGGAATCGACGCAGCTTGCGCGAACGCAGCCGCTGGTCGAGAGGCCGGTCAGGATGACGGTATCTATTCTGCCGGCCGTCAGCGTCGAGGCAAGAGATGTTCCAAAGAATGCGCTCGGGTACTGCTTCGTCACCACGATTTCATCGCGGAACGGCGTCAATCCATCCGCGAATTCCGCGGTTCTGCGCCCCTTGATAAAATTATGCAGCGGCTTCGACTTTTCATAAAAACGGCCGCCATTGATGCCGCCTTCTTGATAAACAACTTCGGTCAATACGACGGGGACACCAGCTGCGCGCGCCGCCTCGCGGATGCGAAGCGCAGATTGGAGCGCGCCTTCGACACCGGCGTAGAGTTCGGATGCCGGATCGAAATAGGCGCGCGCAAAGTCGACGAGAACCAGCGCGGGGCGTTCTCCAAAGCCGATTTTCCCACCAAAAGCACGCTTGAAATTTTCAATAAGGTCATCGGTCATGCTGACGGCTCCCGAAAAAGCCAAGGCTGCTGCTCACGGTGAAGCGCCTCGAAGGCGGCGATCGCGTCGCCTTTTTCTCTCAGGATCACGTCGGTCTCGTCCCATCCATTCAGCAGCGCAGTCCGCTGACCATCGGGAAGATCGATCGAGGCGACCTTGTCGCCGGCGACGGACAAAAGACGCGTCTCAAGGTCGACAGAGAACAAGGCGCCCTGCTCTGCTGCAGCGCCAAGGCGCATGACAATCTCTTCTGGAAGCGCGAGCGTCAGGAGACCATTCTTGAGCGCGTTGCCCGCAAATATTTCGCCGAAATCAGGCGCGATGACACACCGGATTCCAAAATCGGTGAGCGCCCACACCGCTTGTTCGCGGCTCGATCCGCAACCAAAGCCCGCGCCGGCTATCAGGATCTTCGCCTGTGAGAACGGCGGCTGATCGAGGATGAACCCGGGCGCAGGCTGCCCCTGCGCGGTAAAGCGCCGATCGTGAAAGAGGTAGCGGCCAAGACCATCGCGCTCCATCAACAGAAGATAACGAGCGGGATAAATCGCGTCCGTATCGATATTTCGTTCCGGCATGAAAGCCGCGTGTGATTCAATGGCGACGAAGGGCGTCATGCATTCGAACCCATGAGTTTGCGCACGTCGGTCAGTCGACCTGTAACCGCAGCGGCGGCCGCCATCACAGGGCTCATCAGGTGGGTGCGTCCACCCACTCCCTGTCGTCCCTCGAAGTTGCGGTTCGACGTGGATGCGCTCCGTTGTCCAGGCGCGAGCGTGTCACCATTCATGCCGACGCACATCGAGCAGCCCGGCTCCCGCCATTCAAAGCCGGCTTCGCGGAAGACGGCGGCGATCCCCTCCTGTTCGGCCTGCTCGCGCACGAGGCCCGACCCCGGCACGACGATGGCTTTGACGCCCTCGGCGACGTGGCGGCCCGCCACGACAGAAGCTGCGGCGCGCAGATCCTCCAAACGGCTGTTGGTGCAGGATCCGATGAAAACGACGTCGATGCCGATGCTCTCCAAAGGCATGCCGGGATGCAGCCCCATATAGGCAAGCGCGCGAATTTGCCGTTGGCGGCGCGCCAGCACAGACTCTGTCTCGGGATCTGGCGCACGCGCCCCGATCGGGAGCGCGTCCTCCGGCGATGTGCCCCAGGTGACGAAGGGCTCAACCTCGCCGGCATCGAGCGTGATCTCGCTGTCGAAAACCGCATCGGGATCGGACGGCAGGGTTCGCCAATACGTAACAGCGCGGTCGAACATGGCGCCTTTCGGCGCCATGGGACGACCTTCAACGTAAGTGAAAGTGGTCTCGTCCGGCGCCACCAATCCAACCCGGGCGCCGGCCTCGATCGACATGTTACAGAGCGTCATACGCTCCGCCATCGACATGGCGGAGATTGCAGGCCCCGCATATTCGACCGCATGTCCCGCTGCGCCATTCGCGCCGATCCGTGCGATCAGAGCAAGAGCGATGTCCTTGGCGGTGATGAAAGGATGTGGCTGCCCCACGATATTGACGCGCATCGTGCGGGCGCGCTGTTGGCGGATCGCCTGCGTGGCCATCACGATCCCGCATTCGGATGCGCCTATCCCGAAAGCCAGCGCGCCAAAGGCGCCATGGGTTGACGTGTGGCTGTCACCGCAGGCCAGCGTCATGCCGGGCAGAGTGAAACCCTGTTCAGGGCCGATCACATGGACGATGCCCTGCCGGCGATCATGCAGGGGAATGAACGGAATCTTATGCCGAGCGACATTTTCAACAAGACGCTGCGTCTGCGCCCTCGCCATCGGATCGGCGATGGGCAGATGACGATCAACAGTCGGCACAGCATGGTCTGGCACTGCGAGACTGGAGTCCGCACGATGCGGCGTCCGGTTCTTCTGTTCGAGCGCGACGAAAGACTGCGGCGTGCTCACTTCGTGCAGAAGGTGTCCGTCCACGTAGAGCAGTGAAGAGCCGTCATCGTAATCGCAGATGACGTGGCTCGACCAGAGTTTGTCGTAGAGCGTCCTGCCCATCGTTACGCCTCATGCCACTCAAGGAACCTGGGCGAATTTCTTTTCGAAATCCCAGACGTCCTTGAAGCCGAGCAGTTCATTAAATTCTGCGAAGGAATAAAGTTCGATGTCCTTGCTGGTCACGCCGTTCTTCTGCAGGTCGGAATAGGCTTTCCTCAGCGCGGCGCCTGCGGCGAGAAATCCAATCGCTGGATGGATCGCCACGGCATAGCCGAGCTCTTTCAACCGATCTGCCGAGAGCAAAGGCGTGCGACCGCCGTTGACCATATTGGCGAAGAGCGGCGCCTTGATCGCGTCCGCGATCGCACGCATCTCGCCCTCGGTTTCCGGAGATTCAACGAAGACGATATCGGCGCCGGCTTTCGCGAAGGCTTGACCGCGACGGATCGCCTCGTCGAGGCCGAGACCGGTGCGCGCATCCGTGCGCGCAATGATCATGAAATCGTCGCTGCGCCGGCTGTCCACCGCGACCTCGATCTTGCGGAGCATGTCGTCGAGGGGAACGACGCGGCGGTTCGGCGTATGTCCGCACTTCTTCGGAAACTCCTGATCCTCGATCTGGATCGCGGAAACGCCGACGTCTTCGTACCCACGCACAGTATAACGCACGTTGAGAAGGCCGCCGTAGCCGGTGTCAGCATCGGCAATCACCGGTCGCTTCGTCTGCTTCACGATCTGGCCGATCCGCTCCACCATATCGCGGTACGTCGCGATGCCAGCGTCCGGCAAGCCAAGATAGGACGCGACAGTGCCATAGCCGGTCACATAGAGGGCGTTGAAATCGATCGTGTCAGCAATGAGCGCCGAGATGAGATCGAACACGCCTGGCGCCAAAATGAATTCGCCGTTCTGGATCGCCTTCTTGAGTTTGGGGTCGGCCATCTTTTGCTGCTCTCTGTGGTCAGTAATTTGTGAGTTTCTGGCTTATGCCGACGCAGTCAACTTGGCGCTCTACTCGATTGTCTCGAGCTCTCTGAGCGACTCGATCATCGATGAACGCATCAAATAGGCCTTGTGTGCGGCCGGATCGGCGACAGTCGCGCGAAGCTCGTCGTGATAGGCCTTGCGCGCAGCAGGATCGACCTCGTTCATGATGCGCCTGTTGCGCAGCGTCTGCGCCTGCACGGCTTCAAGGGCCGCCTTGCGGCGCTGCCGCTCATAACGGCCCATGATATCGAGCGACGCGCCCTTCCAGACCTCAGCGAGCTTTTCAGTCAGGTTGACTGCATCCTGGATGCCGCCGTTCATTCCCATCCCGCCGAGCGGATTGTTGACGTGGGCGGCGTCGCCCGCAAGGAAAATGCGGCCGGAGATATAACGCTGCGCGACGCGCTCGTTGACCTTGTAGGCGGTGGCGTGAGCGATATCGTAATCGTTCGGGTTGGCGCAGACTGCTTGCAGGCGCCGCTGCATCAACGCAGGGTCCTTGATTTCGTCCTCGCTCAGGTTGGGATCGGTCGGCAGAAGAACGCGCCACAGCGTCGGCGTGCGCAGCAGGACGGCCCACTCGCTCGGATCCGTCATGTAGGCGATGGTGGCGAGATTTTCGATATGATTTTCGAACGGGAAACTCGTCGACATCGACAGGAAGATTTCGGGGATCGTCTGGCCTTCGAACGGAATGTCCAGCACCTTGCGGATCACGCTGCGTGCGCCGTCCGTCGCGATGAGATAACGTGCGCGCATGGTCTCTCCAGAGCCATCCGCGCGGCGCACCTGCAGACTGACGCCGTCATCATCCTGCGCAACATCGACAGCCTCGGCCTCGTAGACGATTTCGACGCAATCGTCAGCCTCGAGAATCGTGCGCAGCTCCTCCGAGAGTTTCCACTGCTCGCACTGGAGCCGATACGGATGTGCGGTCTCGCCAGCAAGCAGCGACAGCTCGAAAGTCGCCACGACGCCCTCGCGCCGATCGCGGAACTGCCACTGCGGCGCGATCAGGCCGCGCTCGATCAGCCGGTCGGTGACGCCGAAGCGATCGAGGATGTCGAGCGTCGGTGGATGAAACGTCGATGCGCGGAGATCTTTCGGAAGCTCGCGGCTCGCCTCGATAAGAGTTGTCCTGATCCCCGCCTTCCCGAGGCAGGCTGCGGCCACGAGACCGCACGGGCCAGCCCCGACAATGATCACTCGATCTTCGATTTTCGACATCGACGCCAACCTCAAACCATTTGCATCAGAATGATGCGCCACTGTGTCCCAGATGTCCGGACAAATCAACCAAGCTTGTGAAGATTCACGTCCACCGCGACGAAAAGAAGCGCCGCCTTGAGTGCTAAAATTGACAAAAAGCCTTGCAAATCCGAGCTACCAAGCCGCCCCTCTGTATTTGTCAGTTCGTGCAAAGATGTATGGACCACTTCACGGTTTGTGAGGGACGAGCCTTGGTTTGGCCCCTTTAGAAATCCATCAGCAGGCGGCCGAAGCCCTGCTTCTTGTCGGTAATACTGTTCGCCCGCAACGCATGCCAATAGGTCGCGGTATTGATGGCGATGACCGGCTTGCCGAGCCATAATTCAGCCGCCGCCGCCAACTCGACCATCGACATGTTCGTGCCGATCTGGACGATGGCGTCGACATCGTCGCCATCAAGTTGGCGCAGCGTCTGACGCAAGGTCGCGGTGGTGACTTCCGCGATGTTGATCCAAGACTGGCATTGCAGCGCGACGTCTCGCACGACCTCAAAGCCCATGTCACGGAAATAGCCGATGACCTCGAGGTTCATCGACGGCCAATACGGGGAGACAATGGCGATTTTTTTGACGCCGCCATAAGCTTTGAGCGCCTGAGCGCAGGCATGACTGCCAATGCTCACATCAAGTCCGCACTCGTCCTTGATGGACTTTATGAACGCGTCGGCGCCCTTCGCGCCGCCAAAAAATGTCACCGCCGACATGCCCATCACCATATAGTCGGGCTCGCAGGTCATGACGCTGCGAACAGCTTCCAAGGTATTTCCGGCAATCACTTTCGTCGCCTCATAGGCTGACTCGTTGCTGATCGCGCTGGCGTTGGGCGTGAAGATCCGGCTGTAGTGATTGGTGACGCCAATCGGTCGCATGGCTTCGAAATCGGGCTGCACGATCGTATTTGTGGATGGACCAAGAACGCCGAACTTGCGTCTCCAGCCTTGTGCGTCAGTCATGTCCGTACTCCTCAATGCGTCTCGGGCAAAAATCAGTCGCGAGGTTTCATGCAGCCTCCGCCGCAAGCCGATCAGCTATTGTACGTACAAAAAAAACTGTAAGGCAAATTGGTTTTGACAAAATTAGGCAACTTGTCTGATCTGGTCAGCCTAGATCTCAGGGGCGCTCAGGCCTCGTTGGACCGGCGACGATCGATCTGCATCCGGTAAGTAAATTGGTCACCCCGATGCCAGTTGAACGATGCGATCAGCGTCCCGCTCCGGGTGACGTAGCGACGCAGCAATTGGAGCGACAGGCTCCCTTCCTCGAGGCCAAAACAATTCGCAACCTCGCGCGGCATGCTAGCGGCCCGTATCTCCTGGTAGACGTGGTCGATGGTGCAGCCAGTCCGCTCTTCAAGAATGGAATAGAACGGCGCCTTTTCCTGCTTTGGAAAAAGAGCCACCACATCAGCGTATTCACTCGGCACGTAGGAATCGATGTAGCAGATGGGCGTTCCGCCGGGCTTGGTCCAACGCACGCCGGCGACATGCAACCATTTCTGCTTCGGCTTCGCCTCGAGACGGGCCAAGGTTTCAACATCGAGAACGACAGGTTCGATCCTGTGAATGACGAAATGAGTGTCGAGCGAATTCTGGAAAAGGTCGGAAATCGACTGGAAGGACTGCACGTAGCGCGCGTTCGATTCAGCGGAGATCACTGAGGTTCCAGCGCCCTGCCTGCTTCGCACCATTCCTTGTTCGATCAGGCGGCGCAAAGCTTCGCGCACAGTATGCCGGCTCGTCGAAAATTCCTCGCTGAGTTCCGCCTCTGTCGGAAGGAGGCAGCCAATCGGATATTGGCCAGTGGTGATGCGCTGCCGTAGTTCATTCGTAATGCGTGCATAAAGCGGCGCATCGAGATTGAAGGCGTTCTTCGAGGGCTTCTTTTTCGCTTGCGGCATGAGTTTGTCAATTATTCCAGTTGCTCCGCAATCTTATAGATTCAGACAAATTGCGCAACTTGTCAGGACATGGCCGTCCTCAGGACGAAACGCAAAGGGGGCAGGTCGATCGCGACCTGCCCCTGGACATTCTAGCAGCGACTGCGCCCTACGTTCAGCGGGCCGCGCCGGTCGCGGGCTGCGCGGAGCCTGCGGTCACAGGCGCCGTGGACCTTGGCATCAACAACATCGCGATAGAAGCAAGCACCGCGGGGATTGCGCAGGCCATGAAGACCCCGCTGTTGGTCCAATGCAGCGCCAGCAGGAATGCTGCGATGAGCGGCCCGACGATCGATCCCATGCGGCCGAGCGCCAACCCCCAGCCGAGCCCGGTTGAACGCGCGGACGTCGGATAGAATGCAGCTGCATAGCCGTTCACGCCGGTGACCGACGCGATCAGGAAGAAGCCCGCGCAGAATACAGTCACGAAGACCAGGTAGATGCTGGAGCTCACGAGGCCCGTCAGGATGATGAAAGCCGCCATGCCCAGGAACGTCGCAGCCAATGCGAAATTCCCTTTCTTGTCGACGAAGTGACCGAGGGCGAGGCCGCCAACCAGACCGCCGATCTGGAAGAGCGCCGTCGACGCGACTGCTTCACGAGCGCTCGCGCCCGCCGAGGACATCAGCGTCGGCAGCCATTGCGCCAGCAGGAACAGATCGAGGATGCCCATGAAGAAGGCGACCCACAGGAGAACCGTCCCGACGGCGCGTCCATCGGCGAACAACTTGCGCACGGGAACGCCGCTTTCGCGCACGTCTTCCACCGTAAAGCGCGTCGCCTGCACGTTCGGAATGTCAGGTGCGATGCGTGTGACAATGTCGCGAAGCGCCTTGGACGAGCCGTCCTGCAAGGCAAGCCAACGGGGCGACTCGCGAAGCACGAAAAGCAAAAGCACGGCGAGGCACAACGGAAGCAGCGCGCCGGCCCAGAGAACCGAACGCCAGCCATAAAGCGAGATCAGTTCGGCGGACATGAACGCGCCGAGCGACGAGCCTACCGGATTGGCGAGCGACACTAGCATGACCATCGAGCCGCGACGCTGTTCGGGCGCATAGTCGGACGCCATCGTCAGCGCGGTCGGGATGCCCCCGCCGAGACCAATGCCGGTAAGAAACCGCCAGACCATAAGCTCATTAAGCGTTGACGACTGAGCGGCCGCGATCGAGAACAAGCCGAAGATGCTGACCGAGATCAGGATGGCGATCTTGCGGCCGAAGCGATCGGCCACGGGGCTGATCAGGAATGACCCTAGAAAAAGGCCGAACAGGCCGGCGCTGAAGACCGGACCAAGCGCGGGACGCTGCACCTTGAATTCAGCGATGAGCGCCGGCCCGATAAAACCAATGGACTGTGTGTCAAAACCATCCACGGCAACGATGAGCGCGCAGAGCGCGATCATGCCGATCTGAAACTTGCTCAGCTTTTTTCGGTTCATCACCGAACTTAGTTCTATGGCTGCATCGCTCATGTGACCCTCGGGCTCTCGCCGCTCGCCGGCGGCAACTGACGAGTTGGAATACGTCGTTCAAATGCGCCGCGACCCCTGATGTTGTCCGGACAACCTGATAGTGGCGCCTCGTCAGCGAGTGTCAAGCGAGGATAAGCGGACCTGTTGACCAACGTTTATTCGTCAGCGTCGACCTGTTGAGCAAATTGCAGCACGTTTGCTCGTGATGAGAAATTTTCAGCCAAACTGATCGAGTCTTCCGCAAATCGACCGAGTTGCACTCGAGCGCTGACGTGTTCGAAGACGAGGTGAACGGCGCGAGAACGACCGAGGCCGAGGCTCCCTGGCGGTCGCGTGAAAGAATGCAACTGGGCTGTTTCACGGGCTGATGATGTCCGCTTCTGGCGCAAAACGGACATCACGACAGGCAAGCCTAGAAGCGTCTGTGAGACGTCCTTCGCCGGATCACCGAGCAGATATTCACCGTCCGCATTCGTCCGCTGCTAGGCCGACGCCATAGGTGACGGATTCAGTGCGGCTGCAAACTTCAAAAGGCAAAGGAAGCCTCTGCGATTGAACCCTCCGCACGACCTGGGCTCAACTAAGCGCGTTTCCGCCAACGGTCAGGCGTCAAGCCGACGCTCTTTGAACCGCAACCCGTGCATGAGTATCGTTTCAAACGCGCGATGTCGGGGAAAGGCGTGTCGTCAGGCAGCCGTAATGCATCCCACGAAACGCGGACCGAGCGACCGCATCCGGGGCAGGAAACCAAGACGCCGTCGATCCCCTCTAAATGCAAGTGAGAAATGCTAGGCGGGGGAGGCCGATTTTGGGTCTTCATAGATCATCTCGCGACAATTCTGGGCGGGCCAACGATGTACATTCCGCCCATGTAATTCCTAAGGTCGCGTGAATACCGTGCGGAACCGCTTCATTTTGAAGATAAAAGCTAACACTATCTCTTTGCGCTGGTGACCGTCTTCCCTCGGTAGAAGTCGAAAACGGTGTCGGCCGCCGCCGGACCCGCAGTGACGATGGGCACGCACAAAGCCGCAAGTAGTCGGAATATTCCGGCCATGACGCCCTCCCGGCGACTGATCGAGTCAGTAGTACTTATCCAATACGACGTGCCTTATTTCGCGCAGCTGTTCGGGGGTGATCTTCTCGCCCAGAAGACCATTGATCAACGCCGCGACTTCGTCTGGCGGAGCATATTGAACCGGCTGCCCCTTGCTCGCGAATTCGGCTGCGACGTCCGGATCCAGCAATGTGTCGCGAACGACGTCTCGCAGATAGGCGAGGCGCCCCTGCTCCATCCCTGGCGGAACCATGATCACGCGCCCGAGGCGGCGCAGGTCTTCACGGAAATCGATCCACCATGCCGCGTTAGCGTCGAGTGAGGCGATATCGAAGAGGCTCGGCGTATCCGGCATGAGGCTCGACCTGTCCCGGCCCACGAAGAAGAGCGCCTTTAACTGGCCGCTCCGGGCGTAATGGACGCTAGTGTCGTCGACGAGGACCGTAGAATCCGTTTCGCGGTTGATGATCGCAAGCGCGATTGTCTTGGAGGACTGATACCCGATCGCCAGCTTGCACGGCAGTTTCATCGCGTGACAGAGGATCGCGATCGTGTCCGCAACGCCGTCGGTCTTGCCATTGACAGAAAACCAGATCGGCTTTTCAGGCTTGAGGAACTTCGGCGCTGACGAAAAGGGCCCCTCAGGGTGAACGAGCACTGCGCGGGGCGCCGAATTGACGCGCGCCAGGATCGGGAAGGTTCGCAGATCGAAACGCGCGCCGGGCTCGTCCAGCATTTTGCCGAATGTCGCGCCCTCGGCTGGGGCCAGAATCATGGTTAGCCCGTCGGGCGCCGCCTGCCATACATGGTTCATCGCGATGAGCATGCCCGCGCCAGGCCGGTTTTCGACCACCACCTTCGCGCTAAGTTTTTTCTCGAGATGCGGCGCCATCATGCGGGCGTAGAGGTCGTAGCCGCCACCAGGGCCGCCGCCCACAACGAAGCGGATGATCTTGTCCTTGAAGAAAACTGATTCGGGATTCTCCGCAGCCTGTCCAATATCGGGAACCAGAGCGAAAAAAATCGCGCACAGCCCAAGAAACCCTCGGCGCATGAAGCTATCTCCCCGGTCGGAAGCCTGTCCCGGCTTCTCGAGAAGGAAATGATCCGCCGGGCGGCTTTTGAAGTCAAACGGCCCACCTCGCAGGCGCCTTCGGTGGATACGCGATGCCGGACCTGGCAGCCGCGAGACGGAGCGCGTGCGCTACAATAGAACCATCGCATTTGGTCGATGTGCCAAGGAGGCATAGCCGTTTTGGACGCGTAACTACCTACGGAGCTAGATTGCCTTTACCGGCATCTAGAAACTCTCCCGTTTGTGGCGAGTGCAAACGCCGATGCTTCGTGATCGCCAACGGCAATCATTGATCTAGAGGCTCAGGAGCCTGCAATGTTCTGGCCCACTCGCCACAAATCCCTAGCCGGGACGAAAGCCTTGATCTCGATCGTGGTCATTTCATCCATCGAAGCAGCTCGATCTACAATGCCTGTCCGTGCCGATCAGCAAGCAAATTCCAGTCTGCATCCATCCACGGGAGCCATAGTATCGGCCCTGTCCGTCGCGGCGGCCGTTTTCATCCCGCAAGCTCATCAATAAACTCCGCGAATTGCGGATTGAACCGCTTGCGTATTTCCGACCAGCAGGCGCGCGCTCCGGTCGAGGCCATCACGGCCTTTGTGCTTTCACGTATTCCGAACCAGTGCTGCTCGTGCAGCATGTGGGTCTCTGTCTGGAAGAACACGCTCTCGGCACGGCGCAGGAAGCTCAGGAGCATGAACATGTATTGCACTTGCTCTACTTCATCGAGCTTCTGAAAGTCTCTGCCGCCTCGCAGATAGAGGCCGCTGAGGCTTTTATCTTTCGCAATGTCGAAGGAAATGGCCGCGAAGGAATTGACGACTTGCTGGAACGCGGTGGCGCGGACCTCTCTGGTGTTGTTCCTGATCTGGAGCGCGGCGTAAATGACGGTGAAGATCACGCCTATCCCGCTGAGCGCGGTGCTGAGTGACGCAAGGTCCTGCAAGCTCATTCTTGCCTCCCGTGCTCGTCAATTCTTGCCAGTAGACTAAACCTAAGTTGTTCGGGGTGTGAAGCTTGTCTGGCGCCCTCGCCCATTGCATTCAGGCAACGCCTCTGCTCTCACTGGTCCACAGGCGCCTTTTGAAATCAGGAACCAGCATGACCATGGACATTTCATCGCCGGCACAAGCGCCGCCGTCGCGGCTCAAACATTTCTATCGCTTCCACGCGCCACACGAGCATCTCGAACCGGTTTTCGGCAACGACTGGTTCGCCCTGAGGGCCGAAGCATTCGCGCGTTTCTTCGGGACGCCGACATTCCTGATCGGGCAGACTGTCGCCGTCTCGGTGTGGATTCTTCTGAACGTTCTTGGCATCGTTTCTTTTGACATCTATCCGTTCATCCTCTTGAACCTCGCCTTCAGTCTGCAGGCCGCCTATGCCGCGCCGCTGATTCTCCTTGCGCAGACACGCCAGTCGGACAGGGACAAGGCGCATTCGCGCGCGGATGCGCAACACCGCGAGGAGCTTCATCTTGCGAGCGAGGAAAGGCAGAAGGTGGCTGAAACACAAACCTCCTTGCTTCTGGAATTGATGCGACAAAACACAGCCATGACGGAGAACATCAAGGCGCTCACCGAACGTGTCGCATCCTTGACGCTCGAAGTTCATAAAAGCGTCTGCACGAAGTAACGAGGAAGTCGCATGTCCGGCGCCACGAGTTCGAAATCAGTCATCTACGCTGCGCTCCTCGGCAATCTCGCAATCGCGGCGACCAAATGCGTCGCAGCCTTCTGGACGGGATCGAGCGCGATGCTCAGCGAGGCGGTGCATTCGCTGGTCGATACATCCAACCAGGGCGTCCTGCTCTACGGCTTGCGCCGCGCCGCGCGGCCTGCGGATGAAAAGCATCCGTTCGGCTATGGCATGGAAATCTACTTCTGGTCGTTCGTCGTTGCGCTTTTCATTTTTGCGCTGGGCGGCGCGGTTTCCGTTTACGAGGGGATCTTGCACGTCCTAGATCCCGAGCCAGTTGAAAGCCCGCATGTCGCTTACCTCGTGCTGATCGCCAGCATGATCTTCGAGGCGCTGTCCTTTCGCGTCGCCTGGCGCGAGATGCGCGAGCGCTATCCGCATCTCGGGCCTTGGGCCGCGATCCGGTCGAGCAAGGATCCGAGCGTCTTTGCCGTCCTGCTGGAGGATGCCGCGGCATTGGCCGGCCTCGCGCTGGCGCTTGCGGGCTTGAGCCTCGCGCAATGGCTGCAGGACCCGCGTTTCGATGGCATTGCGTCCATCGCCATCGGCCTGCTGCTTGTCTTCACTGCGGCCATCCTGTCGCGCGAAGTGCTGAGCCTGATGACCGGCGAAAGCGCATCCAGGGAAGTGCTGGGCCTCGTCAGGAATGTCCTGAACGCAGATGCGCGCGTGACAAGCGCGCCCGAGATCCTGAGCCTGCATCTGGGCCCCAATAATATCCTGCTCGCCATCTCGATCGATTTCGACGATGCGCTGACGAGCCCGGAGATCGAGGCGACCGCGCATGATCTCACCGCGGCGCTAAGCAAATCTCACCCGGCGATCACGCGCGTCTATCTCCGGCCAGCGTAAAAAACGCTTGCGGTGCAGCGCTAGACTGTCTTCTTCGCCAGCCCGATCACATGCTCGCGCATGAGCACTTCCGCGCGCCAGCCCTCGCCAGCGGCGATGAGCTGGTAGAGGCGGTGATGATCGTCATGCCGGCGGCGCACGTCGTCATGCTTGAATGATACGATATGGCGATGCGTCGAGCCCGGCATGTTGAGCGTGAGACGCACGGCTTCCATCAGCATGCGGCTTTGCGCGGCGGCGAGGATGGCGTCGTGGAACATGACGTTCATGGCGCGATAGGCGATGAGGTCGCCCTCGGTCAGAATGTCGTGCTGAAGAATGACGTCGCCATCGCGCAACGCCTGCTCCATCGCGACGCGCTGTTCCTCGGCAAGCCCGCGCTCGGACGCCAAGCGGCACGCCAGCCCTTCGAGGCTTGCGCGAATCTGGTAAGCGTCGAGCACCGCCTGCATCGGAAATTCGCGCACGGTGAAACCGCGATTGTGCGCATAGTCAACGAGGCCTTCCGCCGCGAGCGCATGCAGCGCGGCGCGCGTCGGCGTGCGCGAGACGCCGAGCGCGCGTGACAGATGCACTTCGTTGATGCGCTCGCCCGGTGCGAATTGTCCCGTCAGGATCGACTCGCGCACCCGGTCAGCGGCGGAAATGGAGCGGGGCGCGGAACGTGCAGCCTCCTCGACACCCTCGATCTCGAGCGTCTCCGAAAGTGTGGCGCCTGGCGGTCCATGCTCGCTCATATTCACCCCTCGCTACCCCAAGTGAATACATCAGCGAGGATCAACCGAGCAAGTGCATGCTGGTGCGCATAAATTCGGCACGAAAGCCCGCGTTTTCGGCAGAATGCACGTGAAATATGGTCCACTTTGGCTCAAGCTGACATTATCATTCGCCAAACTGTGTGCAGTTCGATTGACAGAGCCACAATCCCGGGCGACGCTCCGGGGTGGCTTTCTTGGACCGGGACGAACGAATGGCTTTGCTCGACGACGATAATGCGATCGAGGCGATCACCGAAAATCGGCAGGCGCATTATGAGCCCATGGGCTGGCATCATTGGCCGGAGCACCCGTGGCTTTCCTATCAATTCCGCCGGGGCCTCGGCGAAACGCAGGAAGGCGGCGGCGCCGTCTCCGAAGTGTTTCTCGCCGCCTCGCGGATGATTCCCGGCGATCTCGAAAGCTGGCACGCGGAATGGAAGCGCATCGGCGATTTCAACTGGACGCGCGGTCTCGAGGAAGAAGCCAAGGGCCACATCCGCACCGCGATGAACTGCTTCCTGCGCGCGGCTGATTATTATCGCCAGGCGGAGTTTCATCTGGAGCCCGACGATCCACGCCGCCTGCCGACGTTCGAGCGCATGGAAGCGTGCAGCCACAAGTTTCTGCAATATCTGAACCCGCCCGGCGAGGTCGTCGACATTCCTTACGAGAACGGCGCTTCGCTGTGCGGATATTTCGTGCGCGCGCCCTTCCCCGGCGCCAAGCTGCCGGTGCTGATCTGCATGGGCGGGCTCGATTCCATCAAGGATGAAATGTGGTTCATGCAGGCGCACGGTTGCCTGCAGCGCGGCATTTCCGTGCTCATGGTCGACATGCCCGGACAGGGCGGCACCTTGCGCCGGCATGGCATCGTCAATCGCGTCGACACCGAAGTCCCAGTCGGCAAATGCATCGACTGGCTCGTGGCGCGCGACGATGTCGACGCCTCGCGCATCGCCGTCTGTGGCTCATCATTGGGCGGCTATTACGCGGCGCGCGCGGGCTGCTACGAGCCGCGCCTCGCCGCCTGCATTTCGCATGGCGCGATCTGGTCGATCACCGATATCTGGGGTGGCAAGGGCGAAGACTTCGGCCTCGCCATGCACATCAAATGGGTGTTCGGCACGCCCACCATGAAAGCCGCGATGGAAAAGGCCGAGCCCTTCACGCTGGAAGGCCATCTCGACCACATGCGCTGCCCCTATCTCGTGCTGCATGGCGGGCATGACGTGCTCACCGTCTCCGCCTCGCGCAAGACATATGAATACGCCATAGCCAAAGGCGTGAACGCGACGCTGCGGCTGACGGATGAAAACGAAACCGGCGCCGAACATTGCCAGCATGACAATCCGACCATCGGGCAGGAGATTTTGGCCGACTGGCTCGCCGACGTGTTCAAGATCGACGAGCGCGCGCTGCTGAAAACCGGCTGGAACAATCTGATCTAGGAGGGCGACATGAATCTCGGCATCGACATCATCCGCCCCGCTATTGTCGCGATCGATTGTCATCGCGGGCATCTCGATCCGTCTGTCGCGACCATGCCGGCCGCGCCCGACACGGCGGCGCGACTTGTGGCTGCCAACAAGGCGTTTTTTGACGCCGCGCGTCCCTTGGGCGTGCCGGTCATTCATCTCGTCACCACCTATCGCGACGTCGAGGAAATCCGCGCCAATCCGTTCTGGCGCACGCGTGCGGAAGACCCGAATGCCACGCGCAAGAATGTGCTGCGTCATAATCTCGCCGGGTCGCCGGGATGCACCATCATGCCGGGGTTGCATGAAACCGGCGACATGATCGTCGACACCAAGAAGCGCTACGATTGCTTCCAGGGCACGGACCTCGACATGACGCTTCGCACGCACGGGATCAACACGTTGCTGATCACCGGCATCAACACGAATTCCTGCGTGCTCGCCACCGCCTGCGCCGCAAACGTGCGCGACTATGCCGTCATCGTCATCGAGGATTGCGTGGACACGATGGACACGCCCGAACATCACACCGCCGCGCTGCTCTGCCTGCGCACGGCGTTCGGGCACGTTATGTCATCTGCGGACGCGCTCAAGCTGGTCGGCTCGAAATCATGACGACGATTCGCAAGAAGCCGATCATTCGCGTCGAGCTCGAAGGCCATTGCCCGACGATGAGCCTGACCGAAGTGCGCGTTCGCAAACATTCGTTCGTCATCGACGAGCCGCCCTACAGGCACGGCACCGACGTCGGCCCGACGCCGCTCGAAACCATGCTGGGCGCCCTGATCAGTTGCACGAATGTGATTTCCCGCCGAATCGCGCATGAGAAGAATATCGATCTCAAGATCAGCCGCATCGGCTGCGTCGGACACCTCGACCACCGCGGGATCGATATGGAAGCTGATGTGCCCGTCCCCTTTCCGAAAATCGAACTGACCATCGAGGGGACGACGAACGGCACCGATGACCAGATGGCCGCGCTCCGTCGCGAACTCAAGATTCGCTGCCCCATGTCCGTCATTCTCACCCAAGCCGGCACCACAATCGAAGAGAGCTGGTCGTTGAAACAAAGCCCCGCTGAGGCGCTATCCGGGAGCCACGCATGACCGAACCCATGATTCCTCCGCAACGCCAGACCTATTCGGCGATTGTCGACCGCGAGCCGCTGAAGCTGCCCAACGATGGCCGCATCATTGTCTGGTCCATCGTCAATTACGAATTGTGGGATGTGTCGCGCCCGATGGCGCGTCAGGTGATCCCTGCGCCGACCGGCCAGGTGCTGCTGCCCGACGTGCCGAACTGGTCGTGGCATGAATACGGAATGCGCGTGGGCTGCTGGCGTTTCTTTGAACTTTTCAAGAAGCTCAACATCCGCCCGACGCTCTCGATCAACGCACGCGTCTGCCTCGATTATCCGCGCGTCGCCGGACAGGCGCGCGACGACGGCTGGGAGTTCATGGGCCACGCTTATGAGCAGATGCCGATCCACAAGATCGAAGACCAGGCGGGCATGATCAACAAGTCGATGGACGTCATCGAGAAGTTCACCGGCGAGCGCCCGATCGGCTGGCTTGGACCGGGCCTGACGCAAACTTACGAAACACCCGACCTGCTCACCGCCGCTGGTGTGAAATATATCGGCGACTGGGTCTATGATGACGAGCCGACCGTCATCAAGACGGTCAACGGCCCGCTCGTCACCCTGCCCTACACGGTCGAGCTGAACGACATTCCGATGATGGCGGTGGCGCATCACGAGTCGGAATATTTCAAGACGCGCTGCTGCGATTATTTCGACCGACTCTATCAGGAAGGCGAGACGCGCCCGCGCGTGATGGCGATTGCGATCCATCCCTATATTTCGGGCCAGCCGCACCGCATCAAATATCTCGAGCAGGTTTATGAGCACATCAACAGCCATCCGGGCGTGGTGCACATGAATGGCAAGGAGATTTACGATTGGTACAATGGGCAGAAGAAGGTGCACCCATGAGCGGCTATGTCATTACACCGCCGCCCGTGGCCTCCTTGCCGGTGATCGGCACGGATGCGCGCTTTCCCGTGCGCCGCATCTATTGCGTCGGACGCAATTATCTCGCCCATGTGCGCGAGATGAACGAAGGCGCCGACGAGCGCGATCCGCCATTCTTCTTCCAGAAGCCAGCAGATTCCATCGTCCATGACGGCGGCGTCTCGCCCTATCCAACTTTGACGAAATCGCTGCACCACGAGGTCGAACTCGTGGTCGCGATCTCGAAGGGCGGCGCTTTCATTCCCAAAGCCCAAGCGCTCGATCATGTCTTCGGCTATGGCGTCGGCGTCGATCTCACGCGCCGCGATCTGCAGACGGTTGCGAAGGACAAGGGCTGGCCTTGGGAAATGGGCAAGTCCTTCGATCATTCCGCGCCGCTCAGCGCCATCGCACCCGCAAGCGTTGTCGGACATGACGAGACACGCAAGATTCGCCTGACTATCAACGGCAAGGAGCGCCAGTCCTCGACCGTCGCGCATATGACATGGTCGACGCCGGAGATCATCTCGAAACTCTCCGAGCATTACCGGCTCGAGGCCGGCGACATCATCATGACGGGCACGCCAGAAGGCGTTGGCGCGGTGAACATCGGCGATGTCATCGAAGCGCAAGTCGAGGGCCTGCCCACGCTGACCTTCACGATCACGGAGCCGCTCAAGCCATGACGCCGCAAGAGCGCCTTTCCTATTCGGCCATCACGCAACGCCCGCGCCTCGAACTTCCGGGCGGCGCGCGTCTTGCCGTGTGGATCATCGTCAACATCGAGGAATGGGACATTCATTCCACGATGCCGCGCACGGTGCTGACGCCGCCGGCGGGCGGCGCGCCCATTCCGGATATTCCGAACTGGGCCTGGCACGAATACGGCAATCGCGTCGGCTTCTGGCGCATGCTGAAGCTGTTCGATGAATTCAACGTGCCGGGCGTGCTCGCCATCAATGGTTCGGCCATTGAGACCTACAAGCCGATCGCGCAGGCCGCGCTCGATCGCAACTGGGAATTCATGGGCCACGGCTATAGCCAGAAGAACATGCAGAAGGTCGAGAACGAAACACTCGACATCCAGAAGACGACCGATGCGATCAAGAATTTCACCGGCAAGGCGCCGCGTGGCTGGCTCGGACCGGGCCTGACGGAAACGTGGGATACGCCCGACATCCTGCAGGAGCAGGGGTATGATTACGTCTGCGACTGGGTGCTCGACGACCAGCCGGTGCCGCTGAAAACGCGCAGCGGGGCTGAGATCCTCAACGTCCCCTACACGCAGGAATGCAATGACGTCGCGATGATGCTCATCCAGCATCACAAGGCGTCGGAATATCGCGACCGCGCACTCGACCAGTTCGAGCAATTGCATGAAGACTCGCGCGATGGCGCGCGCGTGATGGCGCTCGTGCTGCACCCCTACATCATGGGCGCGCCGCACCGGATGAAGTACTTCAAGCAGGTGCTCGAAGTCATTCGCCACAAGGAAGGCGTCGTCTTCTGGACCGGTGAACAGATCGCCGACTGGTACGCCTCCGAGCGCGCCCGCACCGCCAAGACCGGAGCTTAGCGCGCATGCTGGCCTTCCAGATCATGAACGGGCTGACCTTCGCGGCGCTGCTGTTCGTTGTCGCGTCCGGCTTCACGCTGATCTTCGGCCTGCTGCGCATCGTCAACCTTGCGCATGGCGCGCTTTATTTGTTTGGCGGCTACATCGGCTTCACCATCAGCAAGCTCACGGGTTCGTTCCTGATCGGCGGCATCGGCGCGATGCTGTGCGTCGCCATCATGGGTCTGTTGCTGGACCAGGGGCTGCTGCGCTTCGTGCGCGGCTTCGAGCTCAGGCAAGTGATGCTGACGCTCGGCGTCGCCTTCGTGCTGAACGATCTCGCGCTCGTCATGTGGGGTGGCGACACATTCACTGTCGCGACGCCGGAATGGCTGCAAGGCGCGGTGGTGATCGGCTCGCTGTTCTATCCGAAGTTCCGCATCTTCGTGCTTGTCGTCGGCATCCTCGTGTTCATTTCGCTCTGGCTGCTCATCAACAAGACGCGGCTCGGCGCGCTCATTCGCGCGGGCGTGGACGATCTTGAAATGGTGGAAGCCTGCGGCATCGACATCCGCCGCGTGTTTCTCGTCACCTTCATGCTGGGCTCGGCGCTTGCGGGATTGGGTGGCATGCTCGGCGGCACGTTTCTCGCGCTTTATCCCAGCGCCGATGCGGAGATTCTCGTCTTCAGTCTCGCGGTCGTCATCATCGGCGGGCGCGGTTCGCTGGTCGGCGCGGCCATCGGCTCGCTGCTGATCGGGCTCCTCAATACATTCGGCCAGGTGTGGTTTCCACAGCTCGCCTATTTTGTCATTTTCGGCCCCATGGCGGTGCTGCTCGCATTTCGTCCGCTCGGCCTGTTCGGAAAGGCTGCGTGATGAGCGCGCTCTTCACCTCGCCGCTGCGCATCTTCTGGCTGGCGCTGCTCGCCTGCGGAATGCTCGCGCCGCTGTTCCTGCCCACTTATTATGTGAGCGTGGCGACGCAGATCCTGATCTTCGCCGTGCTCGCCATGTCGGTCGATGTGCTGGCCGGGTTCGCGGGCCGCACGCCGCTCTGCCACGGCGCGATCTTTGGCACGTCAACCTATGTCGTTCTCTATTGCGCCGCGCATGCGGGCCTGCCACTGCCACTCGCCATGCTGCTCGGCGTGCTTGCGGCGACCGTGCTCGCTGCCGTCTTCGGCCTGCTCGCCGTGCGTACATCGGGCGTTTACTTTCTGCTGCTGACTCTGGCTCTGGGCTTGATCGTCTGGGGCGTGTGCCTGCGCTGGACGCAGGTCACCGGCGGCGAGAATGGATTGCGCGGGCAATTGCGGGCGCAGGTGGGCCTGTCGTCACGCGAGCTTTACGCCGCCGTGCTCTTCGTCGTGGCTATTGTGACATTCGCCATGTGGCGCTTCGTGCGCTCGCCTTTTGGTCTGACGCTGCGCGGCGTGAAGGATGGCGAGAGCCGCATGTCGAGCCTTGGGTACAATGTGCCCTTGCATCTCATCATAGCTTTCACCGCGTCGGGTTACTTTGCGGGGATCGCAGGCGCGCTCTACGCCGTGTTCAACGATTTCGTCAGTCCCTCCACCGTGCAGCTTTCTCAATCGGTATCGGGCCTGTTGATGGCTATCGTCGGCGGTATCGGCACGTTGTTCGGCGCGTTCGTGGGCGCCTTCCTGATCATTGCGCTCGAACAGGCGGTGAGCATGTTCACCGAGCGCTGGCTGATGGTGCTCGGCCTGACCTTCATCGGCATCATGATTTTCGCGCCCGAAGGGGTGCTCGGAAAAGCGCGGCTGATCATGGCGGCCCGCAAATTGCAGAAGTAGCGTCACTGGCAGAAGCAAAACTTGATACAAGAACCATGGCTAATCATCGGAGAGGGCACATGAGCAAAATCATTACGGATCGCCGCAGTTTCCTGAAATCCACCACCGCCGCAGCCGCACTGGTCGGCATGCCGGCCATCGTGCGCGCGCAAGGCGCGTCGCGTCCGATCAAGATCGGCCTGCTCGCCCCGCTCACCGGCGTCATCGCGGCCGGCGGCAAGGAGCTGGTCGAAGGTTTCGAAATGTATTGGGAGCAGGTCGGCAAGAAAGTCGGCGACCGCGCTGTCGAGATCGTCATCGAGGACGATGCATCTAACCCTGACACGTCGCTGCAGAAGGCGCGCCGTCTGGTCGAACAGGGCAATGTCGATTTCCTGTTCGGCAACATTCTCGCCAATACGGGCCTCGCCGTCGCAAACTATGTGAAGGGCACCGGCACGCCTTACTTCATTCCCGTCATCGCGGCCGACGACCTGACGCAGCGCACGCGCATTCCCAACGTCATTCGCGTTGCGGGCTACACCGCCAGCCAGACCGCGCGTCCGCTGGCCGACTGGGCTTACAAGCAGGGCTATCGCAAGGTTGCAACGATCTCGCAGGATTACACCTTCGGCCATGAACAATGCGGCGGCTTTGCGCAGATGTTCACCGAGCTCGGCGGCAAGATCACCCAGCAATTCTGGCATCCTCTGAACACCGCCGACTTCAGCCCCTATCTCGGCCAGCTCGCCAATCTCGGCGTCGACGCCGTGTTTGCCATGGAGACCGGCGCCGATGCGACGCGCTTCATCCAGCAATATGCAAGCTTCGGCCTCAAGGGCCGCATCCCGCTGATGGGCGCAATGAATGCGACCGACCAGTCGGTCATTCGCACCATGAGCAACGAAGCCGAAGGCATCGTCTCCTGCGCGCATTTTGCGGAAGGCTCGAAAGAACCGGCGACCGTCAAGTTCGTCGCCGATTACGAGAAGCGTTACCAGAAACTCCCGTCGATCTATGGCTTCTCGCATTACTCGGGCGCCATGTGGGTTGCCGAAGCGCTGAAGACGATCAAAGGCAATGTCGAGGATCGGCCGCTCTTCCTGAAGACGGTGCTGGCGACAGAGCTCAAGGATTCGCCGCTCGGCAAGACCGTAAAGCTCGATGCTTACGGCAACCCGATCTACGACGTTTCGATCCGCAAGGTTGAGAAGCGCGCAGATGGCAAGCTCTGGAACGTGCCGATCACGTCCTATCCGCAGGTCTCGCAGTTCTGGAAATACGATCCCGAGACCTACATGAAGCAGCCGCCCTACTCGCGCGACTTCCAAGGCATCAAGAGCTGATAATCAAGAGCTGATCGCCGGATACGAACAGGCCCGCCGGTTTTTCGGCGGGCCGCCTTCTCCTTTTTATGAGCATGCGAACTTGGCCGACCCGATCCTCAGCCTCACCAATGTCACCGTGAAATTCGGCGCCCTGCGCGCGGTCGACAGCGTCTGGATGACGCTCGAGCCCGGCGAGCGTCGCGCGGTGCTCGGCCCCAATGGCGCGGGCAAGACGACATTGTTCAACGCCATCACGGGCGCCATTCTGCCGACCACCGGCAAGATCTTTTTCGACGGCGTCGACATGACCAACATGCCGCCGGAAAAGCGCGCTTATCTTGGCGTCGCGCGCACGTTCCAGATCACCAACCTCTTCGGTCAGATGACCGTGTATGAAAACATGAAGCTCGCCGCGCGCGGCTTGAGCCCGAGCAAGTTTTCTCTGTTTGGCGCCGATACTCTGACGAGCGAGCAGGAAGAGCGCGTGCGTAGCGCGCTTGCGGCGTCTCGTTTGAACGGGCGTGAAAACGCGCCGGTGCGCGAAATGTCCTATGGCGAACAGCGCCAGCTCGAAGTCGCCATGGCGCTGGTCGGCACGCCGCGCCTGCTGCTGCTCGACGAGCCCGCCGCGGGCTTGTCGCCTGCCGAGCGTGGTTATCTCGCCGAGATCATTCGCGGCCTGCCGCGCGATCTCACTGTCGTGCTGATCGAGCACGACATGGACCTCGCGCTGGCGCTCGTCGACACCGTCACGGTAATGCAGAACGGCAAGGTGATTGTGGAAAGTGACCCCGCCGGCATCCGCACGAATCCGCTTGTGCAGGAGGTTTATCTTGGACGCCCGCACAAGGCTGTCGCCGCCGATCTCGAGGGAGGAAACTGATGCTCGAGATCGACGGTCTGCACTCTTATTATGGCGACGCGCATGTGCTGCAAGGCGTTTCGCTCAATGTCGCGCCGGGTGAAATCGTCGCGCTGCTCGGCCGCAATGGCATGGGCAAGACAACGACGATCCGGTCGATCATGAATTTGCGCCAGCCCGTCGTGCGCCAGGGCGAGATCCGCTATCGCGGCGAGCGGCTGAACGATCTGTCGCCGCACGCCATCGCGCGGCGGAAGATTGCGCTGGTGCCGCAGGGCCGGCGGCTATTCGCGTCGCTTACCGTCACCGAACATCTGACGATGCTGAAGCCCGCATCCGCCAAGCATGGCTGGACGATTGCGCGCGCGTTCGATGCGTTTCCGCGTCTCGCAGAGCGCAAGCACCATCGCGGCAACCAATTGTCGGGCGGCGAACGGCAGATGCTGGCGGTTGCGCGCGCGCTGATGATCGATCCTGAAGTCGTGCTGATGGATGAGCCGTCCGAAGGACTCGCGCCCGTGATGGTGCAGGCGTTGGAAGGCGTCATCGCGGCGTTGCGCGGTGAAGGGCTCGGCATCCTGCTCGTCGAGCAAAATCTCTACAGCGCGCTGGCGCTCGCCGACCGGATATATCTGATCGAGACGGGACGCATCGTCCACCACGGCTCGAAAGCTGAGCTGGAGGCGGATCCCTCTGCGCTGCAACGCTATCTTGGCGTTCATTAGGATCGCGACATGCGCAACGAAGATCTGTCCGCGATTGCGGGCGTCCTCAATCAAGTTCCAGCGACCGGCGAACGCACCGCGCGACTCGCGCCGCTCGTGCTGGAGACGAACACGCTTGTGCGCACAGCCGCCGATGCGCTCATCACTCTCGATTCGACTCCGTTCAGCTTTCAGGCGCTGAAGGCCGCCTTCGAGCCTTCGGCATGAGCGACGATATTATCGAACAGGGCGTGGTCGCGATTGCGGACCGCATCGCCAAGGGTGAGATCACCAGCGAAGCAGTCACCGCGCTGGCGATTGCGCGGCTCGCGACGCGCGGGCGGCGTTTCAATGGCGTCGTTCTCCTGCAGGCCGATGAAGCGCGCGCCGCGGCGCGTGAGGCCGACA
>JANXTB010000160.1 GCA_025356415.1 Hyphomicrobiales bacterium
TCAGGATTCGGAGACCAGCACCCTTGGCGGCAAGCTTCTTGATGATCCGCACAACGCCATGGCTGGTCCAGGCGAGGTGATGCGCCCAGCGGACGACGACGATGTCTCCAGCTTTCGCCTGGGATATCGCGCTCTCCAGAGCCGGCCTCCGCCACGGCAGGCCCGCATCGTCCTCAAAGATACGCTCGGCGCCCATGCCGGAAAGCTCGTCCCTTTGAGACTTCAGAACTGACGCGCCTGAAAGCAGCCCCGCACGGCAATAGCCGATGATCATGGACTATCCTCCTCCAGCTCGCCGGGCTCATGATTGAGAGCCCAGACTGCAGCTTGCGTCCGGTTGCTCACCCGGATCTTGCGCAGGATGCCCTTGATGTGAACCTTGACTGTCGCTTCGGCCATATTCAGTTCGCGCGCGATCGACTTGTTTGACGCGCCCTGCGTGAGGCAGCGGAGGATAAGTTGCTCCTTGGACGACAAACGATGCAGTCGCTCGAAGTTCATCTCGCAGTGCTTCGATTCGGTGATGATGTGATCATGCAAATCGGGAGCAACTGGCGCGGCTGCGATCTCATGACTGGCGCGCTCGCAATTTCCGATGATCATCCGAAGGCACGAACTCGGAATGACCGTCTCGCCGATCAAGGCAAGATCGAGAGACTTGAGGAGCGCGTCCCGGCTGATCTGCTTTGAAAGAAAGCCATCGGCCCCAGCCGAAATCGCCATGAGCAGATGCCGCGGGCCGCAAGGGTCGCTGAGCACGACAATCTTGACGTGCTCATGCTCCAGCTTGAAGCGTCGCAATTCGGAGAAGTCTTCATCGGGCGGCGCGTTGGAGCCGAGCAGCACCAAGGCCTCCCCAACGTGCCCCACTTTTTTGCTGATTTCATGAAGGTCAGAGCAGGCCGAGGATATCCGGAATCTTGTTCCCGCAAGTATTCGGGTTAACCCCTCGCGAATAAGCGCGCTCTGATCGATGACAAATGTCGGGACGTGGCGTGACATATGTGTCCTCGCACCAAGTGGTGTTCGATGCACGCCGGCGCGGAAAACGGCCGCGTGTCAGAAGGGCATGCCCGAACGTAGTATCCCCAATCGGCCGCCGGTCGTTTTTTTGGACCGTGCGCTCTGAAAATCTACTCGCAATAATTGTGGATGACATACCCATTTCGTATATTTTTTAGTATCGTGCGAAAATGTACGAGTCGTCTTTTGAGTATCGCGCGCCGGCGTCGAGTTGAAATGCACTATTTTTCGGTGACGCGCGTTACTGTTCGTCCTGGAACATGGCAATGCGGAGCGCTTGCAAATTGACAAGCAATATAGCGTCGCCGTTTTCGGATCTGACGCTCAAGGTTTCGATGTCCGATGCGTCGTCCATCAACTCAAGAATAGCGCCGATACAGCCGTAAATCGCCGTGCCGACATTCGGCGTGAGGACTCCCGTCGCATCTCGCTCCGTGACGCCATGTGTGGTGCGGAAGTCGAAAAAGTAGCGAGGCACGATTGAGCTCCGTAGCTCAATCGCCGTAGACGCCAATGACCGCGGCGTCACGTGGTATTCGGGCGTAACCAATGCAGCCAAATCATCGGCCACCGAACTGGGCGAACGCCAGCGCTTCCGCGCATTCGCGCAAGTTGGTTTTGACTGCCAGAACTGATGGCGACCCCAGCAGGACTCGAACCTGCGACCTGCCGCTTAGAAGGCGGCTGCTCTATCCAGCTGAGCTATGGGGCCGAGGGCGTGGTGGCGCGCTCAGTGCGTCCACTGGCCGATGCGGGTCGTCTTGAAATTATCCGAATAAGCCATCACCCGGCGCGTCGTGGGGTGGGGCTCCTCGATACGGTAAGCGACGCCCTCGCGTTCGGCGTACGCGACCGCTTCTTCCTTGGTGGCGAACCAGAGCTTCACCTGGCTCGACGTGTCCCTGGAGCTCGTCCAGCCCATCAACGGCTCGATCGTGCGCTCGGTGGGCGCGTATTCGAGGAGCCACGCCTTGGCGCGCGCGGCGCCGGACTGGGTGGCGCTCTTGGCCGGACGAGAGATGCGTGCCGTCATGTCTGTGCCGCTTGGTTTCGAGAATGCGGGGCGATGGCCGTTACCTAGCCTGATCCCGGGATTCTGCCAAGTGGCGGACCAGACGGGACAGTGGTCGGGGCAGTAGGATTCGAACCTACGACCTTCTGCTCCCAAAGCAGATGCGCTACCAGGCTGCGCTATACCCCGATGTCCGACGGAAGGCCGTTCACCGGCGACCGAGGTGCGACGCATAAACCATTTGCTCTGCTGCGCCAACACGCACGAGCACGGAAACGGTGCGTCCACCAACCCCGGAGTGAAAATCGCCGCACGCGCGCGGGATTAAATCGGCCGCCAGCGATCAGGCGGGACAACATCAACAAACAACGTATTCGCATCAGATAAATGCGGTCTCAATGCGGCTCCATTGAGATTATCCCCGCTGTTTGTAAGTTGCGCACAGGTTCGGGCCACAACATTGACCCGCTTAACCATACGCTCTACTCACCGTCCCGTCCGCAGCATTCAGCTGCCGTCAAAGGAGGACAATAAAGCCGGAAACGGAAAGCTCGCAAGAGCTGAAACCGCACTGGCCGTCTTGCGCACTGGAAATAGGTCCGGGGCCAATGGATCGGGATGATGAGCCGAACCCTTGCTGACCGCTACTTCTCTCGGCAGCTCGTAAAACAGGAGTTGTATTGTTGATCTTCAAGCATATCGCAGTAGCGGCCGTGGTCATCGGCTGCGCACATCCCGGCATGGTTCAAGCCCGTACAGTCGAACCTTCCATCTACAATCTCGTGACAAGCATGGCGGAAGCGCACGGAGTCGATCCGGCGTTGGCGCACGCCGTCGTCAATGTCGAGAGCGGTTATAATTGCTCCGCAAAAAATCCCCGCTCCTCCGCGGCCGGCGCCATGCAGGTGCTCAAGGGCACCGCACGTTCAGTCGGCGTGCAAGGCAATCTGCGCGATTGCCGCACGGGGCTGGAAGCCGGCATGCGCTATCTCAAGCATATGGTCACGCTCGCCGGCGGGTCCGGTTGCAAGGCCGCGTCAGCCTATAACAGGGGCAATGTCGGCGGCTGCACGGCCTATGGCCGCAAGGTCATGGCGAACATGCGCCGCCCGGCGCAAGTCGCGCAGCTCTGAGGCCGCGCCCCGCAGCGCAAGGCTGCGGGGTCCGCCCCCATCTCAGAACGGCCACTCATCATCCACGCGCTCGCACCGGTAGCCGATGAAACACTGGCGTGTGTCGGCGGTCGGCACCCAGGCAGGCTTGGTGATTTCGTCGGGCAGGCAGAACCCCTGCGATGCGACATAGCGGTCATACAGATTGGGCCCGCTCCCCAGCACGATCGCGCCACGCTGTGACACCAGTCCACGCGCCGAGCCGCAGGACATGCGCAGACTGTCCGGGCGCCCCTGCGCCTGCGCCGCATCGACCGATAAGCTGGCTACGGCCAGGGCCGCGAGTACCAGGGCCAGGACTCTCCGCATTTCGATAACTCCAGTGACGATAGTCAGGATAACGATCCTGCGAAGCAATGGATCCCTGCGGGGGAAGCCGCCAGTCTTTCGGGTTTTCGACACTTCTCGGAAAGTATTTCCAGATACGCTCATCGCAACAGTTACATGTTTGGGGTTTAGAACTCATGAGCGAGACGGCCGTGAATGATGGTTCTGGTGGACGCGCCTTTGGCCGCGCCAAGACCGGCGGCGGCGTTGGCAGCCCCGTCAAGCGCGGTGGCGGCGTACGCATGTCCAAGACCACCCTGCTCCGCATTTTCGTCCTGCTGCTGGCCGGCGGGTCGGGCTATGGCGCCATCCAGCTCGCGGGCTCCGTGCCGGACGCGCCCTCGACGGCTTCCCTGCCCGTGGCGCCGCCGCCCATCGAGACCGAAGACGTGCTG
>JANXTB010000179.1 GCA_025356415.1 Hyphomicrobiales bacterium
GCCGGGATGTCTGCCGCATGGCCTTCGTGCTCGTGGACGCCAAGCCGCTGGGGATCGGCGAGCCCGTGCAGCGCGGCGAGGGCGTGGGGGCAAGGCACGGGTGAGAGGGGCGGGCGCCGGCCGCCCGCTCACCTCCCGTTCACTTATTTCCCTGAAAGCCGTCGCATCCTTAACCTCCGCTTGCTACAAGCGGGGCGATTTTCCCCTTTTTGAGGATGCGGGACGTGGACAGGAACGGATCGGGCGCAACGGAGCGGCTTGAGGCGGCGGGACGGCGTGAGGCCGTGCTGGCGCATCTGATCGCCGCCGGCTTCCCGCGCACCGAGCCGCCGGTCCTGCAGCCGGCCTCCGTTTTCCTCGACCTCGCGGGCGAAGATATTCGCGGGCGCATCTATCTCACCTCCGACGCCTCGGGCGCCGAATATTGCCTGCGGCCGGAATATACGATCCCCGTCTGCCGGGCCTATCTGGCCTCGCCGGACGCCGGCCGCGCCGCGAGCTTCTCCTATCTCGGGCCGGTATTTCGCTATCGAGCGGGCGGCCCCGCCGAATTTCATCAGGCTGGCCTCGAGAGCTTCGGGCGCTGCGACCGCGAGGCCGCCGACGCCGAACTCATGACGCTTGCGCTGGAAGCAGCCGAAGGCGCGACTGGCCGCAGCTATTCCGTGCGCATCGGCGACGCGGGTCTGTTCGCGCGCCTGCTCGATGTGCTCGACCTGCCACCCGTCTGGCTGCGCCGCATCCGTCGCGGCCATGCGCTCGGCAAACCGCTTTCCGCCATTCTCGATCGTGAGACGGGCCCGTCCTCCGCCGATCACTCGGGCGTGCTCGCCGCGCTCGCTGGCGCGGATCGCGCGGGCGCGCGTGCGCTGGTGCAGGACCTGCTGTCGATCGCCGGCATTTCGTCGGTCGGCGGGCGCTCGGCCAATGAAATCGCGGAGCGCTATCTCGAACAGGCTGACGCGCAAGGCGTCGCCGGTTTCTCGGACGAGAAGCGCACGTGTCTCGAAACCTTCCTCGCCATCTCGGGCGATCCCGACAGCGCGTCCGCAAAACTGCGCAAGCTCGCCAAGGCGACCAAGCTCGATCTCTCCGCCGTGCTCGATGGTTTCGATGCGCGTCTGAATTTCATCGCCGCGCGCGGCTTCGATCTCTCGCGGCTCGCCTTCTCGGCGGCCTTCGCGCGCAATCTCGATTACTACACGGGCTTCGTTTTCGAAGCCTATGACGCGACAAGCGACGACAAGCGCCCCGTCGTTGGCGGCGGTCGCTATGACCGCCTGATGCGCACGCTGGGCAGCGCCGACGACATTCCAGCTGTGGGCGCCGCCATCTGGTGCGATCGACTGGCGGGGGGAGAAGCCTGATGAGCCAAGCAGCCCCCTTCGTTCTCGCCGTTCCCTCAAAAGGCCGCTTGCAGGAAAACGCCAACGCGTTCTTCGCGCGCGCCGGTCTTGATGTCGTGCGCGGCCGTGGCGTGCGCGATTATCGCGGCGCGCTGGCCGGCATGGATGGCGTCGAGATTGCGTTTCTCTCGGCGTCCGAAATCGTCAGCCAGCTGGCTGCGGGCACTGTGCACATGGGCGTCACCGGCGAAGACCTCGTGCGCGAAACGCTGCCCGACGCCGACGCGAAAGTCGAACTGCTGACCCCGCTCGGCTTTGGCAATGCGAACGTGATTGTCGCTGTGCCGCAGGCGTGGATCGATGTTCGCACGATGGCCGATCTCGAAGACGTCGCGAGCGCCTATCGCGCGCGGCGTGGCGAGCGCATGCGGGTCGCCACCAAATATGTGAATCTCACACGCCGCTTTTTCGCCGAGCAGGGCGTTACCGATTATCGCATCGTCGAGAGTCTTGGCGCGACCGAAGGCGCGCCCGCTGCCGGGCAGGCCGAACTCATCGTCGACATTACAACGACAGGCGCGACGCTCGCCGCCAATGCGCTGAAGGTGCTGGACGACGGCGTGATGCTGCGCTCGGAGGCCAATCTCGTCGCCTCCGTCACGGCGGACTGGAACACGACCACGCGCGACATTGCACGCGCCATTCTCGGCCGCATCTCGGCGGAAGAAGAAGCCCGCACGACGCGCGAAGTGCGTGCGATGGTTTCGGGCGACCGCGCGAAACTGGTGCGCGACGCGGAGGCGGAGTTTGGCGTGCGTGCGATTTTCGGCGTGCCGAAAGACGGCCCGCTCAGCCTCGTTGCGCCGAAGAAAAAAGTCGCCGATCTCGCCGATTGGTTGATCGCGCGCGGCGCCGAACACGTTACGGTCGCGCAGATGGATTACGTCTTCCAGGCGCGCAACGGACTCTACGATCGCCTCGCCGCGCGGATTGGCTGAACGAACGTTCCCTCGTCATTGCGAGGAGCGAAGCGACGCGGCAATCCATCTAACGGCTGCCATCAGATGGATTGCTTGGCTCCGCTCGCAATGACGACCCGTGGGTTCACGCCCGCGCGATTGGCGTCGAGCGCCCGCATGGTCTAGGCTTAGCGCAATCTTTCAGCGCGGACACCACCCATGCTCCTCATCCTTGGCCTCATTGTTTTCCTCGGCGCGCATCTCGTGCCGACTTTTCCCAAGACCCGCGCGAGCCTTCGCCTTTCGCTCGGCGAGAATGGCTACAAGGGCCTGTTCAGCATCGTTTCGCTCATCGGCCTCGTGATGATCGTCTCCGGCTTCGGCGCGGCCCGCACGGCGTCGTGGAACACGGTCCTGTGGTCGCCGCCGGTGTGGACGAAGCACATCGCCTTCCTGCTGATGTGGCCGGCGTTCATCCTTCTCGCGGCCGCCTACATCCCCTCGCACATTCGCGACCGCGCCAAGCATCCGATGCTGGCGGCGATAAAAATCTGGGCGCTCGCGCATCTCATCGCCAATGGCGATCTCGCCGGCGTGCTGCTGTTTGCGAGTTTCCTGGCCTATGGCGTCTATGATCGCATTTCCGTGAAGAAGCGTCAGGCGCTCGGGCCGCTGGGGCACAAGTCCGGCGGCATCTTCAACGACGCCATGGCGGTGCTCGTCGGCACAGTTGCTTACGTCTTCATGCTGCTGTGGGGCCACGCGTGGCTCATCGGCCTGCGTCTCATCGGTTGAGCCTCACCGAAATGTGCGGTGCGCTACAGGCCGCGCGGGGCTAGATCAGGCGCATGCTCCAAACGCGCCCCGATGACAGCCAACCGTCGCGCTTTCGTGCAAGGTTGCGGCGCGCCGCGCCTTTGCTCGTCATTGCGGTGATCGGCGCGACCTTCTGGTTCAGCGGCGTAGCGCGCGTGGTCTCGCTTGAATCGCTGATGGCGAGCCGCGAGGCGATCTCGCAATGGGTCGGCCAAAATCTGGCGCTCGCCATGCTGGCCTTCTTCGTGACCTACGTGTCGCTCGCCGCACTTTGCGTTCCCGGCGTCGTTATCATGACGGTCGTGTCCGGTTTCCTGTTCGGCGTCCCCTCGGGCGTCTTCCTTTCGGCGTTAGCGGCGACCATCGGGGGCACGATTCTGTTTCTGATCGCGCGCACCAGTTTCGGAAACATGCTGTGCGAACGCGCCGGGCCGCGGCTCAGCCGCTTGCGCCGGGATTTCCACGCCGACGCGGCCTCCTACATGCTGTTCCTGCGGCTGACGCCCGCCATTCCGTTCTGGCTCGTCAATCTCGCCTCGGCGCTGCTCGGCGTCGAACTCGCGACCTTCGTCTGGACGACATTTCTGGGCATCATGCCCGCGACCTTCGCCTTTGCTTTTGCGGGCATGGGATTGGACTCGGTCGTCGCCGCGCATCAGGCGGCTTACGAAAGCTGCGTGGCGTCTGGCGCGCAATCGTGCATCATGCGTATTCGTCCCACCGATCTCGTCACGCGCGAGCTGGTGCTGGCGCTCGCGGCGCTTGGCCTGCTGGCGCTGCTGCCCGTACTCGTGAAGCGACGGCGAAGCCGCAAGGCGCAAAAGCAAGCGATCTAGCAAGCAAGCGATACAGGAAGTCTCATGAGCAAAGAATTGACTCCCGATCTCTGCGTCATCGGCGCGGGAGCAGGGGGTCTGTCGATTGCATCCGCCGCAGCCGCGATGGGCGTGCCTGTCGTGCTGATCGAAAAAGGCGCCATGGGCGGCGATTGCCTGAACGCCGGATGCGTTCCGTCCAAGGCCCTGCTCGCCGCTGCCCACGCCGCGCATCGCGCGCGCAGCATGGGCCCGCTCGGCGTCGCCGCCGAAAACGTCCACGTCGATTTTGCAAGGGTCATGGCGCATGTGCGCGCGAGCATCGGCGCCATTGCGCCCAACGATTCCGAGAGCCGCTACCGCGCCATGGGCGTGCAGGTCATCCGCGCAGCGGCGCGCTTTGTTGCGCCCGACAAGGTCGAGGCTGGCGGCTTCATCATTCGCGCGCGGCGCTTCATCGTCGCCACGGGGTCGGCGCCGATCATCCCGCCAATTCCCGGGCTCGAGCAGATTCGCCTGCTAACCAATGAAAGCATCTTCAAGCTCGACGCGTTGCCCGCGCATCTCGTCATTCTTGGCGCAGGCGCCGTCGGCGTCGAATTCGCGCAGGCTTTCGCGCGGCTGGGTTCACGCGTCACGCTCATCGAAAAAGGCCGCGCGCTGGCGGGCGAGGACGAGGAATTCGCCGACGTCATCGTGAGCGCGCTGCGTCGCGACGGCGTCGATCTGCGCGAGGGCGCCGACGTCTTGCGCGCCGAAGCGACAGATTCCGGGTTCGCACTGCATCTGCAGGGCGGCGCAACAATTGCCGGCACGCATCTTCTGGTCGCCACTGGCCGGCGCCCCAATGTCGAGGGGCTGGGACTGGACGCCGCCGGCGTGCGCCAGAAGAGCGATGGCGCGCTGGTCGGGCCGGACCTGCGCACCAGCAACCGGCGCATCTATCTTGTGGGCGACGCCGCCGGCGGTCCGCAATTCACCCACGCGGCCAATTATCACGCGGGTCTGGTGCTGCGCGCCACGCTGTTCCGGTTGCGCGCCCGCACGGCGGACGTCCCCGTTCCGCGCGTGCTCTTCACCGATCCCGAACTCGCGGTCTGCGGGCTGGACGAGGCGCAGGCGCGCAAGCGCCACGGCGCCATCCGCGTGCTGCGCTGGCCCATCGCCGAGAACGACCGCGCGCGGGCCGAGGGCGCCGTCACGGGCCACGCGAAGCTTCTTGTGGCGCGCAACGAGCGCGTGCTGGGCGCGGCCATCGCGGGGCCGGGCGCGGGCGAGTTGATCGGGATGTGGCAGGTCGCGGTTTCGCGCGGGCTTCGGCTGCGCGACATGGCGGGCGTGGTCCTGCCATACCCGACGTTGAACGAGGTCGCCAAGCGCGCGGCGGTCACAGGCTTTGCGCCGGCGGCGACCAACCGCTGGCTGCGCGCCCTTCTGGGTCTTTTGCGCAAGTTCGGCTAAACTGCCCCCATGCGTGACCAGAGGACCGAGCAAACCGAGCGGCCCGAAGCCCGCCCCGATCCAAGATTGGGGCTTGCGGGCCGCGTTCTGCTGCTGGTCATCGGCTTCGTCATGCTGGCCGAAATCACCATCTACGTTCCCTCCATCGCCAATTTCCGCGAGGCCTGGCTGCGCGACCGGTTGAGCGCGGCTTCCACCGCCGTGCTGCTGCTCGACGCGACGTCGGCGCAAGTGCCCGAGCGGCTCGTGGTCGATGCGCTCGCCGCCGTGCGCGCGACATCCATCGTGCTCAAGATGAAGGATTCGCGGCGCCTGCTTGCCGCCTCCGACATGCCGCCGCGTGTGGACGGGCGCTACGACACGCGCGAGGCGTCTTTCTTCGAGTCGATCAGCGCGGCATTCCGCACGCTGACGACGCGGCGCAATCGCACCATCGCGGTCATCGGCCCGGCGCCGATGGGCGGCGAATATATCGAGATCACGCTGAACGAAGCGCCTTTGCAGCAAGCCATGCTGATTTATTCGCGCAACATCCTGCTGCTCTCGCTGGTCATCTCGCTTATCGTCGCCACATTAGCTGCGATCTCCATTCACCTGCTCGTGCTGGGCCCGGTGCGGCGGCTGACGTCGAGCATCATTTCTTTCGGCGCTGCGCCCGAGGATGCGTCGCGCGTCATCAAGCCATCCGGCATGGCGCATGAAATCGGCCGCGCGGAAGAAGCTTTGGCCGACATGCAGCGCGCACTGTCGCGCGAGTTGAACGAGAAGAAGAATCTCGCGGCGCTTGGGCTCGCGGTCGCCAAGGTCAGTCATGACCTGCGCAACATGCTGGCTTCCGCGCAATTGCTGTCGGACCGCCTCGCCATGTCGACCGATCCGATCGCCCAGCGCCTCGCGCCGAAACTGGTGGCGACGCTCGATCGCGCCATCGCTTTCTGCCAGTCGACGCTGACCTACGGCCGCGCGGTGGAGCGCATGCCGGAGCTGCAATCGCTGCGCCTGCACGCCGTGGTGGCGGAGGCCGCCGAAATCCTGAACCCGGACGGGCACGCCAGGATCGCGCTGCGCAACGAAGCACCGCGCAGCATGGAAATCTTTGCCGATTCCGAGCAGGCCTTCCGCATCTTTCTCAATCTGCTGCGCAACGCTTTCGAGGCGCTGGAAACCGCAGGCCCCCAGCCGGGCCGCGCCGCGGAAGTCATCGTCTCCGCGGCCCAGCGCAATGGCATGGTGGTGGTGGAAATCACCGACACTGGCCCGGGCGTGCCCAAGAACGCGCAGAAACGCCTGTTCGAGCCCTTCAAGGCCTCATCGCGCCCGGGCGGCACGGGGCTCGGGCTCGCCATCGCGGCCGACCTCGTGCGGGCGCATGGCGGCACGATCGCGCTGATGCCCTCCGAGCCCGGACAGGGCGCCACGTTCCGCATCACCCTGCCGGCGCCCGCCAGCCACACCGAGCCGCGCAAAGTCCCGCCGCCACCTGCGAGCGCGTGAAAAAACAGAAAATTGGCTTGGCCCTGTTGCCAATCCGGGCATGAGCGGCTACACGAACGCCACTGCCGATCACGTCGGCACGGCACGCGCCCGTAGCTCAGCTGGATAGAGCACCAGACTACGAATCTGGGGGTCAGGAGTTCGAATCTCTTCGGGCGCGCCATTCAATCACTTGAAATGTAACAACGTTTTGAAAGAGTGCCGGCGCTAACTTCTTTGCGCGCCGGTTCATGTCCGCACTATGTCCGCAACCCCGCCCCGCCGCTCTCCTCCATAGCGGCACAGACGCGAGCCGAGCGGACTAGGACGCTGATCCCTACTTTTCCTTTTTTTAAAAAAGATGAGAGCCGTCCAAGCCGTCCAAGCCGTCCCATCGAATATTAGATCAAATACTTAGCTCGTAGTCACGAGGCGTCCGGAGCCGTCCAATCCGTCCAATTAGCTTGGATCTATGCGTTTTGTTCAGGCCTCGTGTGGGTCAACCCGTTAACCGAGGAAAGCGGGGTTAAGCGTCAACACCGTCAACCTTAAATTCTGCGGGATCTGCTAACGGATTTTCGGGCTGCTAACGCCCCGCATGATGCCCCCCTCCGGAAGGACCCAAAGCCCCCCTCCCTTTGCGCCGAACGGTTTTCAGATCGGTCGGCAGCGCACGTGCCGCTTAGAGAAAGGAGAGGGGCGCGGGGCAACTCTGCCGCTCAGCGAGCTCGATTGCAGCGCAACGCGGTCACGCTATAGAGTCGCGATCGGGGAAGGGGTAAAGCAATGAATTGGACGAAGGGCTTCTTTAGAATTTGGCTTGTCGGCACGATCGGGTGGTTTCTCGTGACCGGCATCACCGGGGCGCACGAAATTGCGATCGCGGCAGCTTATGTCCGCGATTGCACATTTCCGGGCAGTGGGCCGTGGTGCGAGTATATGGCCGAAGGCGCGACAAATTTTCGGGCGGTCTTATTCATTATCGTCTTGCCGCCGCTTGTTGTTCTAACCACCGGTGTAGCGCTCTTTTGGGTGGCTCGCGGCTTTAAAAACCCGCAATCCGAGCAACGGTCGGGCCAAGCCGTTCGTCTGGACCAAGACAGCCGAGGTCATCTTTAAAAAGCTCTCCCGCCGCCTGACCACAACATGTAGGTTATGGCCATTATGCCGATTAGGCCAATTAGGCCGTTCATGACCTTTTGCGGACTCTCACAATGTCCGCTGTCCAACGAAATTGAAATCTAATCAATTGCTCGTCAGGATACGGCCAACCATAAAAAGACAGATAATCTGTATGAGCACCCCCGCGACGCTACAATCTCGGATCCTCCACGCCGCTCCCAAACCAGAAGACTATCGGTTGTATCGATCCGCGCTCGAATGGGATCTCACCGATCCGATCGTGATCGAGTCCCGAAAGGACGTGAAGTCAGCGTCACGCTGGCGGGACCGGGTTGAACCGTTCAATCATCAAGTCGGGAACCTGATCACTTTCTGCAGGCGCTTGCCGGTCACCCTATTGGCCGATGACGTCGGTCTGGGAAAGACCATCAGCGCCGGTTTAATTATGAGCGAGCTGATTGCCCGCGCACGGCTTTCTAAGACCCTTATTGTTGCACCGAAGATTCTCGGTGCGCAGTGGCGTGAGGAGCTGCAATCGAAATTCGACATCTCGGCTGAGGTGGTGACGGGCCGCGACTTGCTCACGGCGGAACCTGACGATGTTGGCGCGATCATCACGACGTACCAATCTGCCCGCGAGTATCTCGAACGGCTTCCACCGGACCGATTTCAGATGCTCGTCCTCGACGAAGCCCACAAGCTTCGGAATCTCTACGGCACAGAAAAAGCGCCTCAGGTAGCGGTGCGGTTCCGCAAGGCCCTTGAACAACGGCGATTCCCGTTTGTGCTGATGCTGACCGCCACGCCAATCCAGAACCGGTTGTGGGATCTGTATTCCCTGGTCGATCTACTGACTGTCGCCCGAGGTCACGCCAATCCATTTGGATCCGATGGGCACTTTGCCAGAAAGTTCATCGATGGCGATCGGGACCAAGCGCGCCGGTTGAAGCCGGAAGCGACGGAGGAATTCCGCTCTATCGTTTATGGCTACATGTCACGCGTGCGCCGCGGAGATGCCAAGTTGCATTTTCCGGACAGGAATGTGCAGCTCCACCGTGTCGATCCGACGCCGAAGGAGCTTGAGCTTATCAGGGTGGTCGCCAAGGGGATCGAGAAGCTCAACAAGCTCGCCCAGATCAGTATATTGCAGGCGCTGACCAGCAGCCCGCAGGCGCTCAAAGCGCAGCTGGATAATATGGAGCGCAATAGAACGATCGCGCCGGACTTCGCGGCGAACGTGCGCAGCGTCGTTCAGACCATGACGACCAGCGCCAAGCTCGATGGGCTGGGAGCGCTGATTGAAACGCTGAAAAAGCAAAACCCGGAGCGTTGGCGGCTTGTTGTCTTCACCAGCCGCCGGGAGACGCAAACGACTATACAGCTCTTCTTAGAGAGCCACGGCTTGTCGGTCGGCGTCATAAATGGGACGTCAGGCTCTCGCAATCAGGACACCATTGCGAATTTCAAGGCCAACCCGCCAAAATGCCGCGTGATCGTTTCGACCGAGGCCGGTTCGGAAGGCGTCAACCTTCAGGTCGCCAACGTCCTGGTCAATTACGACCTGCCCTGGAATCCGATGATCGTCGAGCAACGCATCGGGCGTATCCAGCGCCTGGCGTCGGAGCACGCCAGCGTGGGCATTTTCAACATAACGCTCAAAGGAACGTTCGAGGAATACATCGTCGGCCGGCTGATGCAAAAGCTGCAGATGGCCACAAGTGCGATCGGCGACATCGAAGCTCTGCTCGAAGGGTCGGGCGTCGGTGGTGAGGAAGAAGCTGGGTTCGAAGAGAAGATCCGCCAGCTCGTCGTCGCGGCTCTGAAAGGGTCCGATACTGAGGCTGCAACCCGCATGATCGAACAGAGCATCGCCGATGCGAAGGAGAACCTTCAGCGAGAAGAGACTCGCATCAACGAAATGCTGGGCGGCGGGGTTGGCCAGGGCTATGTCGGTCCGCGCGCACCCACGCTGCCGCCGCTTGAGCGCTCGATGAGCGTTCAGGAGTTCACGCTTCGCGCCTTTGAAAATCTGGGGGCTCGTGTAAGGCCCCGAGGCAGAGACCTTTTTCTGGTCGAGGACGATAGCGGACGCGAACTCATCCGGTTTGAGGAAGCAGCGGACCAGGCTTTGCGCTCTTCCTTGTACGCCGCGGGCACTCCGGCGTTTTCAAAACTGGTCCAGCGCATAGCTGCCTCGGGACTTCATGCCGTCGATGATCTGGACAATGATCCCCGGCAGGTCGCAGAGCAGATGGCACGGGGCTGGGTTGCTGCCTTTGGCGGCGACGTCGAAAGCGTAGAGACCGAAGATGCGCGGCTCCAGATGAATGGGACAGCGCTCGTGCGCGCCCGCGCTACCGTTGCCCACGACAGTTATGAGCGCCTCGTTGAAATGAAATGCGCACCCGCCGCGCAAGGTGCATTTTCCCGTAAAGCCTTGTCTATGATGCCGCGAACGGTGGAGCAGCCGGACGCACTCGGGCTGGACGCTGAGCAGATTTTGGAAGCCGCGGGGCAGGATCCGGCGATTGCGGAGTTTTCGCGTTTCTATCTGGAGCGCCGCGCACAGGAGATGCAGGCGGCCGGCACTGACGAGCGCAAACGCAAGAAGATAGAGGATGACTTCACACCTCGCCTGTCATTTGCGTTGGCCGGCGTGGAAGGAAAATTGAGACGAGAAGTGCGCACACGCATCAAATACCGCATCGACGGCGGCGACAGCGTGGTCAGCCAAATTGGCATCTCACCATCCGAGGCGCGTATCACGGCGCAGCCGCCCTTCTCGAAGTGTTCGATCACAAACAAGTTCGTGCCGAAAGCTGCACTTGCTCTCTGTGCCATTAGCAAGGGCGATGCCCTGGCGCATCTGCTAAGAAAATCCGAGCATAGCGGCCGGCTTGCGCGGCCGGAACACGTGGCCCGGTGTTCGCGGTCCGGCAAGATGTTGCTATCCGACGAGGTGGAGATCTCTGGCGTCAGCGGGAATCTTGTCGGCAAACATCTGCTGAAGACGTCGGGCGTGAGCGGGATCCGCGCTGAGGCCGAGGAGTTCGGGAGGTGCTCGTTCTCAGGCGCGGAAGCTCTCCGTTCGGAGCTTCGCGTAAGTGACATATCACGTAAAACCTTCCGTTCAGATGCCGCGGCGCAATCGTCCCTTTCATCAAGGGTTGGTCACCAGAGCGAGTTCGTCACTTGCTTCGAGACGCGCCAGCTTATCGCGAACGACGAGGCCGAGAGCTGCGGCGTCACGGGACAGATGGTGCGCCCAGGGATCCTGCAAACGTGCGAAGAAACAGGGGTTCGGGTGCTCCCTTCCGAGATCGGTGCGTCCGCCCTTTCGGGAAGGCGCGTCCTGAAGAAGCTGCTGGTGAACAGCAGCGTATCGCAGACGCCCATCCTCGAACGCGAAGCTGTTCGCTCCAGCACCGGAAGTTTCTGCGCCCCTTTTGAAGCAAAGGAGTGCCTGTGGAGCAGCAAGGCGACGCATCCGGACGATATCCGCAAGTGCGGACTGACTGGCCTGGATATCCGTTTTGAATACACAACATCCGGCGATCATCGCTTAGAGCCACTGGCGCGGTTGCTTGACGGCACGGCGCGCAATGACGATGCGAAAGAGCATTGGGATACGATCGCGGAACGGGAAGCTCAAGCCATCGGTAAAGGTCGGTGCCGTGTAGAGGCAGCTCTTCGTTCGCCCAATGGCCAGTACCTGGCTGTGGCAAGCGAAGTCAAAACTCTGCTCGGCTTTCGCACACGGCATACAGGATTCATTTTCGCGAAAGAGAACCGGTCAATCGTCGGGCCGATTGCTGAGGGCACGCGCGAAAAAGACGGATGGAAGCGTGCCGCGCGCGATTGATGCAGTCCGCCGCAGAGCAGTGATTTGTGCGCCAACTGCGGAGGTGACAACGCTAACATCCCGCGTTCGCGCTTCGGTAGCAGAACGAAAGTCGGCTCTTGGCGCGGAGCAGACCCATTCAACTGTCCCGTTCTGACCCTTCGGCGAAGTTCGCAACGTCCCGCTTTGGGCCAGTTTGTCTCCTCGGCTTATAGGATCGGCATAAGGTCGCTCGATGTCAGGCGGCTCAAAAACGCGCAAGGTAAAGCCAGACGTTCCCATCGGCCCCTCGCTGTTGTGCTTGGCCGATGTCTGACCGTCCGGACAGAGGCCAGCCTAGTAAGCAGAGGCACCTATTTTGTCAAAGGAATCCACCACACTGCACTTTAGGCGACATTAATTTGGGCATTGGGCGTGTCCTCTATCTCCGCACCCGTAAGATGTAACCAGATCGCTCTAACTAAAGCATTCAACGTTCCACAGACCGCACCCTGCGCTAGTGCTGCGTGGAGCGTCTGAAACATTATTTCGGGAATCTTCTGGTTTTCGTCACTGGGCGTAAGTCCGAAGGGTTCACAAGCACTGGCGAGGCAGGAGCGATGCAGGTCAACCGTTAGCTCTTGCTTGAGAAGCGCCTCCAGCGTGTTCTCGAAGTGCGCGTAATGCGCCGCAACTATGGTGGCGGGGACTGCTACCGACAAATTCTCGCCTTCACGCACGAGGCGATGAAGGGCCAAGTTCGCCGCCGGATTCTTGTCCCGATGTCCTAAGTCGCAGTCCCAGAGGATGTAAACTGGAATGTTAAGTTCCCTGAAAATGGCATACGGCTTGTCAAGGTTTCCCTTACCCTCCGCGGACAGAATGGCAATCCCCTCCTCCTCGAAGCTTTTTCCGAACATCCGAGCACATGCATAAAGGGCTGCCTTGTCGCTGCGCCCCTCCACCAAAACAACACCATTCGCGAAAAAGCCTTCTGAAAGCTCAGTTCCCAGTATGTGGAGGTGGGGTTTAAGGGTTGCGCCCGTGTAACTTCCCTCCGGCTTCTTCCATGCCCTTTCCAATTTCGTTGCGACAACGTCGAGATCGAGAGATCGCAATTCGCACTGCTTGTATTCCGAATCCTCGCAGTTCGTGCGTCGTACAAGGCGGATTTCGTCGGCCTTATCCATCGAGACAAACATTGACGAATGCGACCCAAACAAGATTTGAGTTGGGCTTACAACGCCCGGCAAAGTACCATTGCTCAAGCCCCGCAGGACCGTGGTGAAATGCCGTTGCTTAGTGGGATGCTGATAAAGTTCAGGCTCCTCGATTGCGAGGATCAGACTAGGCGCTTGCGGCTCTAACGACGGGATACTATCCACGTCTAGTGGGGAGTGTTCAGCATCGGCCGGTTGTGCAGAAGTCCGGGCAAGATGCTGGAGAAGCGTGAGCACAAAGGCTCGCTGAAGACCGTGGCCCTGACGATCGACAGGCCCACCAAAGCCGTCGTCCTTAAGCGATACATCAGCGATGGGCAGAGGGACGGGGAAGTCACTAACCTCACGCCACGCAAGCCCCACCTAGGCATCCCGATACAGCGCCTTCAGGTCCACGGTTAGCCGATCGGCAAGCTGGCCGAGCTCCGGCATCCGCTCAGGCGCCACGAGTTCCTGATAGCGCGCCGTCATATCGGCTTTGAATTGAAGGATATCCTGCCGCTTAAGAATGGCACTACGCACCACGATCTCCAGCAGTTGCCCGATCGCGCTCGATTTGCCGTCTGCGGCATCGGCCGATGCCTCGCGGACGGCGGGTATGAAAACAAAACTGGTGTAGCGCCTCAACGCGCCGCGACTGGCATTCTGAAAGCCGAAAAACTGTCCATCGTCAGGATGTAGCAGCAACGTATCGGGATTGGCCGCCTCCCAGGCGGACATCGCCTCCTCGGCCGCCGTCGCGCTCGCCGCGGTAGGCAACGCAGCATAAGCGGGGTTGTCCACGCGAAGCGCTCGGTACGCAGCCAGTTTAGGACTGGCACCCTGGTGAGCGCGGATGGAAACAAACGCGGGGTTTTGGGGTACGGAGCCGAAGTAGCGCCCACTAGAAGTGCCATTGTCGAAGATTCGCGTCACCACGAGTTGGCCATCACGGACCCGACTTTCGAATGCTGCCTGCTCTTGTGGCGACAAGGCATTAAAGGTCAGTTCGATCTCTACCGATAAGGAAGTGTCTCGGCCGAAATAGTCGTCTGGCTCCAGTCCGCGCGTTGAATAGAACTTCTCAATTGCCTTTAAGATGCTGGATTTTCCAGCCCCGTTGCCGCCGATTAACGCGGTGTGAGGGCCGAAGGCAACAGACACATCCCGAAGTGACCTGAAATTCTTGACCCGAACATGCGCCAGTTGCATTATTTTCTTACCCTAAGCTTTGTTTTCTCGAGACTGCCTTATGAACAGCATGATCCGCAAGGCTATCGATGATCGGGCTTGCCTCGAATTCGTCTACAAGGGTGTTCAGCGCTCAGTCGAACCACACACCTATGGCGTTCTCCGATCTGGGAAAAATGCTCTGTGCGGATGGCAGAGTGCAGGTGGCAGCGGAGAGGGATTCCGCCTGTTTTTTTCCGACGAAATAAGCGGTCTGACCGCTGGTGACCCGTTCGATGGCCCGCGCCCAGGATTCCAACGCTCCGACGGGCAGTTTCAGACAATCTACTCGGAACTGTAGCTCGTTTGAGCGGGATCAGGGTTGCAAGGGGTCGGCAGTAAACCCGTGCTAAGACTATGAGACGGAGTCTCAGGAGGTTAGTTCGACAGCCCAGACGGACGCGATTAGCCCCGAGGCCGAACCTCCGTTAGTTATCGGCCACAGGGCAACTCCTGCCGGTGGCGCATAGGAAACATAAAATCGTGAAACTGCCGCACCTAAACATGGTGGGGCGCTGCTTGCCCGCCTGTTTCCGAGAGCGCCGCGGCATCGTACGTGCGATGAATCGTTATAAGGCGAATACCGGAATGCTTGCGAGTGACCGTTACGCCTCGCTGGCGCAGGAGAGGCGCAACTCGGTCAATTCGATTGCCTAGACCCTGAGCCGTCATCGGCCACGCGCGGGAGCGCCGCACGGTTTCTGCCACTTTCTCGCCGAGCGCGGCGAGTAATTCGGTAGGGGTCCCCGTCCACAGATCGCCTGGCACGGACGCGGCGAGTTCTGCGATTGCTGTCGCCACGGGGTCAGCCTCAAAAGCACCATCCGCCAAATCGCGGCGGTTTTCTGCATAGGCGTCTAGAAATGAACCCTCAGACCATCCCAGACCAGCTTCGCAGGCCACGCCCCACTTGGCGAAGTCGGCCAGTCGCGGCGCGCGTGCGAGCCGCGTCTTTGGAAGCTCGCGAAGGCCTACAGACATTGCGTCAAGCAATGAGCCGAGCACGCGGGGCGCGTCGGCACGCCAAGCCGCATCTAGATCATCTTCCGTAAGCCGCTCGTGCTCGGGAATCGTCTTGAGCCGAATTGTAATTGCTCTGTCCGCGAGGTCGGGGCGATCCGTCAGCATGGGGATACCATTCAGGATGATCGGCCGTGTTGCGTAGAAGATCATTTCGTCCTTGTCAGTATGCAATTGGCGTGCGGCAAAACCGCCGCCGGTGCTGAGCCTGCAAAGGCCATCAGCGAGCCACGGTTCTACCTTTGACATATTGTCGAGCGCGATCACGTGTCCATTGACGGCCGCCACGAGCAAGTCGCGATCATCGCGCGGAGCCGCGCGGATTGGCGCTGCATTCGGATCAACAAGGCTTCTCAAAAGCCGCGTGAAACTCGACTTTCCGGAACCCTGTTCGCCGGCCGCCACGAGTACAGGATACGGCCCACGCGAACGAAGAGCCGCGAGGAGCCACGCAACCACGAGCCGAAAATCGGACTCATCGGCGTTGATGTACCTTCGCAGAATATCGATGCCAGAACCGCTCAGAGGCTCGGGTAACGGCCGCATTGCGGATGATCTTACAAACGGCAATCGCGCGTTTTCAACAACGCGCCAGCCATCCGCGCTAATTTCAACGACGCGCCAAGTCTTGTCGCACAAATCGAGGAACAATTTTCCATCTTGAGCGCCTGCACGTATCCAGGCTTCCCGTTCGTCTCCGAATTGATGGGCGCGAGCTTCGAGAATGCGAAGTGTGTCTTCTAATGCTTGTCCGCCCGGCACCTCGCCCGCAACTTCATACGACTCGCACGAAAGCCATCTACGAAAAGCGGCCGACTTCACAGGCCACGTTTCTAAATGGCCGTTTATTGGCCACGTTGCATATGTGACACCGCTTGCATCGTGCCAAAGGGAAACTTTTTCCGTCACGGCCATAAGCTTGTCGCGCTGAGGGACGCGCCGCGACTTGGCTTCCGGCTTTTCAGCGTGTGCTGAAACCGCAGAGTCCTTTCGTTCAGTCTTAGGCGCAAAGGTTTTCGCGGTGGCGAGCAGGGCGGCCGCGCGTTGCTCCGTCCACCCCTCCGCTTCCGCGTCAGCCGCGTCCCAACCGGAGGCGATGTTTTCGGGCGGGCTCAGCAACGCAACAGAGGCCGCGCCGGCCGCAATCACGAGCCGCGCCGCCGCCTCGGCGTAGGCCGCGCCCGGCGTATCCGCGTCCGGCCATATCGTCACGCGCCGTCCGCGCAATGCGCTCCAATCTGCTTTAGATGCCGACTTGGAGCCATTCGGAGATGCGATGGCTACATGGTCCGGCAAGAGGCGGCCGGCCGCGTCCGCAGCTTTCTCCCCTTCGGTCAGCAAAACGGGCGCGGAGCGTCTTGCTTCGAGCAGATCCAAGCCGTAGAGCGGGCGCGGTGCGGGCCATGTCTCCCAACGCCATCGCGACGCGCCGCCAGCCGCAGGCGCGAAGAATGCCAACGGGCGAAAGCATTTTTCTCCCGCCTCTGAATTGAAGCGGCAAACGTACCCGAGAAGCAATCCATCGGCGGCGCGATAGGTCCAGCGCTGCGACGGTTTTCCAAGCCGCGGATGGCTTTCGGGAGGCGTCGGCGCATTGTCTGGCACGGGTGTTGTCGGAACCCATTGCGCCGATGGTGGTGCTGCGCTTTTGGCCGAATCGGCGATACTTGCAAACGGATCATTCATGCGGATCAACCCCAAGCATGTCGGCCACGCTCCGCGCGGCGTCGCCAAGATTCAAAGTGAAAAGGAAAGCGGCGAGGGCGATCATGTCTCCGCCTCGTTCCCCGGTGGCGAAGTCTCCCCAGCGGCCCGTTACGAGATTGACCTTGAAGCTTCCGGGCTTCCGGTCCGCTCGCCGTGGGTTGCGAGCCACCCATTCGCGGCCTTCGCGCCGGCCGTCAGGAAGCCAACGGCTACAGATAGTTTCGAGATGGGAAAGCGACGCTTCCGCGATGCGCTTAAAAGCGATGGGTCGGCGCGGCGCAATCATTGAGCCTCACCCCAGCGGCGTCCGGCGGGCGCGCCCCGTTTGCGCCATTCATCAACAGCGCGGGAAATATCGAGCGCGGCGGATGCGTCGAGCCAAACACCCGCAATGGTTTCGAATAGCCGAACGGCTACGACTTCCGCTGGAACGCCAGCGAGCGCAGCGAAGAGGCCTAATTGGTCGGTGCCGGATTCCATCCGCCTCGCGCCGGCGCGCACAAGGCTCCACCGTTTTCTCGTGGCGCTAAGTCTCGCGCCAGAAATATCGCACTCGAAAACAGATCCACACCACGTGCCACGAAGGTCCAGAACTGCGTAAATCGCTTTTCGGAGTACATACTCGCGGTCTTCTAGTCTCGCCGCGAGTGGGCCGAGTTTTTGGACGCGATACGGGTTCGGGCTCTGCTTGAGTAATGAAGGAGAAGACGGTGCCGAGTCTTCTACGATGTTGATGCTGTACCCCGTGCTCAAGAAGGGCGATGCGCCAGAGACTCGAAGGGGCCACGCTGGGAGCGGGTCGCAATGGGCGACGTGATGGCCTTCAGTTGAGCCATGTGAATGGTGCTTTTCACACCAAGGACACAAGACCGAGACGCTGAATTGATCGATGCGGCGTCCGTCCAAGATAGGCGCTTTCATTGTGCGCCCCCCAAATCGCTCGTTGAAGTGCGGGCGGCGTCTATGAGAAAGGCGGACACATCTTCCGGCCGGTAGCGAACCGCACGCGAGCCGATCTTAATAAACCGCGGCCCGCCACCTCGAAGGCGGAAGGCTTGGATTGTTCGGACAGAAAGACTCAACGCCTGAGCCACGTCCTTTTCTGTCAAGAGGCGGGGCGGGAGGGTATGCGCTTTGGTTTCCACTAGGGCCTCCTATGGTGAGTGGAGGCCTCCTAAATACGGCGCACGACTTGCAAGAATCCAACCTAAAAAATACCCCAACCAAAAACTAGGTTTCCCCGGAATGCAGGTTGACGTGACTTAACACGGTTGACACTCCTCCAATGCGTGGCGGAACAGGATAGGCTACTCGGCTTTTTCCTCGTAAGCCTCGGTGCGTGTGGCCGGTGGCGGGCCGGCCCAGACGTTCAGCGCTACCCCTTCGCTCGCAAGGGCGCCCGAGCAGAGTCTCCTGACCTCAGGCCCTTTCTTGAACTCGTTCGGCCATCGCTCTTTGAGATTGGGAGCGCCTCCTTCCTCAAACTTTCTTGCTCGATTTAGAGAATCGCCTATGGCCTTCTTCTCACCTCTGCTCGCCTTCACGTTTCCCATGATCGAATGGGCTGCGTAGGCCATGAGGAGAAAAGCAGGAGGGTCAGGCCTGCTTATCCATGCGTCGTAGAATACCGGGGTTTCACCTGTTGCGAGGGCGCAAAGCTCTAGAATCCTGAGCGTGAGAAACAACTCCCCCACGCGTGGCGCGCGCCCAGGATCTTGCAGACTTCTTCCGAAAGCTACGCCTGCGGTTCCAATCTCCCTTAGCCGCTCAGCTACCACTCGAAGAGTTCGAATGGCTTGTTCGGCTTCTCTCTCAAGATCCTCGCATCTGTCTGAATTATGATACCGTCGCCTAATCAGAACGAAAGCTGACTGATACCCTTCGAGTTCGTCGTGAATCTTTCGAGATGTGGCGGTCGCATGTTGCCGATCATCAATCTCCTGCGCATGCTTCGCCGCGACAACATCGGCCCTGGCAAACGCTCGACACAAAATAGCTCGCGCGCGGCGTGGCCCATTTTCAATATCTATCGCGAGTGCAAAGCGTAAATCGGCGCTTATACGCTCCGAGGGGATATGGAGCCAAGTCGCTTTTTTGCCGGCCCTGTCGGCAAAGTCTGCCGCACTCCGAAGCAACACGCTTTCATCGGCTATAGGCCCATTATGTCCACGCGGCGGGTCGAGCACGGAAACCGCGTCGCAAAGCGATACGGCTTTGACGTGTGCCGGCCACCGTCGAAAACCGGAGCCGGAACCGTCAGGCGGAAGCACAGGGCTCATATGGGCTCCTCGGTCGCGTCTCTTGCGGGACTTGGCGGCGGTGGCGAAAGAGATGATGAAAGCTCTTCGCCGATTCGATCTGAAAGAGCCCGCAGCGGATCAATATCGCGGTTCACATAGCGGTGCGTCATTGTCACGTTTGAATGCCGCAACATATCGCGCACGAGGAAAGCGTTCGCGCCTGAGCGGCCCGCAGCAGTGCCAACGGTGTGGCGCAAATCGTGCAACCGTACATCATCTAGCCCGGCGTGCGCGCGTAACCGCTGCCAAGTGTTCTCCGCGATGGATTTGGAAAGCGGCTTGTCGAGGCCGGAAGGTGAAGGAAACACCCATTTAGCACCCTTCGCATGTGGCTGCGCCGCCACAACAGCAAGCGCAGCGGCCGACACAGGGTGCGAGCGCCGGGCTCCGCCTTTGCGTTCTGGAAGTCCAATGGTTCCCGCCTTCGCGTCAACGTCAGACCAGCGTAACTCCAAGCCCTCGGAGAGACGCGCGCCTGACAAAAGCAAGAACCGCACGAGCGCAAGCGCGTCCGCATTGACGGGAGACCTGCGATTTTCCGGCTTCGCGAGGTGGCGTGCCGTCGGCCCCTTCGCTTTGACAACCCACGGCAAGCCAGCTGTCGCGGCTTCTTCCAACGCTTCCCCGAGCCGCTTGAGTTCGTCCGGTGCGAGGAAGCGCTCTCGATGGCTTTCCTCAAATCGCTTGATCCCTCGGCATGGATTCCGGCCCTCTTCGCGTAAGCCCCAGATCTCGGCGAGGGCGCAAGCCTTGGACAGAAGAGCGAGCACGTGATTGGCGTTTCGTGGTGTGCTACGCATCGCTCGGTGTAATCGCTCGGCGTCGCTCCGCTTCAAATCGACGGCTTTAAGTTTCCCAAGCTCGGGGCGTATGTGCTTATCAACAAGCCGCTTCACCTCAGTTTGCGTCGAGGCGGCGAGTTTGCTGACGTGCTCTGAAATGTACTTGTCCAAGAGGTCATCTACGGATGCGCTTTTCTTAAAGGCCTGCTTTTCGCCAGCAGGATCGCTTCCCGTCGCCACCTCAACGAGGAGCCGGCGCGCGTCATCGCGCGCTTGGTCCACCGTAAGAACGCCATAACGGCCAATGGTAAGCATCCGGTCACGCCCGGCGGCGTTCCGATAGCGCAACACAAAGGACCTCACGTCCGCCGATGTGATCCGCAGCCCAAAGCCTCGAAGCTCGCCGCACCATAGGAAGCGCGTTGAGGGTCCGGCTTCCGCCGCATCGATGGTGCGTTTCGTCAGGCGCGCCATGTGGACGTCTTCCGGTTCGCGTCGGACGGCGTTAGGACGGCTTCGGACGGGTATGGCGGTGCGCGTAACCGCCTGTCATATCGCGCGTTGGGACGGCCTGGACGGCTTGGACGGCCCTTTAGCTGTTCCGCTTCTAAAGGGATGCGCTCGCGCCGGGGATTGCTCCAATTCGGAGCGCTTGGAGCGTGCGCCATGTCCGCACTATGTCCGCAGAATAGCGAGAAACACGGAGTAGCCAGCCGTAATGCCATCGCAACAACCTATTGAAAAATAGAATATAAGCGTAGTGTAACGTAATATCGCGTAATCCGCTATATTAGACTACGAATCTGGGGGTCAGGAGTTCGAATCTCTTCGGGCGCGCCATCTAACCGTAAATTCACTTACAAAACAGAGACTTACAGGGGTACGGTTCGCAGTCAATCTGTTTGCTTGGCTATTCACAAGCGATTCGGGCGCAGGTCGGGAGCAAAAATCAGATTCTCAAGCTGATGATCTGATGAAACGGGCTCGAACGCGTTGTTTTTTTGATCACGCCTTGTCACGCGAAGCATGCGCCGCATCCCGGAGTCGCACGTCGAAGAGGCGGAGACAGATGAGGAGCGGGAGAGGGCCGAGCAGGCCTTGAAGGACTTCGCTGCCGCTGCGAGCTAGAGCCCAATCGTGGTTTCGCCTGTGTCACGGGTTGGTGATCTGAGTAACTATCCTGGCATCATCTGCGTCGACTCTTGAGCCAATGCACGTTACGTCGACAACCTCGCCTGAGGGGTCGACGTGAAATACATCAGCAAAATTCTCTTTCTTACTGGGACGGCGTTGTGTCTTGGATCGCCCGTCTCAGCAAGTGCTGGAGAGATATCTGTCGCCAAAATTCCGATCAGTGGGGGTATGGCTGTGTTTCGCCTGTTCGATGACCCGGCGCTGCTTCCTGAATGTCGTGGCCGTGGTGCAGGTGGTGTTATTGCCGACGTCGAGCACCCAACCAAAGGAACAGTCGGCTTTGGAACCGGTTGCTGGACAGCCGGCGTCGATGGCTACATTCGCCTCACTGTAAAAAGCTTCGATCATGGTCGCGTTAGCGAACTCACGCTGCACAACAGCAAATTTATCGATCCTATTCAAGAAATGCCGACCGGCAGGGCAAAGGCGCTCATCAATCGCGTTGACCGCCTGGCCGGTCAATGCCGGGGCGGCAGTGGTGATAATCCGAAGACCGTCGAGGCTTGCGGTAAGATGGACGCAGCCATGGATCAGGTGCGTCAGGAGGGCTGGTGCTGGGGCCCGGATGATGCCTTCGGCTTTGAAAAGCGTTGGCTCCGCTGCCATTCGAGATAAGCGGCAAAAGACCACGAGGACGCGAAATGAGGCGGAGACAGTCGACGAGCGGGATCGGGCCGAGCAGGATCTTCAGAAGCTCAACTCGGCCTAATCCGGCGTAG
>JANXTB010000185.1 GCA_025356415.1 Hyphomicrobiales bacterium
AAGGCCACCTTCGCCTTAAAGACCGGGCTGTGGTTCCGGCGGGGTCGTTTACTCATGCTCTCTCCTGTCCTCGGCATTATGCCGCGTTCAGGCAGATTTCCCACTTATCCCGGCTGTCCAGATTTCCCGAGCCACCTCTAAGATCACATCCAGGGGCGGCGGCCGCTTCGACTGCTACTTGTCCCTTCCAACGCGCCTGGACAGTGTCCCGGCGGTCGTGCTCGCATCCTCCATTCTCGGTGTCGACGAAGACATCCGGATGATAGCCGACGAATTCGCAGAGCACGGCTACATAGCCGCGGCCCCGGACCTCTTCTGGCGGTCAATCCCCGGGCCGCTTTCTCGCGGTTCCGCGGAAGCAGGCCAGCGATCGCAACCGCGCAAGGCCAAGATCGGGGTCGGAGAAGCGGACCTGGTCGACACTCTGGCGTTCCTGGCCACCTTGCCCGAATTCAACGGAGCGGCGGCGGCGATGGGCTTCTGCTATGGCGGCCCATACGCCCTTATAGGACCAAAGCGCCTCGGCTACTTGGCAGGCGTCTCCTGCCACGGAAGCGATATGTTGGATCACATTCAGGAACTCGACGGAACCAGAAAGCCCATTCGCCTCCTATGGGGCGACCAGGACAATCATGCGTCGAACGAGGTGCTCGCGGCCTGTCGCGCAATCGCAGGTTCCGCCAAGAACGTCGAACTACACGTGTTTCCCGCGGTGCGCCACGGGTACATGATGCGCAGCAACGAAGCCGCGTTTGCCGGCTTCGCACGGGGGGCGTCGATGGCTTGCACTCTCAAGGTCTTGACGGGTCTTCGTAGCGAGCGCGCACGGAATTCGTGATGCGGCGTAAAAAGTGGAATTTGCACTGGGCGCGGGGACGCGAGACAGATTTTTATCAGGATTGGAGAGAACGCGCAGATGCAGTCGGAAATCGCACCACCCCGAACGTATGAAGTTGAACGTCGCGCCTATCACGCTGCGCGGCCTGGCTTTCGCATCGCGGAGATGCAAATTGGCCCGACGCAAACCATCCCCTGGCATTACCACACACAAGCGCAAGACACGTTCTACGTCATCAGCGGAACGATCCGTCTGTCACTCCGCGAGCCGGACCGAGTGATGCGCCTCACGGTTGGGGAGACCTATTCGGTAAGCCCTGGGCGGCCGCATCATGTCGCCAATGCTGGCGACGGATCAGCGGTTTTTCTGGTTCTGCAGGGGAGCGGGGACCACGACTTTATCGCACTCGCCTGATGGGGGCGGCGCGCTAGCGCTGCCCTTCCCGAAGTCGATCCTTCCCTTAAGTTATCGCGCAAGAAATGGTCGGCCGAAGGAGTTGATATGAGGTATCCGTCGCTTGTCGAGGACGCATTGGAATGCTCGGCCCTAACACTCCCACCGATTTTTAATTCTGACCGAGATACTTCAAACGACTCGCGCATAGCCTGCATACATTACTGATCGACCCGGCCACGCCCCGAACTTGATGTCCCCACGCCAATTGATGCCAACCGGACCCAAGCCCCTGCGAGGTCATCGAAGCGCTTGTCCTTGTTGGACAGGTCTTCGATCGGCAGCATGTATACCGTGCTCACGAGCCGGCCGTCATGATCATAGGCCAGAAAAGGACCCGCCAGCAGGGTCTTGGGATCGACAAAGAGTTGACCGAGGCCGGGCAGGAAATCCGGCAGCTTCACGAGTTCGCTGACCTTTTTATACGCGCCCGGTGGAGGGGCCTTCTCGACCTGATCGGCAGCAAAGGCGTTAGGAAACACTCCGAGCGTGAACGCAGCGGCGAGCCAGGGTAGGTGTCTGTTTCGGGACATAGGTTTCCTCCTTCAACGAAGACGCCCATTGGATGTCACGATGTCGCCGGAGGTTCCCGACAACGCCGGGGCCGCTGCTTGCATGCTTTCCGGCCGGGGTCGCCCTCGCGCCCGCCGCGTTACCGGTCATGACCGTAAAGAGGGAGGACAACATGCGCCAGCCTCACTCTATGACGAGCGTCCCTTGCGCTGTCGCGTCGTTGAACTCCCCAAAAAACGTGTAGGACCCGGATGAAAGCGGCCGGACCTTGATGACGCTCGTCGACCCGCCCGCAATAACGCGTTCGACGCGCAGCGACTTGCTTTCGAATTCCTCGGGCGTTGAATCCGCATTGGTGATCCGAAGCAGAAGCGGAACGCCTGCAGGCGCCTTCGGGCGAGCCGGCTCAAAACGGTGGTTCTTAATCGTGATGACGACGGTGACTTCGTCGGCGGCGCGGCCCGGTCCGGTCAAGCAACCGAGCAGCAGAGCGGCTGCGATGATTTTCATAAGTCGCATTGTCTCGAACTCCGATCAAAATTCCATGGCAGCTTTGATCTTGAACTTATGGCGGGCAAAGTTAGCGAGATCCAACGCCCGTTCGGGTTCATCTGCAGAATGGCCGGCGATTTGCGTCGACCATGCCGCTTGAATGAAAGTCTTCTTGGTGAGCTGCATGTAAAGCGTAGGCCCAAGATAAGTAGCCTGGCCCTCGAAGGTTTTAAACAGCAGCCCGGCAGCGTAGGTCCTGAAATGTCCGAGTTCCGCGCCCAGCGTCAGGGATGGGGTGAAACGATAGGCCAGTGCGCCAGAGACGCCCCACGACGATTCACGCTCCCAGACTGTCGTCCCGCGGGCCCGCGCCACTTCGGGCTCATAAATCAGGTTTGCAGCGGCATAGAAACGATTGGGGATCAATTCCGTGTCCGCTTGCAATTTCATCTCGCCCGCGAAGCTCGTTTCAGGGTCGCCGCTGGAATGCGAGAGGCGCCCCCATTCGGGTTCGAAGGAGACCGTCAGGCCAAACGGCGATCCCGGACCGCGCCCAACCAGGAGGTAGCGGATCTCCGCAGAGAGGCCCGCGAAATTCGAACCGTTACGGTTTTCCATGCCGGGCGTGTTGTCGATACGCAGCGACGTAGCCAGCGCGGCGAGTTCGATCTGTAAAAATTGCGTCGGCGTGTATTCGAATTCGAGCTTGTGCAGCAAGGCGCGATAGTCGCCGGCTCGCTTCCCGATGTTTCCGACTGTTTCGAACGACACTTCTTTTTCGCCTTCGAGGCCGATGTCAGACCCGGTGGTGAAGCCAAAAAGATAGGTGGTTTCCACCTCACGAAAGACGGGTGGTGCGGTTGCATCCTGCGCGAGAGTCATAGTCGAAGTTGTGAGCAAGGTAGAGACGCAAACTGCAGCGCACACAAGCGACGGAAAAAAGAAACGCATTGCAATCCTCCTGTTGCAACGGGCTTTACGTGCGCAAGATGCAAGGGTCAATAGGTTGCGGTGAACATTAGATTTGGAGTAATTCCAATGTAGGTAAGCGCTGAATGCGAAATTTATATTGGCTTTAAAATACGCGCGCATGCATTGGCATCGCGGACTTCACGAGGTAGAGCGGTGGATCGTTGACGACCTATTGTGCGGTGTCGTCAATCCGACGGAACAGGCGAGACATGACAGGTCCTGTCGCTGCGAGAACAGCGCCGCTCAGCATCAACGCTGGAGCCGCGCCCAGATGGCTCAAATTGAAGCCGAAGAGGGGTGGCCCGAACGCCTGACCGGTAAAAAATGAAAAGGCGTGCAGAGAATAAGCGGATTGACGTGCACTTGGCGCAAGGTCCACCGCTTCCGTCTGGATGGAATTGTGCAGAAGCATGAAGCCAACGCCCGTGATCGCGAAAGCGGCGGCGATCGTTGGCCAGTGATCTACGAAGGCAAGCGCCAGCGGACCTGCGACCATCAGCAGCCCGCCCGCCGCCATGAAGTGGCGCCGCGTCCAGCGCTTCAGGAGCGCCGAAACCAACGAGACGTAAAGCAAACCGCCGACGCCGATCGCGCCGATGATGATGCCGGCTTCGCGCGCGCCGCCGAGCCTATGAAGTCGCAGGATCGCGCCGACATAGGGCATGATTCCATAGAGGGCGACGCCTTCGAGAAACACGGTCGTATAGCAAAGGATGGCTTTCGGATTTCGGAACACGAGCCGATAATTCGACCAGACCAGTCCGACACTGAAACGCTGATCGCGTTTGCCTGCAGATCGCGGCAAAGCGCTCACCGAGGCAGCGGCGCCGGTTAAGCCGATCGCCGCCGTGCCCCACAGGACATATCGCCAGCCCAAGGCGGCGCCAACGAGGCCCGATGCGCTGGTCGCGAAAACCTGCGCCAGCAGACCCATCGTCACAAAAGTCGAGATGGCGACCTGCCGGCGCTCTGGCGGATAGGCGTCGCCGATCGTCGCCATGCATGCAGGTACGACGCCTCCGGCGGCGAAGCCGGCGCAAAATCGCGCGAGCGCGAGTAGTTCGAACGTCGGCGCGATCGCGGCCAACAGCAAGGCGCAGGCTAGGACGCTGACGCTGATTTTCAGGACGAAAGATTTGCCGTAGATGTCGCCGAAAGGTCCGAGCAGCGGCTGCCCGAGCGCAAACGGCAAGGCGTAGGCGGACGTCAGCAGCGCGGCGCTTGCAATGCTGACCGACAGGTCCGCGGAAACGACCGTAACGAGCGGTTCCATCGTGCGGCCCGAGACGTTGGCGGCGAGGCCGGCGAGGCAGAGAGACGGGAGAAGCAACGCGCTCGCGCGCGCCGCCGGGCTCAAACAATCCCCCAGCGGCGAACCCGCTGCGCGTAAGTCATATATTCGGGGCGGAACAATCGCTTCATGTGCTTCTCGTCTTCAAGCACCCGGCGATGAAACCACCAGAGATGGAAGGCGAGCAGGGCGGCGGCGAACGGGGAAGCGAATGTGATCGCCAGGCCGAGCATGAAGATGAGATGCCCCGAGTACATTGGATTGCGGGTGAAGCGGTAGATCCCTGTCGTGACCAGTCGAACCGGCGGCTTGTGGATGCCGGGACCGCCGCCGCCCAGCCGGGTGCGGTACTCGCCGCTCAATCGGTACTGGAGGTAGCCCCAGGCCAGCAAGGGAAGACCCGTCCACTGGATGTGGACGCCGCTTTTCAACCAGAAATCTAGTGATGCGACAACAAGAGGGTAAAGAACGAATGTGCGTCGCGGCGTGCTCGAAAGCCAGCCCATCGCTGTGCGCGACAGATCCCAGTCGCCAAGCTTGACCATCATTCCCCCTTGGACGAGCGTGTTGCGTTCCGCCGTTTAAATCGTGAATAGGCAAGGGCGGGCCCGTCCGCAAGCGTCTTCGAGGCACGCCGAAGCGCACGGCCCTACGGTGCCCTTGAGGGCGCGCGGCCGGCCTGCTTCTTAAGCGGCTGGGCCGCGAAGGAGGCTAGCGATTAAAGCTGACGTGCTCGGTCCATCAATACGGCCATGATCAGCAGCACTACCGCGACCACCCCGGCGGCGAGCCGGGCCTGGTGAAGACCCCACCAGCGGTCACGAAGGCCCTCCCATCCTGCCGGTGGCATCCCATTCCACTGCATCACGATGCCATTGAGCGGCTGGTTCCCAAAGCGCGTCACCATCGCAGCAATAATCATGAACAAAGCAGCCACCCAGTAGAGGACAGTGGCAATCTTCGGTGCGTCCAAAAAACGCCAGTCTCAACGTGCCGACGAGCGCGAGCGCGCCCATCGCTGGCAGCAGATTGTTGAGGCCAATTATGCTGCCCTGCTGGATTTCAACAAACGTTAGACCCCGCTCTTATGGCACGAATAATTCTCATCACCATCGTCGGACGGTAAGTTACGCGCACCGTCCTACGGTGCCCTTGGAGGGGCGCGGGCAGCCCGCTCCGTTAATTCTCGTTTCTTTAATGGAGAATGTCGCAGCGTGGCGGTCCTACTTGCGCCTAGCGTTAAGCGGCTCGGAACCTCTTGTTACCTAGCGCGCATCTGACCAGAAATCCGAGCCACAACGTTCGCGACCCTGCGCAGCTCTTTGCGGGCAATTTCTGCTGAGTTCAGCCAGTAGGTCAGGCAAACCTTTGTCGATCCCATAGCTCATAATGAGACCCGAAAGACCATAGTTCGCGGTTCGGATGCACTTGGTGCACGCAATATACACTCGCTCGTGACCCTGAATGACCAAATCACTCAACGTCTCAGCACCACTTCTCAGCATTTTCCACCTTGTCAGCCGAAAAAGTTCGGTAGCAACCCCGTTCAGCCGCCAGTGCGGGCGCACGTTCCTCGATTCGGAAGTGCTCGTTATTCCGTCATGCAGCGCGGATCAACGGAATCCTTGCACACGAAGTGCTCGCTCTCACTCTGTTGCTCGTGCGAGTTCTGTTGGTCGACGGCGTTTTGCTGCTCCTGAGCAAGGACGATGGTTCCGGAGAGTGAAAAGAAAATTATCGATACGACCGCACTGATCCGCATAAAGGATCCCCTCACGTGGCCCGCAGCGAAGACGCACTCGATAATGATAGTAGAGAATTTATGCATTGCGACCTTCATGACGGAGTCTTACCTGGCCATTCGGGGCTCTGACCTGACGTCAAGATGCGTCAGATCAGAGGATAAGAAGCTCCTTGTGCACCCGCATCATCGCAACAGATGATAGGGGTTCTCGCCACGACAATTGAGGCTTTTGCGCTCCGCCCTACGGCGCCCTTGAAGGGTCGCAGGCTATGGAGCTCTTCTATCGCCAATGAGCTCACCTATGAGAAACTAGCAGCGGCCCAGTCGCACTGGCGGCTTGCGACCGCCCGTAGCGATTAGCGGGGAAGGTCTTTCCTGAAGCGAAGGCAAATGACTTCACCTGATTTTCTTGTGGCTAACTTATAAGTTGCTGGACACTCATATGCAGTCTCGCCAATACGTGTCTCTGTGGTCGAACGGGCATTGTGTCCAAGCGAGCCTGCCGTTACTAAGCCGGCGACGAGGTAACTGAGCACAGGTATCATTACGCAACTCCGTAGGACAACGCCGCGAGCGCTCCGCTATACCGCACACACGTTAGGCGCTGCGCCGCAGCGCCGCCGCTGAAAAAGCGGATGTTCACTCACACATCGCGATGTCGCCCATGAGAGTCTGAACGCATTCTGTGGGCGCGGCCACCGGGTCCGTACGCGTGCTGGCGGACAAACTTCCGCTCCAAGCCATGACACCGATTATTCCAGCGGCGAAGAGAACGTACCCAATATTCATGCGAGCCACCCCTGAGTGCAAACACGGCGACCAGATGCGCCAGCACCAAGGTTATGAAAGCCGCGAAATAACGCATCATTGGAATGAATGATGGAGTCCATAATATCTGTTCAGGTGAATGAATTTAGGGCGCTCTCGTTAAACAAATACTTGAATCATCGGCGCGACGCGTCACTCCTAAATCAAGCGCAGATACATCCTGCCGGGCTATTTTGCTCCTTTGACAGCGGGAGTGGAATTATGGAGCAACTGGAGCAGGCGGCTCTGGCGGGTCGTGCCGGTCTTCGAGAAGATACGTTGCAAATGGCTGCGAACTGTCGGTTCACTGATGCCGAGAATTTCCGCCGATTCCTTGCCGCCCAGCCCTTGGGACAGAGCAAGCACGACGCGCAGCTCTGCTCCTGTCAGCCCGTGCAGTCTGGCGAAGGCTTCTCCGGGCATGAGCGGTGATGCTTGCGGGTCTTGCATGAAAATAGCGCAAGTCGCTGCATAAGGCGCGAAGACTTCGCGCCTTTCAGATTGCTCCATCGGCAGGAAGGTCGCTACGTATCCGTGTCCGTCCTTGTCCGGGATTGCCAACGAATGTGATGTGATATTGATCTCGTATTTTCCCGATGCCGCCTGCGCTATCGTTTTGGAGAGCGCGGCGTGTGCGACAGAGTCGGCAGGACACAAGCGGTTGTTTATGAGTCGTACGGCCTTTGCATCCTTGATCTGCCGCTGCGCGGCGGCGTTCATGTAAACAACTTGCCCGTCCCGCGCGGTCAGAAACACGCCGGCGAGAAGTTTGTCGAGGGTCCGCTCCAGCATTTCAGATTTGAGCGCCCTGATGTCGAGCGCGTCGGAGATGACGAGTGAGCGACAGACATGCGGAGCGATGAGTTTGAAGACGTCGATCTCGCGTTGGTCATAATATGAAAGCTTCTCGCTCCGCGACGCATGCATGGAGGCCATTCGGCTTCGGGTTCGCAAGGCTGGAAACCAGATGATGTCTCGGATGTCGAACGGTTGAAGAACCTCGCGATAGAAGCGCGTCTCGGACAGGTTTTCCTCGCCAATCGACAGCGCGCTGACATCGCCGAGACTGGCGAGAGCATCCGAGGCGACCATAGGACTTGCGGCATAATGGATCCCGAGGCGCTCCAGAAAATCTGGTTTGTAGCCAAAGACGAACAACTGGTCATTCTGTGCGTGCCGCGTGTCGTGGACGCAGATTCCGCCAGCCGTGCTTTCGCACAAATCGGCTAATTTTCGGCAAGCATTGGGCCACTTCTGCGGATCGAGCGCACAATCGTAAATAAGGCCGATTGTCTCTGAAATGGCCAACAAGAACGATGGGTCAAGCAATGACAAGTACCCCTCCATTCGCCCACGGAGCCTAGCGTAAGCCTTACCTTTGGAGGCTCAGCTGTGTAGGGTATCGTACACAGTTTCGCCAGCGCAGCAATTCGTGGGCTTCGCATTTCCCCCCTTGGGGGTAGCGCCCCGGAGAGGTGCGGACAGCTATGAAGGTACTCCGCATCAGGGTTGGGTGGTGTGGCGCACAGCCCTACGGCAGCCTTTAAGCGCGGGCGGCCCAATTTTGACGACGTTTATCTGGCTGAGTTGGGTTGCGAGCCCGATTAATTTCGCCCGACGACACCAATGACGGCTGCAAAAAGCCGCCGTTAGCGTCATGGCCAGAGCAGACGTTCACGGTAGGTTGGCGGTGGCGATGAACTCGACCAGCGGCTGAACACACCAACCGACGACGGTAAGAATCGTCTTAAGCAGCGGACAAGAGAGCGGTCTCTTCCGGGCAGACATGCCACGCTTTGCGCAGGGCTCATTTGCATGCCCGAACGGACGGTACACCGCCGCCCTATCTGCCGAACTCAGAGGAGCAGAGGGTAGGCAGGGCAAGGCAGAAGGATCGCATCAGGTCTGATGCTGGACCTCAAGGCGCACGCCGGCTCGCTCCTGGTCGCGCCAGACCAGCTTTCCAGTATAGGCGGCCTCTCGGGACATGATGCGCAGTTCGAAAGTCGCTGGGATGGCGGCCTCCGGATGCAATTCAAGGCGCGCACCTGACCTTGATAGGTCGCGTATGACGCAGGGTGTCGGGTGCCCCTCTCCAACTTGGATCTGTCCGGCCAAGAAAGTCGGGTATCTTGGGGCTCGACGTTTATCGCCGTGCACGCGATTCATTCCGAAATTGACGAACTCGACACCCATTGCGCCCTCCCGCGTGCTAGCCGCATGGGTTTTACGCCGGCCTCGTCGAGGGCGCTCGCGCCAACTATGGAGATCCTTTCGATCAGGTTTCGGTGGCTGAAGAAAATGCCGGTCGTCGTTATCTGAACTCTCCTCCGCATGGTCAGCCGAACGCGAAGCGGCGCGGCTATGAAATAAGCGTGGAAATCACGACGGTCGTTGAATTCGAAGTCGTGCCGGACAAGTACCCGGCCGGAATGAGCCGGAGACGGCGTTGGCGCTCGAGATCGAGCAGGCGCCCAAAGATCCGCGCAAAACGCTCCCGGATCTCTTCACCGCGCCAGATTTGGGCCCTGGTGGCGCGCGGGGCGGAGCCGCCTGCCGGCCGAGCATTCGTGGGACAGTTGATACAGAGCGGAGGCGAGGCACAACGACCCTGACACGCAGGTCGGCGCCTGTGGTCCCTATCCGGCTAAGCGTGCGCCCGGGGGCGGAGCTGGCGGCTCAGCCAAACCGGGCGCACCCGCGGGGCATCTGGAGAGGGACGTACACCCGGTCCAGCCGCCAGCCGGACGTGATGCACCGCCTCTGGCAAATACGCCCGCGGACAAAAGACATTTAAGGCGATGCGCCAGAATTTCCAGAGTTGTCATTCGGCGCGCCAGATTGCGTCTTTGTGACCGCTCCCGCTATTCCCCAACCGAAAGCTATTTGCGGAAGTAGCTCACCAAACAGCCAGGCATTGGAAATAACGCAGAAAGCGCACGCCTTATCTCGCCCGGAACTTGCGAGAAGTTGGCGTGTGCGCCCCCATGCTGGCTGCAACGCGGAGCAATTAAGCGGCGGCCGAAAAAAGGACCCCGACGTCCGGATTCGTCCGGGCGGCGAGCAGGGCGAGATCGCAGCTAACCAGTTCGGCGTGACGCGCCGAGAACGTCTCGACTTCTGCCACGACGCGCCCCTCGGCTTCAACGATGACTTTCGGCGGTCGATCGTCCGGGCTGCTGCGCTGAATTGCAAAAATGGACATTCTCGCCCCGATCCTCGTTGTCTCGCGAACAGTGTGGCGCATTTTGTTGGACATCCAAGGGCGCGTGCGAAAATGCACGTGCCGTCACCACTTTCTCGTCTTTACGCGAACGAAACGCTGAACCCGCCGAGCACTGCTCTAGCGCCTCAGTCTTGGCAAGCCGATCCCGCCGCCCCCGCCTGGCAGGCCGAGATTCGGGGTGGATGGAAGCAGGCCGCCCGGCTGCGTCGGTAGCACGCCGCCGGAGCCGCCGAGCAATCCGCCGTTGTTCGCGGCCCCGGGCAGCAGGTCGGCGCCCGGCAGCGGTTGCAGCACGGCCGGACCGCCCAGCTCCGGGATCTGAACGCCCGTGTCCTGACGAATACCCCCCGCTATCAATTCTCCCTCACCTGACACGCGACCAGAGACGACGACCAGCGACGCGCCGCCCGCGCGCCCCGCCGACGCGCCGGAAACGACCAGTCCCGACCCGAGACGTCCTCCCGCCGGCGCGAGGAAACCTTCGATCGAGACGCGGCCGACCTCTGGCCCGAAGGGCCGGGCGAGGTTGCGGAAACGCGATACCCCGTAGACGTCGCCCTGACGTTCACCTTCGACGCTGATGCGGGAGCCCGCCAGGCCCGACGGAACGCCACGCAACGCGAGCCCGCCGATTGAAAGACGGCCAGCCGCGTCGACCGCAAGCGGCCCCGCGATTTTCGTGCGCCCCGGGCGCCTAGGCTCGATGAGGCTCGCCACGATTACGCCGTTCGGCCGGCGCTGTCCGAAAACGGCGACGAAGGCCCCGGCCTTGAAATCCCGTTGCCGCAGACCGCGAAGATCGACGCTCTGGCCGAGAATGATGAGGCCGTTCGGGACGATCTTGTCGACGGTTCCGATGACTTCGCTGGCAATGTCGATGCGGCCCGTGACGAGCGCGGTGTCGGCGCCCGTCGCGATGGTTTGCACGACGTGGCCGATCTTCATGTCGCTGGCCCGCACCCGGGCGCCGTCGATGAACACGTCAGCGGACGGCGGGTAAGCGATGCGTAGGTCGTTGACGTAAATCGAGCCGAAGCGGCGAATTGTGCCGATCACGCCTGTTCCGCCGATGCCCCGGTCGCCGCTGGTTGGCGGTTTTGGCGCAGCGCCCGTGCCGCCAATGCCCTGGTCGCGCGGCGCCTGCGGGAATGCGGATTGCGCCGAGGCGCCAAGCGACAGAAGCGCGAGCGCCAATTCGCGCCGGGATACACGGATCAATCTTCCACTCCAGATTTTGGTTCTTGGCCGGGCGCCTCGCTCGCGGCGCCGCCCTGCGGCTCGAGATAGACGTAAAGTCCGAAATTCCAGCGCCATTCGCCCGGTTCGGTCTCGGCGCAGACGTCTTGCGCTTCTTTGTTGGCTGTCTCCAGAGCCTGCATGGCGAGCTGGCGCGACACGGTTTCGAGGCGGTGCGCCGCATCCGCCGTGAGCCCGTCGTAATGCACCGCGCGTTCGAGGAAGAGGCGATCGCCACCCCCGACATTGGCGGCGGCCGCGGCGACGTGGTCGTGGAGATTACGGCCGAAGTAGAAGAGCTGGTTGTCCTCGCCCGGCTTCGGGAGCATGGCGGTCTCAATGAGGGTCACGCGGTCCTGCGCGTCGACCGTCACGAGGCCCCGATCCCGCCAGTCGTCGAGCACGGCGCGCGGGCGGACGTCCTTGGTGATCGAGCTCACCAGCGATTCAAACGAAGGCGCCGGGCCGGAGCGCGGCAGCGGGGCGGGCCTGCCCGCGGCGTCCAGATAGCCGGCGCCACCCAGCCAGCGAGCCACGATCTGGCTCGTGCGCGAGAGTTCTGGAGAGATGGACGCGTCTTCCGGCGTCTCCTCGCGCAGGCGGCGAACCTCCTTGCGGTGCACCCCTGTCAGCAGGGTGATGCGGCTGTCGGTCTGCTCCTTGCCCTCGATCCGAAAATCGTTGAGCGCGACGTCGACATAGACCTTCCGCGCCAGATCCATGAAGGCGGTGAACGAAAAACCGCTCCGGATCATCAGCCTTACCATCGGCCGAATCAATCGCGAGATCTGCGCCTGGAGCAGTTTGGCGTCCGGTGGCTTGCGGGGCGGCGGTGACATGAGCGCGACCTTACACAAGCCCGCGTGGGAATCAATCACACGCCGATTGACGTGGTAATTTTTCCCACGATAGAATGATTCATGGGCCGGCGAGATTCGCGGGCCCCTGACAGGAGGAAGACCATGAACCGCAAGCCGTCCCTCAAGACGATCATTTCGATCTCCCTCGCTCTCGCGAGCGCCCTTGCCTCGGCCGGCCCGGCATCGTCCGCAGGGCTCCTTGGAGGCGCTGGCGGGCTCGCCGCAGGGGCGACCGGCGGCCTCGGTGGCGTTGTTGGCCTTGGCGCGGGCGGCGGCCCGCTCGGTGGCTTCGGCGGTGGACTGACGGGTTCCGGCAATGGTTTGGTCGGGGCCACGCTCGGCGGCAATGGCCTTCAGCCCGGATTTGCCTCTGGCATCTCGCGGCCGCTCACGAGCGTCACCAGTGGCGCGGGCGGGCTCGGGGGCGGTCGCGCCTGGGGCTCGTTCGAGGATGCCAAGGGCGCGCTGAGCGGCAAGACGGGGTTGGCGACGGACCGGGTCAAGCAAGTCGCCGGGAAAGGCGCCGCTTCTACGAAGGGTGTCCTGGGCTCGGGTCGTGGCGCCTCGAAAGGAACTGACCAATCCGCCAAGGTGGGCGGATTGAATTCGGTGACGGACGGCTTCGTGCTGTCGCGCAGCTTCGCGCTTCCGGCAAAGGCCCCCCTGCAGGGACGCGCGCAGGCCAAGGGGAACGCGTCTTCATCCGCGTCCGGCTCGGCGCGCGGTGCGCGTGTCGCCAGCAATGTAAAGGGCTCGGCGCAGGTTGAGGCCGGTCGGTAACGTAAGCGTCCCGGCCCCGGCGTTATCGTCGGGGTCGCTTGGCGCGTGCCATGAAGCGGAGACAGTCCTTGAAGGCATGCGGCTCAGCCACATCATAATCGCGCAGCTCTGGCTGGAACTGGCCGACAAAGTCACGCAAATGCGGTTCGAAATCGCTGCGGATGCAGCGTTGCCAGGCGAGTCGCCGCAGGCGGAACAATAGCCCTGCGCCGAGAAATTAGGACGGCTTCAGGGCGTCCTGGTGCTTGATCACAGAAACCGATCGGCCATTCTCGTCGACAATTTCGACGTGACCGTCAGGAATGGCGCCGCCTGCCAATAAGGCATGGCCAACCATAGATCGGATGTCCAGGACGGCTCCCCACTCGGCAGCGCTGATGTCGTCGAAGACGTAACCCTCCTCGTCTTGGATGCGATTCCCGCGCATGACGTGGTGTAAGAAATAACGGGGCACGACAGCACCTCCCTGCCTAGGCTTTAATCAGGGTAGTGTTCGATCTACACGTTTTCGTGATGGGCTTCCATTCCCAATACGGTTTGTTCCCGTCTTGTCCCGAAAAAACCTGCAGGTAACGACATTATAGTGTTCTTAGGACGAGCTATGGCTCGACGCGAGGCGTGGGCCAAAACAGCCACGATGGCACGCCGTTATTGCGGAGCTCGCTCACCAGCAGCCCGAAGGCGAAAACGGCCCCACGATACGCAACACGCGGAGTCGTCTCGTCGGCGCAGGACAACGCCATAACTGCACACTGATACGGCAGTGTTACCGAGAGGTTGACGTAAATGAATGGCAATACAAAGAAAAGTGCTCCCGCTCCGCGCTAGCGAGATAGGGAATGGAGTCACCACGAGACAATCAGCTCGCAGCCGTGACCAGCGGTCGAGACCGACGTGCGGCTCTCGATACCTTGAGGCGGGTGATAATACCCGCAGGTTCTAATCTGATGCTCGCTCTCGTATGACGACCCGACGAGCACCGCCTTTCCAGACAGATAGAGATAGCCTCCCAGCGAAGAGACGAGGACAGTCGCCATCACCAGAATGGTCCCGAGAAGATGCGTCATCGACCACCCCTCAGTGAACAAGGAGGCTAATAACGCCGCCTGCCAGTGCCGAAGTTAAAACGCTGATGCAGTCGAGCAGGTGCTTGGTGAGAACGTCGCTGGGCATGGCTTCCAATTCCTAAATTGCTCCTATGCAAGCGGTTATAGGGATGGCGCGCTTTTGAGCAAAAGGGTCTTTCGAATTTGATGAAGTATTAAGGTTTCTAGCGCGAAGAGCTCTTAGATTTTTTGTCGAGGTATTTCGAATTTCACCGAATATTTCAACCGAGGCGAAAACCCTTTTCCCTATAGGTCGCACCCGTTTAGGAGAAAAGGGGAACGCGACATGTTGAAGAACTTCATCAACGACGAATCCGGCGCCACCGCCATCGAATACGGCCTCATCGCTGGCCTGATTGCGGTCGTCATCATCACCGCAGTCACTGCTGTAGGAACCGGCCTAAACGCCAAATTCACGTCAATTTCAAACAGCCTCACCTGATTGATAGCGACTTTGGCGGGGCTAAACGCGTGAAGAAGTTTTGGCGCGACGACGACGGCACTTTCGCGGTTATCGCTGGTTTGCTGCTGCCGGTGCTCATCGCCGGCGCTGTGCTTGCCACTGAAGTAGGGAACTGGGCCTATCGCCACGAGCAGATGCAGGGTGCTGCGGATGCCGCCGCCCTTTCCGCGGTGATCAGCAAGCTCGCAAATGCTAGCACGTCCGCCACGACAGCTCAGGGACAAGCAGTGGCTGCGGCTTCTGGATTTGTTCAGGGTGTGGATGGCGTCACGGTGGTGGTCAATTCGCCGCCAAGTTCGGGTCCAAACGCATCCAGAACGGATGCGGTGGAAGTTATTATCCAGCGGTCGTATGTTCCGTCGCTTGCTAAATTTATAAGCAATAACTCGGTTACCGTTCGGGCGAGAGCCGTTGCGCGTCACGTAACGGGCGGTGGCGCTTGCGTTTTGTCTTTGGACAACAACGCCAACAAAGCAGTGGAACTGCAGGGATCGGCAGTGGTGACGCTGAACGGGTGCAACGCCGCAACCAACTCGTCGAGCGCGTCAGGTCTCTACGCATGGGGTTCGTCCTCGTTGACGGTCGCGAAGGCCGTCTCGGCGGGGGGCATTGTCGGCGACGACCGCATCAATGCGTCGAGTGGCCTCGTCCGGGGCTCGACCGCGCTCGCTGACCCGTATGCATCTTTATCGTACCCAACGTACAATTCCAGTACAGCCCAAGCGTTTCCAGCGAACGGGACCATCTATCCGGGCGTGTGGACGGGGCCAATCCAAGGGGCCATCACAATGTCTCCCGGCATCTATTATGTCGACGCAGGCACGTTCACCCTCAACGGTAGCGGGTCCATCTACGGACGAGGGGTGACAATTGTTTTGGCGAACATCACTGGCGCCCTGAAGCCGAATAACAACCCCGCCATCATCAATGGCAATTCGCCCGTTGACCTGACGGCGCCGACGGATGGACCAACTGCCGGCATTGTCTTATTTGGCGACCGCTCCATGAAGACAAACCTAACCATTAACGGTGGATCGACCCAAAATTGGGGCGGCGCCATTTACATGCCGGGCGTGGACCTAACTTTCGTCGGCGGGGCGTCTGGTACAACGGGCTGCACTCAGATTGTTACGAAGACTGTTTCGTTCAGCGGCACGTCCAACTTGTCCCTCAATTGCGGTGGGACGGCCGTCAAGCCGATCACCAATCAAACGGCTGAGCTTGTTGAATGAAGGCCTAGCAAGTGTTCGCGGAACAGCTGCCCTACTTCCAATCGCAGATCAGGGTTGAGGCGGCGGCGGCAAGGGAGTCGGCGCCTTGGATGCGAACCATTACACCGGAACGCCCGCCCTGATCACTTCTTTGCGCTAAAGATGACTGGCAGGGTGAACGTCAGGCCCTCGTCGGCCACCAATGGAGGCGCGCTTCATCAGCGCTAGCGCCGGTCGTCGAGCTCGCCCGCGCCGGAACGCTGCATCACGCTCGCCGCCAGGACATGGCCGAAGGGATAGAGCGTGAAGGCGGCGATCAGCTCGACGCTTCGGTGGTTCCCGTTCTCCGGATACCGCTTTGTGCGGTCTAGATGCGCCACGAGGCGCTTCTGACACGTTGTCCGGACGTGAATCGCGCTGCGTCCTTGCGGGGGCATCGGATTGCGGTCCCGGCGGCAAGTCGGTCTATTCGAGTTTCGGAGCCTCGAACGCCATGGAAATTTCCCTCGTCGCGGCGCCGTCGTCGGCGTCGAGATCGCTCGGTGGCAAATGCGCATAGGCGAGAACGGCGCCTCCAGACCCGTTAGGCGGGGTGCGATGTTCTGACATAGCTCAGCGATTCGACTCTGGTAACGGACGAAATTATATCCCCGTCATGCTATGGCGCACCTCGAAACCAGCCTATCGTAAACACCAGCCTGAGGGTTTTCTCGTCCCGAGCCAACCGACACTATCGGACCAGCCTCCGATTGGGCCGGGTTGGATTCACGAGATCAAGCACGACGGATATCGGTTGATTGCTATCAGGCAGAACGGCGTGGTCCGGCTTTGGTCGAGGCGGGCCACTAACTTTACGGACACGTTCACTCGAATCCGGGAAGCTGTCGCCGGATTGTCAGGCGGGGACATCATCATCGACGGCGAGGCAGTCGTGTTGCGTTCAGATGGCCGCAGCGACTTTCACGCGCTGCGAAACATAGCATCGGCCTCGAATGCCGTTCTGGTCGGGTTCGATTTGCTTCATATCGACGGTCACGACGTCCGGAAATCACCGCTTGAAGAACGACGCGAGCTGCTGGCAAACCGCATCGCCCGGAGGGATGGGGTGCAATTCTCCGAAGCCGTAGAGGGCTCTGGCGAGCGGATATTCAGGCACGCGTGTGCGTTGGGATTAGAGGGCATTGTGAGCAAGCGGCTAGGCAAGTCGTATTCGCATGGCCGCTGTGCGCACTGGATCAAGACAAAGAACCCAGCTTTCACCAGACGTTGAGGCGCTCGTTTTAGCCGTCCCCCTTTCGCGGATCATTAACGGCAGCCACGTGGCCATGCTCAGCTGGGACAATCGGAGCCGGGTTTTCCTCCGTGTACCTTCGTTAGGCGTGGCTAATCCAGAGAGACAGCATTGCCAACCAAAGTATCAACGCTAGGGACAGCGCGTTCCGAATGCCGACGAGAAGGTTATCAAGTTCAGCAGCTGCCAAGACTACCTCCCAAGTTGCCCAGCTCAATCCACAAACTCGGCCGAGCGACTTAGTTTCCTTCACTTCCGACCGCCGTTGAACCGAGGCAGCACCGCCGTCTGTTTCGCTTAAGTCTCCTCTTCCTTTCGAAGAACTGTTTTTGTTTTCTCCCAGAGGAATCGGAGCACACTATCGTCCTTGAGTGCTTCAGGCTTTAGGTCAGCTCGGCCACCCATCAAGCTCAGCACAATGTTTGAGAGTGCGATGCGGTCAGTCGGATCATCGAGCTCGAGTTCAGAGCAAGCGGCTTGATAAGCCTGACGCATGACCTCGATTTCTTCCGGACCAAACTCAGACTTATGCGCGCCTAGAGCCCTGGCGGGGTACAGCATCATCGTTCCCCGACATGTTGCTTGAGCCAGATTTAAACAGTCGAGCCAGATCCGGCAACGCATGTCCGAGTTCGACAAAAGTTTGACGACGCTTGAACCCAAGTAACGCGGAGTCGGTTTCCGAGCCTACGGAGGGGGAATTCCTGGCGCGCTTTTTCCTAGATTAGGTTCAAGGGCGAGGTAAGGCGAGAGCCGTTCTTGAAGTGCTTCGTTGTTGGAGTGGAACCTAATGATCCGGGCCATGTTGATGGCCGTCTCGATTGCATGAGGCATATTTCCCTCCCTCGACTTAGCCCGGCGCGAGCGCCGGGTTTCCTTTGTTCGTCGTCAACGCTTTACGCTAAAAAGGCGCGCATCGCGGCCGCCCTACTGCCCGTGTGGGCTGGGTGCGCAAACTTCAATGCGAAATATGTTGTGAACCCGTTTACTCGTGCTTGGAGATATGGTCCGCCCATCTCGCGGCCGGGGCATGAAACTCATTTCGTCCGCTCACTCTTGAACAGACCCGAACAACTGAAAGAGCCCCATGATGGACGTCGCAGATTTTGCTGACAAAAGGCCTGAGCTGCTCCCCGAGCAATTCCTTTCTGGCGAGCTCGAAGGTTGGGGCGTCCTCGAAAGTCCCTTTGGCGCACTTACATCTCGTTTCGTGGTCAAGGCGCATGGAGCGCCTGTGTCAGGCGGGGTCGATTTTACCGAAACTTGGACGTTTGATGATGGGCTTGTCGAAAGCCTGCGTTGGCAGATCCGCGAGGTTGGATCCGGGAAGTACTCCGGGACCGAGGCGAAAGTAGAGGGGAAGGCGAAAGGAGAGCGGGCTGGTTGTGCCTTTCACTGGGCGTACACGCGCAAAACGCCACAGCAAGGGCGCGATCCAGTGACGCTCAACTTTGATGATTGGTTTTACCTCATCGATGAGCGCACATGTATCGTTCGCGGCAGCGCCGGGCGACTTGGAGTCCCCTTTGCAGTTTTGCACGTAACCTATCGAAGGGTTGCCTAAGCATCGAAGACTGAGACCCCCGCCGTTGAGCTTTATGTCTAGTCGCGCGTCATTGCTGGCGAAGGTTTCAGTTTCCCCGTACTTGGCAAGATATCGGGCCAACGCCGCAGCGAGTCCTCGGCCCAATATTGGCGGCGTCGCGCTTGCTGCAAGCACTCATTAAAGATTGGGTCGCCCAGCCTCTAGCGCCTTAATGCCGCTTGTCCGCCATATTCCGAGCCACCCTACGAAGTGCCCGATACGAATTGATTCGGGCGTACAGGAGAAGCATATGAATACGTTGAGGCTAGCACTGGTCGCGGCTGCCGTAGTGGCCAGCGCGTCTGCTTATGCAGGATCGAACCGTGGTGTATCCAGTTCCGCCCCAGGGATTAACATGCAGAGCGGAAATCCGGGCTCAGGGGCGGTAAGTTCGTCCGCTCTGCCCGGCGCATCCGGTTATGCGCCCGGAACCCTGATGAGAGGTCAAAGCGGCACGACCGTCGCCCCCAATGGGGCGTCTACGTTCAGCCCCGGATTCGGCAAAAAACATTGACTACAAGGGAGGGCGGCTTGCCGCCCTCTTTCACAATCGTCGCAGGTTACCGGTCGTGACACTGTGCACCCTTGCGACGCCGCAGACTGATTGCGCAAAGGCAAGTGCTGTGCACAGACCCGTGACGCGCACCGCCCCCCGCAGCGTCCTTGAACGGGCGCGGCGGCTCGCTTCGTAAACCGCATGAACTACACGGGTGCGCGTTCGCAAGCCCACTCGCCCGTCACGGGTTCGTTATGATCCACAAGTCTTATGACGCCGCACGTTGCGGCGCTAGGCGAGGCGAGGAAATGTGCCGCTCTCCCCGCCCGCAGCATCTCACGCCAGATCGTGGCTTGAGCGGCGCGCGCCGCTCCACGGTTTGTCCCCGACTGGAGAATGTTCGATCCCAGTTCCGCTCCCTCCGCCATTCACCTCTGAACAAAATCCCGACCCCATGGTCGGAGCCGGTCCTGCGAGCACTACGCGCGACTTAAAGGAATCTGTTCGGCTTCAGGAAAAAGCACAGAACGAGCGCGCCGTTGGGCGCTGTGGCGACGTGCGTGCTGCCGGCTGGCCGCCAGACAAAATTTCCTGCGGTGACCTCGCCATCCTCATCCACCAGACTGCCTTCGACAACGAAGGTCTGCTCCAGTTCAACATGCTCATGCATGGGAAGGACGGCGCCCGGAGCCCAGCGGAAGAGGCAGGTCAACAATCCGGTGGCTTCATCCTTGAGCAAGGTCTTGACCTCGATGCCCGCGAAGGGCGTCGGGGTCCATGGCAAGGTCTCCACCGCGACAAGGCGGGAGGCCAGGGCTGGCAGCGCGCCAAAATCGTAATTCGGGGTCATGGCTGACATCGCGGTCTCCTCCGCTAAAACGACAGGTTCGCACTAGACGCCAAGTGGTGCAATCCACCGAATACTTGTAAGTACAAGGTGCGGGTCAGTTGGTCTGATTTCCAATTCTGCGCGGTAACGATGGTCGAGCTCTTTTATGGTTTGGGGTTCCTGGCGTTGTTTGGTCTCAGCGCCAGCGCGGGCGTCGCGCTGAAAGCCCGCCTGCCCAAAGAGCACTTGTCCGAAGAGACCATGAACGCCATTCGAATGATGACCGGGTTCCTGGTCACGTTCGCGGCGGTTCTCCTGAGCATGCAATTGTCGGCTGTCAGATCGGCATCCGAAACAGCCAACAAAAACCGGTCGGCTTACGCCGCCGAACTCGCCAGTCTGGACCAATGCCTGCGCGGCCTTGGCGCCGATGTCGATGCGACGCGATTGCGCTTGCGCCAGTATACGGCCGCCGTGATCGCCAGCACCTGGCCTGGCGAGGCAGCGCCCCATGTCGAAGGAATGCCCGACCCGCGCCAGATGGCTGTTAGGGGCGAGGATGCGAAATTGTCGAAGCTTATGGAGGACGTCGGTCTCGCGATCGATACATTGGCGCCGCAAGGGCAGGGCGCGGTTTCCAGAGCGGCGCGTTGTCGTGCCGCCTACGTGTCCGTTCTCCACGGACGCTGGACCGTGATTGAAGACACGCACGGGCCATCCGTCGCCTTGTACGTGATCATCATCAGTTTCTGGCTGGCGCTGGTTTTCCTGAGCTTCGGTCTGCAGATTCCGCGCGGGCGCCTGGCGGTCGTTGTGCTCGCCATTGGGGTTATCGCTGTTGCGAGCGTGATGTTTGTCATCGTCGACCTGATGGAGCCCTACACGGGCTTTTTCGGAATTTCGAGTGCGTCCATGCGCGAGGCGCTGGCGGACATGAATCGCTGATGCAAGCCTCAGAAGTTCGTTCCCGCTTTGCAGCCATTACCTCGTTTTGACGCTACGGAAAAGCCAAGTAAGCCCCGTCACTGATCGCAGCGACGGGGCTTGGAGGCGCGTCTGTGGCAAGCTCCCCGTTACTTGGAGACACCCGGAAAGAGAGTCTCACAAGCAGGGCCCGCACAGCGGTCGATTGAGATCAGAAGCAGCGTGGATCGACATTGCCGGGCTGCGAGCAGATCGGCTCATTGTTGCGATCGCTGTAAGCTAACGAAGGCGCCGCGCCAAGGGCGATCATCGTAGCTGCAAGGATGAGAAGAATAGAGCGTGTCATGGCAGTGCTCCATTTCTTGCTGATGTTTCCTCCGGTGCTTCGGGTGAATTCGCGACGGAGCGTCGAGGAAACATGGATATGGATACGCGGCGGCCCGCTCACAAGCGCCGGACAGCGAGAAGTGAGACAGTTTGCACGGAATGTCATTGATACGCAGGGGTTTGCGTCTGCGACACGCCTTGTCGGACGCGCTCTGTGGCGCGACCTTTAAAGATTTACAGAATTATGGGGGAAAAAACTTAAGCCCGGCGTTGTATGAACATCTTGTCTTTGGGGGATGTCCAATGTTGAAGCAGTTTCTGAATGACGAATCCGGCGCCACGGCTATCGAATATGGTCTTATTGCCGGCTTGATCGCCGTCGTGATCATCACCGCGGTGACATCGATCGGAACGAGCCTGAACGCCAAGTTTACAACGATTTCAAACAGCCTCACCTGATCGAGGCGAATGGCGAGATTCATTTCGCCACGCATCAGACACCGTCCGTCTCGTGGGATGGCGTTATCTATGCGACTGAACGGCAGGTGTCGAATTGTGGAGCAGATGCAACAGGCTGCTCTGGCGGGTCGTGCCAGTCTTCGAGAAGATGCGCTGTAAATGGCTGCGAACCGTCGGTTCGCTGATGCCAAGGATATCGGCGGATTCCTTGCCGCCGAGACCTTGCGACAGCGCCAGCAGGACGCGCAGCTCTGCTCCTGTCAGCCCATGCAATCGCGCGAAGGCCTCGCCGGGCATAAGCGGCGATACTTGCGGGTCTTGCACGAAAATAGCGCATGCCGCCGCATAGGGCGCGAAGATTTCGCGTCTTTCGGATTGCTCCATCGGAAGGAAAGTCGCGACGTATCCTTGTCCTGTCTTGCCCGGGATCGCCAGTGAATGCGACGCGAGATTGATGTCATATTTTCCCGATGCCGCCTGCGCCAATGTTTTGGAAAGCGCGGCATGTGCGGCAGGCTCGACAGGACACAGGCGATTGTTCACGAGACGCATGGCTTTCGCGTCCTTGATCTGCCGTTGTGCGGCGGCGTTCATGTAAACGACTTGCCCGTCCCGCGCGGTCAGGAAGACGCCCACAAGAAGTTTGTCGAGCGTCCGCTCCAGCATTTCAGACTTGATCGCCCTGATGTCGAGCGCGTCGGAGATGGCGAGTGAGCGACAGACATGCGGAGCGATGAGTTTGAAGACATCGATCTCGTGCTTGTCGTAGTAGGAAAGCTTCTCGCTGCGCGACGCGTGCATCGAGGCCATCCGGCTTCCGGTTCGCAAGGCTGGAAACCAGATGATGTCTCGTATGTCGAACGGTTGCAGCACCTCGCGATAGAAGCGCGTCTCGGACAGATTTTCCTCGCCAATGGATAGCGCACTGACATCGCCGAGATTGGCGATGGCGTCCGACGCGACCATCGGGCTCGCGGCATAATTCAATCCCAAGCGTTCCAGAAAATCTTGTTTGTAGCCAAAGACGAACAGCTGATCGTTCTGCGCGTGCCGCGTATCGTGGACGCAGATTCCGCCAGCTGTGCTTTCGCACAGATCAGCAATCTTGCGACATGCGTCAGGCCACTTCTGCGGATCGAGTGCGCAGTCGTAGACAAACCCGATGACATCGGAGAGCGCCTTCAGAAATGATTGATCCAGTTCCATGAGAACCGAGCCTTCAAATTACGCGGGCTATCGCACCGCGCGGCTGCGCGACTTAACCTTCACTGTGCGAATGGAGGTTATGTATGATAGCCTACATAATAAAATGGTGCAGACCAATGCAGGTTTTCGCGCATAAAGTTTGCAGCGCATTAAAATCAGAGGGCACGGAAAGCCACTAATTTCAGGGCTTTATGACATTTTCTATCTGGTCGTTGTCCCTTTCCGCACAGTCGATCAGCATTGCGATTAGTCAATGAGCATTCTGCAAAATTGCTTACCTATCAGTTTGTGAAACTTATTTGTTCGGAGGACTACATGCTGAAAACAACCATCTCCCTCCTCGCGATCTGCGCGCTTGCTACGCCGGGGTTTGCGCAGACGGCCAAGAAGAAGCTGCCGCCGCGGGCCCCCTATAGCGCGGCGATGCCGAACACCTTGAGCATGACCTGCGCTGACGCGACCAAGCTCGTGCTTTCAAAGCCTGAGGGCATCACCTTGAGGACCGGCGCGAACCGCTGGGACCACTACTTTCACGATGCGGAATATTGCCCGAACGGGCCCGCCGATCTCGTTCCGCAATTTGTCCAGACGAAGGACAATGGCGTGTGCAACATTGGCTACACGTGCATGAGCGTTTCTTCGGACAATTGAGACGCGTTACTGGCGCCCGGCCATCCGTCGGGCGCCAACTTCTCCGATCGCGCGGCTCTTTGCCCGATATTTCTCGAGACACGCGGCCCGCAGCGCGTCTGTCTGGGCGCCTCGATCCTCATGCGAATCAACGCTGACATGCCAGCCGGTAAGGCGGGTCGGACTGATGCCGCGCGCCGCCCAATTTCCATGAAGCGTACCGAGATCTCGTGCCGGAAATGGGCAAGATTAAGCGTTCGTGAAGCTTTGATTCTACGCGAACTCTGGATTTACTTCGTACGATTGTAGCAATTGAGCAACAGCCGGCGACAGAGCGTAGCGTGTTGCCGTAATCTGCTTATTTTTTAAGCAACATCGCAAGTTTTGAGCTTGTCTTACTGCTTAGTTGCGGTGATTTTCGAAGCATCAGTTTCATAAAGGGCAACCCAACAATGCGCTCCCACTTGCTTCTCTCGGCAGTCGCCGCTCTCGCCATCACGTCGGCTAACGCTGCCGACCTCGCTTCGGGCAAGGGCGCTCCGGCAGCCCCCGTCGTTTCGCCTTGGGATTTCACCATCGGCGGCGGCGCGACGAGCAACTACATCTTCCGCGGCATCAGCCAGTCGGACAACAAGCCCAGCGTCAACGCCAATTTTGAGCTCCGCTACGCCTTCTCCGACATGTTCACCGGATACATCGCTGGTGCGG
>JANXTB010000191.1 GCA_025356415.1 Hyphomicrobiales bacterium
TTCAGCAGCAGGGGAATGCCGTCAGCGGTCATCTGCACGGCGATAGGCAGCTTTGTTTTTGCGGCCCTCTCCCAAACGGGAAAGGCGCGTTCGTCATCGAGCCAGGTCTGCTGCCCTGGCATTGTGCTGCCCGTGGTGAACACGCGCATGCCGGTCATGCCGAGCGAGACCCAATGGTCCATCTGCTCGAGCGCCTTGGGGTCGAGCGGATCGATCGAGAAAACGCCGGTGAAGCGCTCCGGGAAGCGCTTGATGCTGTCGGCGAGATAAGAGGAATTGTGCCCGTAGGCGGTCGAGGCCTGCACGACAGCGGCTTTGGCGACGCCGGCGGAATCCATCGCGGCGAGCAATTGCTCGGGCGTCGTCGGGCGCTCGGAAGACCAGTCGGATTGCTTGCCGCCAATGGGCGCCAGCGGATAGGCCGTACGGTCCGGAGACACCACGTGGCAATGCACGTCGATGATCATCGGATGGGTTCCCGCCGCCATGTTTCACTCCCTCGATCAGCTTGGGGCCCGAGGCCCTCTTCAATGGCGGCGATCCTAGGCCCCAAGGCCGCCGCCGCCCCTATTCAATCAACACGCATGGATATAGATTTTTCCTAAGATCGATTGGGCGCCCATGACCGCTGCCGACGCCATACCGAGTTTCCGCCGCCTGCGCGCGTTCGACGCCACGGCCCGCGCGCGCTCGCTTTCGGCCGCCGCGCAGGCCATGCGGCTGAGCCAGCCTGCCCTCACCCACTCCATCGCCCAGCTCGAAGCCGAGATCGGAGCGCGCCTGTTCGAACGCGGTCCGGAAGGCGCCTTCCTGAACGAGGCGGGGCATGTATTCGAGGCCCGCGCGATCCGCTTCTTCGACCAGGTTCGCGACGCGCTGGCTGGCGCCGCAAACGGCCGCGCGAGCGATCCCGCCGTTGACGCGCAGATCGCCAAGCTCGCCAGCGCGCAGGTGCGCAGCCTGCTGGCCATCTGGCGAGCGGGCTCGTTCCGCGCCGCGGCGCGCGCGCTTGGCATCGCCGAGCCGAGCCTGCAGCGCCCCGCCCGCGATCTCGAACAGATCGTCGGCGCGGCCCTGTATCGGCGCTCGGCCGTGGGTTTGACGGTCAACGAGACCGGCGCCGAGCTCGCGCGACGGCTGGCGCTCGCCATCGGCGAGATCCGCTCCGGCTCGGAAGAAATCGGCGCGGTGACGCAGATGCGCGCCAGCCTGCGGATCGGCGTGCTGGCGCTGGCGCCGCGCATCCTGATCGCGCGGGCCGCCGGCCCGCTACTGACAGCCGCCGCCACGCAAAAGATCGAGGTGATGGAAGGCCCCTACACGCAGATCGCGCGGGCGCTGCACGATGGCGCGCTCGATCTGGTGTTTGGCGCCCTGCGCGCGCCCGCACCCTTTGACGACCTGGTGGAAGAGCCGCTGTTCGAGGACCCCTATGTGATCGTCGGTCGCCGCGATCATCCCCTCACACGCCAGCCGCGCGCGGCGCCCGCCGATCTCGCCGGTTTCGAATGGGTGCATCCCACAATCGGCCTGCCGCGGCGCGAAGTGCTCGACGAGCTGACAGCCGCCTGGGGACTATCGCAACGCGTGCAGTTCGAGACCAATTGCCTCGCGACAATCACGTCGCTGCTGGCGACCAGCGACCGCCTGTCGATCCTGTCGCGCTGGCATGTCGAGCTGGATGGCAGGCTGGCGCGCATCGACCACCCGGCGGTTCCCCATGAGCCGCGGCATGTGGGCTTGACGTTTCGCGCCAATTGGCTGCCGACGCCGTTCCAGTCGCGCTTTCTTGATCGGCTTCGCAAGGAGGCTCACGCTACAGCCTCGCTTCCTGAGGGAAGCGAAGCAGGCTAGGCTCTCCCTAATTAATAGGGAGGTTCTCCATGGTTGTTTCGCGTGCATTCGCCGGTCTTGTCCTGCTCGGACTCGCCGCTACGCCGGGCCTTGCCCAGCAAAACAAGAACATTCGCGGCACGATCGAAGCCTTTGATGGATCGACCTTGCGGGTGAACACCTACGAGGGCGACAAGGTCTCGATTGCAACCCCGGCGGATCTGCGGGTCGCGACCAGCAAACCGTTCAGCCTCACGGATGTGAAGCCCGGCATGAAGCTTGGCGTCACCACGATCAAGCGCCCTTCCGACGGCGCGACCATTGCGCTGGAAATCCATCCGCTTTCGGCGACCACGCGCGAAGGCGTCTCGCCGCATGATTTGAAGCCCGGCTCGACCATGAACAACGGTTTCGTCGAAGCCACCGTCTCCGCCAACGGCGGAACGGAGCTCACGCTAGACTACAAGAGCGGCGTGGTGAAAGTGCTGATCGTGCCGGAAACCGCGATGGCGCAATCCGCGCCTGGCGCGCTCGCCGACCTCAAGGCCGGTGAAGCCGTGTTCGTCGCGGTGACGCAGGACGGCGAGAAGATGACCGCGACGCGTGCGCAGGTCAGCAAGGATGGCGTCAAGCCGCCCATGTAAGGCGCCAACGCAAGGGCGCTAGCCGGCGCCCTTGCCCGGCTTCGCGGCTTGCGGGACGGAGGCTTGGCTCTGGTCAGGCAGTTCGTCCTGCTCGTCCGTGTCCCCAAAGGCCGCAGCCGCGGCTGCGGCTTGCTCGCCCTTCTCGTGCGATCCACGCTGATGGTTCTGCTTGTCGTTCTTCCAGGCATCGGAGCCGATGTGCCCCGTCCTGTCGTGCTGCATTCCCTTGATCGCCATGGAACATGCTCCCGCAAGATGCAGGACGACAATCGACGCCGCGCGCCCGGGTTCCGGCCTTTACCGCACGCCCGGCGAGAGGCGGATCATTCCGGCTTGATGCCCGCCGCTTTGACGATGGCGACGTTCAGCTCGATTTCTCTGGCGATGTAATCGTCAAATCCCTTCGCGCCCATGGGCATCGGATCGGCGCCAAGCGCCGCATATTTCTCGCGCACCTGGGGCGTCAGCAGCGCCGCGCTCAATTCGCGCGCCAAGCGATCGACGATCGGGCGCGGGGTTTTGGCGGGCGCGAAGGCGCCGACCCAGAATTCATAACCTGAATTGGGGAAGCCCGCCTCGACCGTCGTCGGCACATCCGGCAGCACCGAGGAGCGGCGCGCGCTGGTGACCGCGAGCGGCTTCAACAGACCGTCGCGAATGAGCGACAGGGCCGGCGGCACGGGCGAAAAATAGAAATCGACACGGCCCGGCGACCACTTCGTTGATCGCCTCCGGCGCGCCCGCGAACGGCACATGCGCGCCCTCAAAAGCCGCCGCCGAGCGAACCCGTTCCGCCGCCAGATGCGTGGAATTGCCGATGCCACCCGAGCCGTAATTGATCGCGCCCGGTTTGGCCTTCGCGTGCGCGACGAAATCGGCAAGCGAGTTCCAGCCGCGCGAGGGCGGCGTGACCATGACGGTGGGAATGCTGGCGAGCGGCGCGAGCGCCACGAAATCCCGCTTCACGTCGAATTGCAGATTCGTGAACATCGCGGAAAACAGGGTGTGGGTGGAGGAATTGACCAGCAGCGTGTAGCCGTCCGGTTCGGCGCGCGACGCCGCCGTCGTGCCAATGCGCTGCCCCGCGCCGGCGCGGTTTTCGATGACGATCGTCTGACCGATCTGTTTGCTGACCTGCTCGAAAGCGATGCGCGCCAATACATCCGTCGCGCTGCCCGGCGACAGGGTGACGATCACCTTGATCGGCTGGCGCGTCGGCCATTCCTGCGCAAGAGCCGGCGCCATGGCGGCGCCGGCGAAGAAAACGAGACCGGCGATCAGGCGCTTCATGAAACTCTCCCAAGCTTTGCCGGCCAGCCTAGTTTCAGGGGCGCCCCCCGGCAAGGCCCGTCAGTTCTTCAGCTTGTAGCCGGTGGCGAACATCCACCGGACGACAAGCATGCAAACAACGAGGAAGACCATCGCCATCACGAGGCTGGTGGCGACTGACACATCCGCCTGCCCGTAAAAGCTCCAGCGGAAACCGCTGACGAGGTACACGACGGGATTGAACAGGGTGACGGTCTGCCAGGCCGGCGGCAGCATGTGGATGGAATAAAAGCTGCCGCCCAGAAACGTCAGCGGCGTGATGACGAGCAGCGGCACGACCTGCAGCTTTTCAAACCCGTCCGCCCAGATGCCGATGATGAAGCCGAGCAGGCTGAAGGTGACGGCGGTGAGCACGAGAAACACAGTCATCCAGACCGGATGCTCGATGTGCAGCGGCACGAACAGGCCCGCTGTCGCCAGGATGATGAGGCCGAGGATGATCGACTTCGAGGCGGCGGCGCCGACATACGCGATGACGATTTCATAGAAGGAGATCGGCGCCGATAGCAGCTCGTAGATCGTGCCCGTGAACTTTGGAAAGTAAATTCCGAACGAGGCGTTGGACACGCTCTGCGTCAGCAGCGACAGCATGACGAGGCCCGGCACGATGAAAGCGCCGTAGCTGACGCCATCGACTTCCGCGATGCGCGAACCGATGGCCGAGCCGAACACGACAAAATAAAGCGCGGTGGAGATGACCGGCGACACAATGCTCTGCAGCAGCGTGCGCCAAGTGCGCGCCATTTCGAAAAGATAGATGGCGCGAATGGCGTGGAGGTTCATCGTGCGTCCTTCACGAGGCTGATGAAAATATCTTCCAGCGAAGACTGGCGTGTTTCGAGGTCGCGGAATCGCACGCCCTCGTCGGTGAGCGTTCGCAACAGGGTCGCAATGCCGGTGCGCTCATTCTCGCGATCGAAGGAATAAATGAGATCGAGCCCCTCGTTCTCGACGCGCAGCGCGAAGTCCGCGAGCACCGGCGGGATCGCCGCGAGCGGACGCTCGAGGTGAAGCAGCAGCTCCTTCTTGCCGAGCTTGTGCATTAATTCGGATTTTTCCTGAACGAGGATCAGCTCGCCCTTGCTGATGACGCCGACGCGATCGGCCATTTCCTCGGCCTCTTCGATGTAATGCGTCGTCAGGATCACGGTCACGCCGGTCTCGCGCAGGGTCCGCACCATGTTCCACATATCGCGGCGCAATTCGACATCGACGCCCGCGGTCGGCTCGTCGAGAAACAGCACCGAGGGCTCGTGCGACAGCGCTTTCGCGATCAGCACGCGGCGCTTCATGCCGCCTGACAGGGTCATGATCTTGTTGTTGCGCTTGTCCCAGAGCGACAGGTCGCGCAGGATTTTCTCGATGAGCGCAGGATTTTTCGGCTTTCCGAACAGGCCCCGACTGAACGTCACCGTGGCGAGCACGGTCTCGAAAGCATCGGTCGTCAGTTCCTGCGGCACCAGCCCGATCAGCGAGCGCGCGCGCCGATAATCGCGCACGATGTCGTGACCGTCGACAAACACACGCCCCGACGTCGGCCTGACAATGCCGCAGACAATGGAAATCAGCGTCGTCTTGCCGGCGCCATTGGCGCCAAGCAACGCGAAAATTTCACCTTTTTGAATTTGAAGATCGACGTTGGTGAGCGCTTGATAACCTGAATTGTAAGTCTTGGACAGATTCTCGATCGAGATCATGGCCTGCATGGGCATTTCGGTCCTGAGTTTGAGCACGCGGGACAATAGCAGAAAACACGCCAGGGACGGCGCGCGAGGCGGGTTTGTATCTGACGTTCCTATATCAGATGCGTGGCTATGCTCCAGGTTGGATCACCCGCGCCCACAAGCGAGAGAGTCGGGCGCAATTGATTTTCGTCAAAGCGCAGCGTCAAATGGCTGCGCAGTCTGTGAAATCATAACAGGAGCAAGGTCATGATTCACGGCGTAAAGAGCCTTTTCGCAGTCGCAGCCTGCGCTGGCGAGGACGAGCCGCCCTCTTCCGCCTTGCCTTACGCGATCTCGTTCGCGGCGGCCGCAGGCGCGCATCTGACCGCGCATTGGGCCGCCATCCGGCTCGTTCTCCCCAGCGCGTCCAGCAGCAGCACGATCGCCGGGCTTGTGAACGCCGAGAACCAGCGCCTCGCGCAAGTTGCGCGCGAGCGGTCCGTCGCGTTGCGAGCAGACGCCGAGGCCGCTGGCGTGGCCTGTTCGGCGGCGAGCCGCCATACAGAATACGGGGAGGTCATGGCTGAGGTCGCGCGACAATCACGCGTTCACGATCTCACCATCGTGGATGCAAGCAGTGTCGCCCTTGGCGCAGCGCGCAGCCTTGCAGAAACCGTTCTCTTCGAGGGCGGCCGCCCGGTGCTGGTCGTGCCGCCCGGCTGCGAAACGTTCCAATGCCGCCGCGTGATCGTCGCGTGGGATGGCGGCCCGATGGCGAGCCGCGCGGTCGCGAGCGCACTGCCGCTTATGCGCGCTGCCGATGAGGTCGAAGTGCTCTCGATCGCGGGCGAGAAGGATCTTTCAAAAACAGTTCCGGGCGCGGACCTCGCCGCGCATCTTGCGCATCACAATATCAAGGTCAGCTTGAAAGATCTGAACGCGAACGATCGCTCCGTCGCCGATGCGCTGCGCGAGCAGGCCAGCATGCTGGATGCCGATCTCATCGTCATGGGCGCCTACAAGCATTCGCGATTGCGCCAATGGGTGCTTGGCGGCGTTACTTATTCCATGCTCGCCGAGTCATCGACGCCACTCCTGATGAGCCACTGAAAAGCGAAAATGAGTGCCTGAAGAGAACGCCGCCGCCGATGGTCTCCGTCGCAGTCTTTCCTTGTGGCAGGTCGTGCTCTATGGGCTCGGCGTAACCATCGGTGCGGGTATTTATGTGCTCGTGGGGGTCGCTGCAGGCAAGAGCGGGACCCATGCGCCACTCGCCTTCATCGCTGCCGCCGTGCTTCTCTCCTTCACGGCGGGAAGCCTTGCTGAACTTGGTACACGCATGCCGGTGTCGGCCAGCGAAGCGGCTTACGTCCAGGCGGGCTTTTCCCGCAAGTGGCTGACGCTTTCGGTCGGCTTGATCGTGGTCGGCACGGCTGCGATTTCAGCCGCGACGGTCAGTGTTGGCGCTGCAGGTTACGTCGCAGTTTTCGTGACCGTCCCCGCGCCTCTCCTCATCGCCATCATCGTGATTGCCATGGGGCTGATTGCGTCGCTGACGACGGCGCAATCTGTCACGCTGGCGGGCTTGATGACGCTCGTCGAGATCGGCGGGCTTCTTGCCGTTCTGGCAGCGGGACTATTGCAGCCGCCGCTTCTCCTTGCGGCGCTCCCCACCGTCTTGCCTGCTTTTTCCATCGACGCATGGACCGGCATTATCGGGACCTCGCTCCTGGCGGTCTTCGCTTTCATCGGTTTCGAGCATGTGGTGAACATCGCCGAGGAAGTGCGTGATCCCAACAAGGTTTTGCCGCGCGCAATCTTTCTGACGCTTGGCCTCACGACAGCGCTTTATGCCGCAGTGGTCTTCGTCGCGATCGCGGCTGTTGCGCCCGCCGAACTCGCCCTCTCCAAGGCGCCGCTCGCTCTCGCTTATGAACGATTGAGCGGCCATCCGCTTGGCGTGATGAGCGCCATCGCCATCATCGCGACGCTCAACGGCATTGTCGTGCACATGATCATGATTTCGCGTGTCCTCTATGGCCTGTCGCGTGGCGGCGAACTGCCCGCAGGGCTTGGGCATCTCGATCCGAGGACACGGACTCCGGTGCGCGCGACAATGCTCGCCGTTGTCGTCATATTGACGCTCGCGCTGATTTTCCCGATCGAGCAGCTCGCTCAATATACCGCCCAGGGTACGCTCGCCATCTTCGTGATGATCAATGCAGCGCTCATCCAGATCAAGAGGCGAGAGGTTACGCCACCCAAGGACATTTTTCTGACGCCAGCCTGGATGCCCTATGCCGGCCTGATCGCAAATTTCATCCTTCTTCTGACGTCCGGCTTCGCCCGCGACTGAACGTAGGCGCGCATCATGACGGCTCAATTGGACAGGCCCGCCTTCGCTCGGCTAGAATCGAACTAAATGCGCCGGCGACCAAGACCGGCAAACCAAGGGAGGCTCCCATGAGCAGGCTGACGGGTTTCATTTGCACGATTGCGGCCATCACGGCGCTGCCCGCGCTCGCGCAAGACTCTTTCTACAAGGGCAAAGCTCTTACGGTCGTCATCGGCTATTCGCCGGGCGGCGGCTATGACAGCTACGGGCGTCTACTCGCGCGCCACATCAATCGCTTCATCGATGGCCGCCCCGATGTCATCGTGCAGAACCTGCCCGGCGCCGGAAGCCTCAACGCGGTGCGCCAACTCGATGCGACGCAGCCCAAGGATGGCACGTATCTCACCGCCTTCAATCCGGCGCTGATCCTGGAATCGCTCGTCGATCCCAACCGCATCAACGTGAACTTCTCGAATGTCACGTGGATCGGCAGCATGGCCCCGGAAGTGCGCGTTTGCTACGCGTGGGGCACGACCGGAATCAAGACTTGGGACGACCTCGTCGTCCGCAAGGAAACCGTCTTCGGCAGCACCGCCAAGGGCACGGCCAATTACATGAATGTGTCGTTGCTGCGTAAGGTGTTCGATATCAAGGTTCGCCATGTGCTCGGCTTCCCCGGCAGCGCGGAACAGAAGCTCGCGCTGGAACGCGGCGAGCTCGACGCCGATTGCGGTTCGTGGAGCAGCCTGCCCGCCGAATGGATCGCGCAGAAGAAGATCAATCCAATCGTCTCGTTCTCGCCATCGCGCGAAAGCGGCATGCCGACGGATATTCCCTATGCCGGACAATTCGCAAAGACGCCCGAGCAAAAAGAAGTTCTCGACATCTTCGCAGCCTCCAGCGAGATCGGCCGCCCTTTCATCATGGCGAAAGCCGTGCCGGAAGATCGCGTGCGCATGATCCGCAAGGCATTTGACGCAAGTCTGGACGACGCGCAGCTTCTGGCCGACGCCAAGAAGCTGAACCTGCCCATTCAAGCGATGAAAGGCGAGGAAGCCGCGAAAATTATCGCGCGTGTGTACCAGGCCACGCCCGCCAGCATCGCGCGGGTTCGCGAAATAACAGAGTAAGGCTGCGCATGACCCTGATCCTGTCCACGCAAGACGCCGAGAAGGTTCTCACCATCGGGGCCGTGATCGCATGTCTGGAACAAACCTACAGCGACCTCGGACAGGGCAGCGCAGTCTATCGCGGACGCACGGATCTCTTTCATCCGACGACCGCCCACATCGGCGAGGAGGTTCCCGCCGCGCATCAGTTCAAGACGCTCGATGGGGCGATCCCGCGCGAGCACGTCGCCTCCATCCGCGTCACCTCGGATATTGTCGCGTTCCCGCTCGTCAATGGCGCACGCCGGCGGATCAAGATTCCGGCGGCGGCGAACAAGACTTATGTCGGCCTCGTCTTTCTATTTTCATCCGCGACCGGCGAACTTATCGCCATCCTTCAAGACGGAATGCTGCAGAAATTCGCCGTCGGCGCCATCAACGCCATCGGCGCAAAATATCTCGCGCGCGAGAATGCGCGCATCGTTGGCCTTATTGGCGCGGGCAATCAGGCTGGCCCGCAGATCGCCGCGCTGAAACAGGTGCGCGCGATCGAGGAGGTTCGCGTGTTCAGCCCCAAGTGCGAGGACACGGAAGCTTTCTGCGCGCGCATGCAGGCGGAACTCGACATGGGCTTCACGGTCGTCGAGACGGCGCAAGCCGCCGTGCGCGGCGCCGATATCGCCGTCACGGCGACCAACAGCCGCGAGCCTTTCTTTGATGCGCGCTGGCTCGAGCCCGGCATGCATCTAAGCTGCATGCAGCGTGACGAACCGATGGACGCGTGTTTCGAGAAAGCCGACATCAGCGTGTTTCATACGCGCATGAAGGAACACGAATATGTCTCGACCGATTTCGCCGAGATGGAACGCCAGCATGATTTCATCATGCGCGATCATCCACCCGGCGCGCTGGATTGGAATGCATTTCCGGATCTCGGCGAACTCGTCGCCGGCAAGATTACGGGTCGCACACGCGACGATCAGATAACAATTTTCCTGAACAGCACAGGAGTCGGCGCGCAATTCACCGCAGTCGCAAATCTGATCTATGAGGAATCGCGGAAGGCCGGACTGGGAACCGAGATCCCTACATCGCTCTTCAACGAGACCATGCAGCCGTAAAAATCGCAGACACAGCATAAAGATAGCACGCCGATAATGCGCGAAGCCCTGCTAGGATGCAGCAGGAATTCGATTCGGGAGGCTAGCTATGCATATGTCGGGCGAAAGCATCCTGGTTGTCATTCTGGTCGGAATTGTCGCCGGTTGGCTTGCGGGTCAGATTGTCCGCGGCGCAGGTTTCGGGCTCGTTGGCGATCTCATTGTCGGAATTCTGGGAGCATTCATCGGCGCCTGGCTTTTCCCACAACTTGGACTTCACATCGGCTCAGGCATCCTGCGCGCGATCGTCAATGCAACGCTGGGCGCTGTGTTGCTGCTTCTGGTGCTGCGGCTTCTCAGAGGCGGACGTCGCTGGGGCAGAGGCTGATCTTGCAGGCTCAATGCAGCGCGGGCCCTTCACGTTCAAGTCCGGGAAGGGCCAGCAATGCGAGCCGTTCAGATTCTGTCAGCGAGATGACGGCAAAGCAACTTTGGCAATGCAGGAATTTCGCCGTCGCCAGACGCGACGACTGCACGGACTGCTCGCTTTTGCAGAACTTGCATAAATAACCGATCCTGCGCATCCGCACATCCCCAACCAAAACGCCACTCGTTACGCGGGACAGGCTACCGAGCTAAGCGGCACATCCAACTTGTATTGAAATCCGCGCGCTTCATACGCGAGTTCGACAGCGCCACTGAGCTGCTGCCCCAAGGATCCGATCAAGCGGCTACCGAAGCTTCGTCTTGTCGGGGCCTTGACGACAGGTCCGCCCTCTTCACTCCAGACAAGCCGCAATCTTTCGAGTGACGTATCGACCGTCCAGGTGATGTTGACACGTCCGCCGGGCACCGAGAGGGCGCCGAACTTCGTTGTGTTCGTGCACAATTCATTGAAGGTCATCGCAAGCGCAATGACGGCGGCGGAGTTCATCCGGATTTCGGGCCCGTGAAGCTGTAAGCTTTCGGACTTCTGGCCGTCGAATGGCTTAGTGGCGCTGCGCACTGTCTCGTGCAAGCTCGCATTTTCCCAGCTCATCTGCATCAGCAAATCATGCGCACGGCCAAGCGCTACAAGACGGCTCTCGATCGCCTGCTGCCCATGCTGAATGCTTGTGGCGGTGCGCAGGCTTTGCGCCGCGATGGCGCTCACGGTGGCGAGAGTATTCTTGATACGGTGATGCAACTCACCGAGAATAAGCTCCTGAAGCTTGTTGGCGGCCTCACGCTCCTTGGCGTCGATGCCGGCCTTTTCAAGCAAGGCCTGCGCGCTGATGTCTGCCTGTTCCAACAACAGCCGAAGGCTCTCGTTTTCTGCTTCGAGCGCGCCATTATCGTCGTGGTTTGCAATGGCAGGTGTAGGGGCCTCCGGGATAACCTTCAGGGATCCGGCGCCAATCATGTCCTGCAATTCGGTGATCATCTTTTGCATCGTCACGGGCTTGCCGAAAAAACGGCTATCGCTCGGCTTGTCGGCGTCCGTCACGGCGGCTTGGCCCGAAACAAGGATGATCTTGATGTGCGGCCAACGACCGTGCACGGCGTGCGCGAGCTTGAGGCCATCCATGGTGCCCGGCATGTGAATGTCCGTGAACAACAACGAAATGTCGCGCCGCGATTCCAGAATGGCCATCGCCTCATCGGCGTTGACCGCCTCAACCGGCGTGAAGCCCGCATCCTCGACTACGTCCACTGCCCGCATGCGCAGCACCAGATCGTCTTCGACGACGAGCACCACAGGCACTGCGTTGGGAGTTTCGGACATGGATCAACCGCCACATATGAGACACGCGATCCGCCGCGAGCGTAGCGGGAGCCGCGATGAGCGGCTCCCGTCCAACCTGTCAGTTAGACAGGCCTGTAAGTAGGACTGATTTTACTCGATGACCTGAATGACACGATGAGTGCGCGGATCGACGAGCACGGTCCGATCGTTCACGACGGTATAACGATGGTCGCGGATGCCGTATTCGGCAGGCGCTTCGTAATACGTGACGCCCGACGACGGCAATTCGACGCCGACGACGACATCGCCATTATAGCGATAGGACTGGGGCTTCTGGCTGACCACATATTCGCGGAAGCGCGGGCGTTGATCCACGCCAAGAAGACCCGCGACACCGCCGGCCACGCCGCCAACGACACCGCCGACGAAGCCGCCAACCGGGCCTGCTGCGCGCGCGCCATCTTCAGAGCCTTCGCGAATGCCGCCAACAATGCCTTGCGCCAGCGCTGCGGTGGAACCGAGCGCAAGCAAAACGGCGGAAATGATGATTGTCTTTTTCATAATGGTTCCTTTTCGATCCTGTCAGACCGCGAACGGCCCAGGTCGAGCAATGGTTCCACTTATGTTTCGCGCGATGCTAACCGACGGGCGCGCTTTCCAAGCGCAGCAGGAGATCACCCCTGCTTTAGATACGCGCAGTCCTGTGGCGGATCGCGCTCTCGATTTCGAGCAGCAGGAAGTTGATGGAGATGGCGCAGACGGAAAGAAACACGCCGATCGCCATGATCCGCGTCCCATCGCCAAGCCCCATGGCGTTCACCGCCGCGAAACCGAGCCCGCGCTTGGAGGCGAACATCTCGCCGATCAGCACGCCGAGAATGCTGAGCGACAGGCCAATTCGCAAACTAGAAATCAGCTCCGGCAAAATCGCCGGCAGCACGACATGGAACGTCACGCTTGAGCGACTAAGGCGCATGACCTTTGCGGTGCGAATGTAGACCGGCCGCAGCTGACGAATGGCGTTACCGGTGATCAGGCAGATCGGCACGAGCCCGTGCATGACGCCGAAGGCGACTTTTGCCGACAGGCCGAGGCCGAAGAGGAGCAGGACGAGCGGATAGAGCGTGACCTTCGGCAACGAGTAGAAAGTCACGAGGATCGGTTCGCTGACATCCGACACATTGCGGTTGAGGCCGATCACGACGCCAAGCGCCCAGCCAAACAGCATCGACAGGCAGATGGCATAGAAGATGGCTGTGCCGCTTTCCGCGACGTCGAGCCAGAAGGATTCCTGCTGCATCATGCGGAAGAGATAGGCCATCGTCTCGACGACGCCGCTGACCGAATGCGAACCGGCGATAAAGCTGACGAGCTGCCAGAGGACAAGAGCCGCGAGCGCGATCGTGACAGGAGGCAGGAAGCGCGTCATGTCAATCTCCACGCTGCAGGCGTTGCTTGAGCCGGCGATCAATATTGTTCAGAACCGAATTGATCACGCTCACCACGACGATGATGAAGAGCATCAGCGCAAACATCTTCGAATTTTCAAAATTGTTGTAAGTGTAGGAGATCGAATATCCGAGGCCCTCGCCCGCGAGGATGAACTCGGAGGCAATGACGCCGATGAACGAATAGGAAATCACCAGCCGCATGCCCGTGAAGAGATAGGGCGCGGTCGCCGGCAAGGTGATGAGAAGCGCCGTCGAGACAGGCGACATCTGAAACACGCGCGCGGTGCGCGGAAACGCGGGCGGCAAGCGGTCGAGGCCGTTCAGCGTGGATGTAATCATGGCGACGACCGACATGAGAACCGCGATCGAAATGATGGCCGCGCTGCCGACGCCGAAAATCACGACGAGCACCGGATAAAAGATGAACGTCGGGACGGCGTAATAGCTGACGAGAAAAGGCTCGACGCCACGGCGTAGAAAATCGTTCGCGTGGATGATGACGCCGAGGATGAACCCGAGCACCGTCGCGATCAGGCCGGAAATTGCGATGTTGGAGAGCGTCAGCCTGATCGCTTCATTGTAAGTCCCGCTCTTTAGAAGCATGTAAAGCATGCTGACGATTTCGCTCGGCGCCGGGATCACGCTGCGACGTATGAAGCCGTAGCGGCACGCGACTTCAAGCGCGAGAATGCACCCGATGACAATGGCTGCACTGACCAGCCCGGGGCGTTTCATTGCAGCTTGCCTTCTTGCGACACCATGGTTTTCATCGTCTCGACGCGCAGCTTCTCCCACATGCGCGCCGTGATGCTGGCGAAGCGAAGGTCGCTGACGATGCGGCTGTCGCGATCCTTCGGCCAGCCTGTCTCGATGGTTTCGATGATTGTTCCAGGGCGCGCCGACATGACGCCAATGCGATCCGACAACATGGCCGCTTCATCGAGCGAATGCGTGATCAGGAAGACTGTCGCGTTTGTCTCGCGCCACAGGCGCAGAAGTTCATCGGCCATCAGAAGCCGCGTCTGTTGGTCGAGCGCGCCGAAGGGTTCGTCGAGCAGGATAAGACGCGGCTGCAGGACAAGCGTGCGCGCGATGCAGACACGCTGGCGCATGCCGCCTGATAGCTGCACCGGATAGGCCTTGCGGAAATCGCGCAGCCCCATGAAACCGAGCGCGTAGTTGACACGCCGCTCGACTTCGGCGGCTTCGAACCCCGCGCGCCGCAAGCCGAAGGCCACGTTATTTTCAACCGTGAGCCAAGGGAAAGAAGCGTCTTCCTGAAAGACCACTCCGACGCCATCCGGCACGCCGTCGATGGCGCGGCCTTCAAACTCCGCCGTGCCGGTGGTCGGCTTGCTGAGACCGGCGAGCACGTCGAGCAAAGTCGATTTTCCACAACCTGACGGACCAACGACGGAAAAGAACTCACCCTTGTAAAGCGACAGGTCGATGGGACCCAGCGCATGCACCGCCATTCCGCTGCCGGACGCCCCAAAAACACGGGTCACGCCGCTGAGCGAAGCTGCAACGGGGGCGTGAGCCTCCGGCGCAGGCGCAATGGCGATCGCTTCCGACATTATGCTCATTGCTTCGCCTGCAGATCAGCCGGGAGATAGGATTTGTCGATGATCTTGCTCCAATCGGGGATGGTGTCCAACTCTCCGATCAGCTGCAGGCCTTCGGCGATCGTGTTCAGCTCCTTGGTGTTGAACTCGCCCTCGGTCCACATGTTGGGACCGACCATATTTTCGACCGCGACTTTCGTCAGGCCGGGCTCCATCTTGAAGACCTTGGCGACAATGGTCGCGGCCTTCGTGGGATCGGCATAAATGCTCTTCACCGCTGCGCGACGGCCGGCGATGATCGCCCTGATCTTCTCGGGATTCTTCGCCGCGAACTCGCGCGTCGTGATGCCGACCGAAGTGGTCATCGGCGGCAGAATGTCCTTGGCGCGAATGACCGTGCGATAATTGTCCTTGCGGATGATGGAGAGCGGCTCGATCAACACGGAGGCGGAGACGGCGCCTTGCTCGAGCATCGTCAGGCCTTGCGTATAGCCGCCGGCGGCGATGCGCTGGATTTTCGACGCATCGATGCCCTTGGCCTTGAGCTCCATGAGGAACACCATTTCGGATGTCGACTTCGGCGAGGTGATCGACATCTTCTTGCCGACGAGATCCTCGAGACCCTTGATGTCGGAATTCGGCATGGTGACCAGGCTCGATTCCGCGACGGTGTGCGTCGCCGAATTGACGATCACGAGATCGATGCCCTGCTTCAGCGCGGCGAGTGCGGCGGGCGTTGCGACTTCGCCGTAAGGCGTGTCGCTCGCCAGAATGTTGCGCACGCTGGTGCCGCCGCCGGCTGAACCGATGATGTCGGTAATATCAATCCCGGCCTTCTTGAAATGTCCTTCTTCCATGCCGACCGCGAAGGGAATTCCATAGAGGCTCGCGCCCCATTGCGTGACGGAAATTTCAACGGCCCTTGCGCCCGATGCGGGCAGTGCAAGGAGCGCTGCGAGTGCGACGGTTGAGGCGAATTTTCGGCTGAAATTGACCATCGCTTGTCTCCTTTGATCTCACTCGGGCGCTCGATGGCGCTTAGATTGGCTTCACCGGCTTGATGTGGATGCCGGTGTCGCTGCTTGCCGTTACCGCCTGATTGAGATTAGCCGCGCACGATGCATGTATCGTGTACAACGGCTCACCAGAATGCACGGTGTCTCCAACACGAATAGCAACATCTATGCCGCCGCTCTTGTCCGCAGGCGCGCCCGCGGCGCGCGCAACAGAAGTAAGCTGACGCATATTCATCGCGTGCACCGTGCCTGTGATTTCGGCACGAACATCGAAGGTGCACGCGCCGGGCCGCGAGAATGCGACACGTCCCTGAGCATCGACGATTTCTTCGAACTTGGCCAGCGCCGCGCCCGACGCCAGCAACGCTTCAGCGCGCGCGCGCCCGACCTCGTAAGTACCTATGCTCGGATCAAATGCGATGATCGTGCCGGCAAACAGCAGCGCTTTTTCGCGCAGGCTTTCCGCGATGGACCCATCTTGCGACAGCACCGCAAGGACATCACGCAATTCGAGCGCCGGGCCGATGCCCTGCCCCACAAGCACGGATGATTCCGTGATGATCGGCTGCACGTTGAGACCAAGCCCCGCGCCAACCGATTCAAAAAGATTGCCGAGCTCCAGAGCCGCCTGTAAATCCTTGACCTTCGCGCCCGCGCCATAGGGCATGTCGATCACGACATGCGTGGAGCCCGCAGACCATTTCTTCGACATGATGGAGGCGACGGACCAGCGATTCGTGTCGAGCCCTAGGGGCAAGGTGAGAGCGTTGACGATGTCGTCCAGCGCCGAATGATTCAGCCGCCCGTTCCACGCAATGCATCCCCCCGTCTCTTCGACGACACGCATCACGTCATCGCGTGTGAGATCGATCTTCGACGCCGCTTCCATCACATCGGCGGTGCCCGCCGCGGAGGTGATCGCGCGTGACGATGTCTTGGGCATCAGCATGCCATGCGCCGCAACGATCGGGACGACGACGAGCGTGAGCCGATTGCCCGGAATGCCGCCGAGCGAATGCTTGTCGACGATGATCGGGCTCGGCCATTCGATGCGCGGCATGATGCGCGCACGTGCGCGCGCAATGGAGATCAATTCTTCGCCCGCGCAATTCTCGATCACACGCAGGAGAAAGGGCGCAATCTCGCGATCGCTGTAAGCGTTGCGCAGCACGTCCTCGAAGATGCAGGCGTATTCTTTCGCGTCGAGAACATCGCCGCGCATTTTCTTGCGGATCAGCGTCTGGCTTGCCGGCGCGGGCGCACGCTGGATCACGACGCGCGCGCCCTCGCTGATACGCATGCGATGGAACGTCTCGACAGAGACGCCGATTTCCTCGGGGCACAATTGCCAGCCCGATTCCATCAGCGTGACTTCGGCCCGCAGCGTGTTGTCGCCGCCGATCAATTCCACGACGCTGTCGCCGATCGTCAGCGCGTTGGCGAGCCGGCTGTCGGCTGGAAGAAAAGCCCTGTTGTAGCGGCCAGAATGAATTGGAAGCCGCCGCAGCGCGAGCCCGTCGGCACGATGTTCCAGCGCGCGCACAAGTTTATCGACGCCCGCCTCGACGGTGGAATCGTTCGAGACGCGGATGACTTCGACACTTTCGGGATAGGCCTCAACTTCACGCGTCAACCGCGCATCGATTTCGGCCTCTGTCTCACGTCCGCGCTCCATCAGGCGGCGGCGCAGATTGTCACGTGGCGCGGTGATTTCGACGACGACAATCGGATGCACTTTGCCAACGAGATGTTTCAGCGCGGCGCGCGATCCGTTGGCGATGACGTTGCAGCCTTTTGAGAGGTCGTCGAGAACGTCAGCAGGAATTCCATAGTCGAGACCATGCGCCTGCCAGTGATGCAGGAAGCGGCCATCCGCGAGTTGCAGCGCGAAGTTTTCCGCCGTGGCAGGCTCGTGATCTTCGCCAGGCCCGGCGGGTCGCGTGATGACCCGCCGCACCTGCGTGTAGCGTTCAGTTCCGGAAAGACGATGCAGCGCGCCCGAGATCAGCGTGTCCTTGCCGACGCCGCTTGCTCCTACAATGTAAAAGAAGATCCCAGGCTGCAAGGCGTCACCGATCTTACATTGCGTCGTCGAGACCGATGTCGACAGCGGGCGCAGACTGCAGCGGCTTGCTGGTTGAGACGAAATCGACGCCCGTCTCGGCGATGGCCGCTATCGTCTCAAGCCGGATGCCGCCGGAGGCTTCGATCTGCGCGCGACCGGCGACAAGTTTCACGGCTTCGCGCATTTCAGGGATCGGCATGTTGTCGAGCATGATGACGTCGACGCCGGCTTCCACGGCTTCCTTCACCTGCTCGAGGCGATCGCATTCGACTTCGATCTTGGTGAGCGCGGGAACCTTGAGCCGCGCGCGCTCAACTGCCTTGGTGATGCTGCCGCAGACGGAAATGTGGTTGTCCTTCAGCATCACGCCATCATCGAGACCAAGCCGATGATTGAGCGCGCCGCCGCAGGACGCAGCGTGCTTTTCCAGCATTCGAAGGCCGGGCGTCGTCTTGCGCGTGTCGAGCAGGCGGGCTTTCGTGTGGGCGATCGCATCGGCATACATGCGCGTCTGCGTTGCAATGCCGGAGAGGCGCTGCACGATGTTCAGCGCCGTGCGCTCTGCGGTGAGAAGCGCCTGCGCGGGGCCGGACACGACAAGAAGCGGCGTGCCCTTGGCCACCTTCTGTCCGTCAGCAGCCTTCATCTCGATCTTGCAGCGCGGCTCATAACGCTGGAACACGGCGGCGGCGACTTCCAGGCCCGCGACCGTCATCGGCTCACGCGCGTTCATGTAGAACGTGGTCTCGATATCCGGATCGACCATCAATTGCGCGGTGAGATCGACGTTGCCGATGTCCTCGGCGAGCCAAAGGTCGATGAGCTTCGAAGTGAGGAAACGGTCGTACATCTGCTAGTCCCTCTTCTTTTTCGCCGCTTGACCCCAGGTTGCAGGCCGGCGTTTGTCGTTAGCATACAAACGAATTAAGCGGGCGGTTTCCAACTTTGTCAATGACGCGTTTTCTGGACTTCTTTTGGCGCCCGATCAAGGCGGCGACAGCCTTGATTACAGGATGACTTCCGGCACTTTCTCGGCAGGCGGGGTGTTCCGGCTGCGGCCGGTGCGAATGATTCCATCGATGATCGTCATGCCGATGCCGGGAAGATCGCCGAGCTGGATGCTCTCGAGAAAGTCCTTTCCTGCCGAATGCTGCGCCTTGTCCATGAAGACAAAGTCCGCCGCGCGCCCAACCTCGATGAGGCCCGTGTCGAGCTCGCGCATGCGCGCCGTATTTCCGGTCGCAAAACAGAAAGCCTGTTCGGCCGGAACATCGCCGAGCGACGAGAGCATGGACACCATGCGAATGATGCCGAGCGGCTGCACGCCCGAGCCCGCGGGACTGTCGGTGCCCAGAATGACGCGCTCGAGCTGGCCCATGTCGCGTGCGGTGCGCAGCGTGAACAAAGCCGAGCGCTCATTTCCGTTGTGCACCAGTTCGAGGCCGCGGCCACAGCCTTCGCAGATGCAGCGAATCTCCCTGTCGGGCAGCGCTGTATGACCTCCGTTGATGTGACCGATCACATCCGTGTCGGCTTCGAGCACGACATCGGCGCCGATCAATCCGGAGCCCGGAATCGAGGGACCGCCCGTGTGGATGGTCGACTGAATTCCATATTTGCGCGCCCACGCCACCATCTGCCGCGCGCCCGCGCCGTCCTTCACGCCGCCAAGGCCGACTTCGCCCAGCAACTTGACGCCCGCTTCCGCGAGTTCCTTGAAATCGAGCTCCGTCATGCCGGGCTCAATGACTGGCGCGCCAGCGTGCAGCTTCACGCCGCTGCAGCGGAAATTCTCGAATGTGCGCTGCGCCGTGATGGCGTGCGCCTTCAGGCCGACAATGTCGCGCGGGCGTCCAGGCTGATGCACTTCGCCCGCCGAAATCATCGTGGTGACGCCACCGTGCAGAGAAGAATCGATCCAGTTCATCTGGTTCTGTCGCGGCGTCCAGTCGCCGGAAACCGGATGCACATGACTGTCGATGAGGCCGGGCGCCATCACGCTTCCATGCGCATCGACCAAGCTTGTCGCGCCGTCCGTGTCGAGATCCTTGTAGCGGCCGATCGCGGTGATCCGGCCATTCACGGCGACGACTGTGTCGGCGTCGAGGATAGGGTTTTCAATCACGCCCGAGAGCAGAAGGCCGATGTTGCGGATGACCAGCTTGGTGGGCCCGCCCGCGACGGTCGCTTCGTGTGCCATCGATTCCTCTTCAAAAATTTGTTGGCGGCCGGTTTCGTTAGCATGCTAACAAAGTAGCGTCCGTGCGCAAGCTCCAAATCGCCCTCAGGGTAGCCCGCGCGCGCGACGCCGTCACGCCAGCGCCGAGCCTCCGGCCTGGCGGCGCCGGCGGCAGGGTCTGGAGGGGGAACAGGCCGCCTGATATTGTTTTGATCGAAGAACTTTGGTCAAGACGCAGCATCTCTCATAATACGAGGCGACAGGAACTGCGATTTCGGCGCAGGTCCGCACATCGGGGTCCGATCATGGGTGAGACGAAGGGCAAATTTAGCTGGGACGATCCGTTCCTCTTCGCCGATCAGCTGGGCGAGGACGAGACGCTGATAATGCAGACAGCGCGCGACTATGCGCAGGAAAAGCTCCTGCCCCGCGTGATCGACGCCTATGCGAATGAACACACCGACCCGGCAATTTTCCGCGAGATGGGGGCGCTGGGCCTGCTTGGCGCCACGCTGCCGGAAGGATACGGCGGCGCCGGCGCGTCCTACGTCGCGTATGGGCTGATCGCGCGTGAAGTGGAGCGCGTCGACAGCGGCTATCGCTCGATGATGAGCGTGCAATCCTCGCTCGTCATGTACCCGATCTACGCCTATGGCTCCGAAGATCAGCGCAAGAAATATCTGCCGGGGCTGGCGAGCGGCGAAAAGATCGGCTGCTTCGGCCTGACCGAACCCGACGCGGGCTCCGATCCCGCAGGAATGCGCACGCGCGCTGAAAAAACCGCAAGCGGTTATCGCCTCAAGGGCTCGAAGACGTGGATCTCCAATTCGCCCATCGCGGATGTCTTCGTCGTCTGGGCGAAGTCGGCGGCGCATGATGGCGAGATTCGTGGCTTCATTCTCGAGAAAGGCATGAAGGGTCTCTCAGCCCCGAAGATCGAGGGCAAGCTCAGCCTGCGCGCCTCGATCACCGGCGAGATCGTTATGGACGATGTCGAGGTCGGCGAAGACGCATTGTTGCCGAATGTGGCTGGCCTGAAGGGGCCTTTCGGCTGCCTCAACCGCGCACGCTACGGCATTTCATGGGGCGTCATCGGCGCGGCGGAAGATTGCTGGCATCGGGCGCGCCAATACGGGCTCGACCGGCATCAGTTCAATCGGCCGCTTGCGCAGACGCAGCTTTTCCAGAAGAAGCTCGCGGACATGCAGACGGAGATCGCTCTGGGCTTGCAGGCCTCGTTACGAGTCGGGCAATTGTTCGACCAGAACAAGCTCGCGCCGGAAGCCATTTCGATCGTCAAGCGCAACAATTGCGGCAAGGCGCTCGACATCGCCCGCATGGCGCGCGACATGCACGGCGGCAATGGCATTCACGGCGAATATCACGTGATGCGGCACGCGCAGAATCTGGAGACCGTCAACACCTATGAGGGCACGCATGATGTCCATGCGTTGATCCTGGGTCGCGCGATCACTGGCCTGCAGGCTTTTTTCTGATCGGACCGACATGACCGACCTCGCAGCCAAACCGCTCGCCGGCGTCCGCGTCCTCGAACTTGCCCGTATTCTGGCAGGTCCGTGGTCGGGCCAGCTTCTCGCAGATCTCGGCGCGGAGGTCATCAAGGTCGAGCGCCCGGAGGTCGGCGACGACACGCGTGCATGGGGTCCGCCCTTTCTGAAAGACGCGAAGGGCGAGGCGTGGGGCTCGGCCTATTATCACTGCTGCAATCGCGGCAAGCGTTCGCTGGCAGTAGACTTCCAGACTGAGGACGGGCGGCAGATCATCCGTCAACTCGCGATGGACTGCGACATCGTGATCGAGAACTTCAAGGTCGGCGGGCTGGTGAAATTCGGCCTCGATCACGAGAGCCTGCTGAGGGCGAATCCGCGCCTTGTGTATTGCTCGATCTCGGGCTTCGGACAGACGGGGCCATACGCCGATCGCGCCGGATACGATTACATCATCCAGGGCATGGCCGGGCTGATGGACATCACCGGCGAGCCGGAGCGCGAACCGCAGAAAGTCGGCGTGGCCGTGGTGGATCTTTTCACCGGCGTCTATGCGACCGTGGGCATTCTCGCGGCTCTGCGCAGGCGTGATGCGACGGGCCGTGGCGGGCATATTGACATGTCGCTGATGGATGCCGCGACCGCCATGCTCGCCAATCAGGCGATGAATTATCTGGCGTCCGGAACATCGCCAACGCGCCTTGGCAACAGCCACCCCAACATCGCGCCCTATCAGGTTTTCCCGGTCGCGGACGGACACGTCATCGTCGCGGTCGGCAATGACCGTCAGTTCCAGAGCTTCTGCGACGTCCTGCAGGCGCGCGAGATCGGCGCCGATCCGGATTTCCAGAGCAACGCCTCGCGCGTCGCCCATCGCGCGCGCCTCACGCAGGCGCTGACCGCGCGGCTTGCTGGCTTCACACGCGCGCGGATTCTCGATGCGCTGGAAAAGGCCGGCGTGCCGGCCGGGCCGATCAACAAGATCGAAGATGTCTTCGCCGATCCGCAGGTGATCCATCGCGGCATGCGGCTCGACCTCGTCGGACGCGATGGCAGCCGCGTTCCCGGCGTGGCGTCTCCCATCGTGATTGACGGCGTGCGCATGACGTCGCTTTTGCCGAGTCCGATGCTCGGCGACGCCGCCGACCTTTAGGCTATCTCTGCATCTCCGGCTAGGCCTACTTCCGCACGCGACGCGTTGACAAAGGTTTGCTGCGCTGCTTATATCGTTAGTATACTAACGAAATAGCGCGGAGCCTTGTGTATGAGCGCCTTCTTTGAAGAACGGGTTCTCTCTGTTCATCACTGGACGGACACGCTGTTCAGTTTCACCACCACGCGCGACCCGGCTTGCAGGTTCCGCAGCGGGCAGTTCGTGATGATCGGCCTCATCGTCGATGGACGCCCCCTGCTGCGCGCCTATTCGATGGCCTCCGCTAATTACGCCGAAAATCTCGAATTCTTCTCCATCAAGGTGCCGGACGGGCCGCTCACCTCGCGCCTCCAGCACCTCAAGATCGGCGATTACATTCTCGTCGGCCGCAAGCCAACGGGCACGCTGCTGCTCGACAATCTGCGAGACGGCCGCAACCTCTACCTGCTCGCGACGGGCACGGGCCTCGCGCCCTTCCTGTCGACGATCCGCGACCCCGAAACTTACGAGCGCTTCGACAAAGTGATCGTGACCCATGGCGTGCGCACGGTCGGGGAACTTGCTTATCGCGAATTGATCGAGGACGAGCTGCCCAATGACGAACTGCTCGGCGAATATATCAAGCCAAAGCTGATCTATTATCCGACCGTGACGCGCGAAGAATTCCGCAACCAGGGCCGGCTCACCGAGCTCATTCAATACGGCAAGTTATTCACCGACGTTGGCCTGCCGCCCTTCGACAAGACATGCGACCGCGTCATGCTCTGCGGCAATCCGGGGCTCATCACCGAAATTCCAAAATACCTTGAAAGTATCGGCTTCGAGGAAGGCAATACGGGCGAGCCGGGCGATTACGTGATCGAAAAGGCTTTCGTCGAAAAATAAGCTTTGCGCAAACTCAAAGCAGCCGCTTCAGAAGTTCGAGAAGCTGCGTCTGCTCAATGGCTTTCAGCGGCGAGAGCGTTTGTTTCGTGATCGCATCCGCAAGCGTCACGCATTGCGCGACAAAATCCTCGCCCTGTTTTGTCAGAGCCACGAGATGGCGTCGCGCATCCGTCTTGTCGGCATGCGTCTTCATCATGCCGCGCTTGATCAACCGGTCAACCACGCCCTTGATCGTCGCGACATCCATCGCGGTCATGCGGCCGAGCAGGTTTTGCGAAGTTGGTCCAACTTCCGCGAGCTTGGAGAGAGCCGCCCATTGCGTCGGCGTTACATCGGCGCCCATGTGCTCGGAAAAAATCACGGCGTGGCGCTGGCTGACCTGACGGAGAATAAAGCCGATCTGCTCATCCAGGATATACCCGGGCTTCGCAGTTTTCAATTTGGGAGCAGCGGCCATGTCTCTCGTCTCTTTTTTTGGGC
>JANXTB010000198.1 GCA_025356415.1 Hyphomicrobiales bacterium
GCGCCCGGACTATCGTCGAAGAATTGCGCGAGCGCGGGCGACGCTGAGCCTAGCGCAGCCGCCAGCAGCGACAGCGCGAGCGCTGCGGCGGGAATGAGACGTGAGACGTGTTTGCGTGTCCTTCGCATTCGCTCAATATAGCGCGTCAGGGCTGTTTGCGCATCCGCTCCAAAAGCGGAACGGAGGCGAAGCCGTCCGGTTCCAGCCCAGCCTGGCGCTGATAATGGCGGATCGCCACCTGCGCCTTTTCGCCGATCTTCCCGTCCAAATCGCCGATGTGATAACCGCGCCGAGCCAGCTGCCTTTGCAATTCGGAGGATTGCGTGGGATCGAGCACGCGCTCATGCACCGGCCATTTGGCGCTGACGCCGGCGCCGCCCGCCAGACGATCTGACAGCAACGCCACGCCGAGCGCATAAGCATTCGATGAATTGTAGGATTTGATCGCCGCGAAATTTCGCGTGACGAGAAACGCCGGTCCGTTGCGGCCAGCCGGCAGGATGAGCGAGCCATCGCCGGTGGCGGGCATTGCCTCGCCATCGACGCGCGTCACGCCAGCCTTCGCCCATTGCACGAATGGCTTGTATTCGTTGGGCTCATGCGCGCGCAAAGAAAAGTGCTGCGGCAGAGCAACTTCATAGCCCCACGTCCAACCCTTGATCCAATTGTGTTGGGCCAGATAATTGGCGGTTGAAGCCAGCGCATCGGGCACACTCGTCCAGATGTTCTTGTGGCCGTCACCATCCCAGTCGACCGCGTAAGTCATGAAGCTCGAGGGCATGAATTGCGTCTGCCCCATGGCGCCGGCCCACGAACCCAGCATGTCGCGTGGCGCCACATGCCCCTCTTCAAGAATCTGCAGCGCGACGATCAGCTCCTTGCGAAAAAACGCCGTGCGATGTCCCGCCGCCGCCAGCGTCGCGAGCGAGCGGATTGTGCTGAGCTTGCCGCTGAAGCCGCCGTAGTTTGTCTCCATCCCCCACACAGCCAGGATAACGTAGCGGTCGACGCCATATTCCGCCTCGATGCTGGCGAGCGTCTTGCCGAATTCGGCGTTGCGCGCCATGCCGCGTTCGACGCGCGACTTCGACACGGCATCGCCAAGATAGCTCCAGATCGGCTTCACGAATTCGGCCTGCTTGCCGGCCTTGGGCAGCACGGACGGGTCGGGCTTCATGCCCGTGAAGGCCGCTTCAAATGTTGTGCGCGACACGCCCGCCTCGCGCGCGTCGGCCCACAGGCCCGCGACGAACCCCTTGAATTCGAGATCGCTGATGGTGAGTTCCTGCGCCCGCGCGCTGGCGCTGGCGGCGATGAGCCAGCCCGCGCAGAACAGGCTGAAAAGCAGAAAGGTGCGCACCACCTGGCCGAGCGAAAAGAAGACATCGCGACGACCGAGCGGACGCACCGGGGTGACGCGCACCTTGGGCCTGCCAAAACCAATCATGACGCAACTCCGGACGCACATAAGCTCGCATCCTGAAAATACGCGATGATCGTTTCGGAATTCTTTACCACGATGGCGGAAAGGCTTGGCCCCGCGCCGGGCTTTACGCGGACGCGCCGCGGGCCCAAACTCACGCAACGAGAATGGGCGCGCCAAAGCCCGCCACAGGGAGGACTACGATGGGCCAGCCCCGCACTTTCAGGATCGGCAATATTTCGATCACGCCGCTGCTCGACGGCGATCTCGACGCCTCGCTCGACAAGGTGCCGGACCCGACCGACCGCGCCGCGGCGGCGGAACTGATCGCGGCCGCCGGAGGCGACAAAGCCCTCACCATGGATTGCCACGCCTTCCTCCTGCATTTGCCGGAAGGGCCGGTGCTGATTGACGCCGGCACAGGCGTGATGATGCACGAGCGCCTCGGCCATCTCCATGCGCGGCTCGCCGAAACCGGCGTGCGCCACGAGGATATCCGCAGCATTTTTCTGACCCACGCGCACAAGGACCATTTCGGCGGCCTCGTCGACGCGCAGGGCCGCGCGATGTTTCCCCATGCGGAAATCGTGATGCACGAGGTCGAGGCGCAATTCTGGTTCGACACGAAGCCGGAAGACATGCCGGAACGCGCGCGCGCCTCACTGCATCTGAACGAGAAAGCGTTTGGCCCCTATCGCGACCGCATTCGCCGCGTGCCCGAAGGCGGCGGCATGAAGGGCGTCGCCGCGCGCCTTTCGCCTGGCCATACGCCGGGCCACACCGCATGGGTCATCGAGACAGGCGAGGCTCCGGTTGTCGCGTGGGGCGATGTGGTGCATGTCGCCGCGCTGCATCTGGTGCGGCCCGAGACGACCATGGTCTACGATCTCGATCCGGCGACCGCGACAGCGACCCGCAAGGCGATGCTGCAATGGATGGCCGACAGCGGCGCAATTGTCGCCGGCGCTCATCTGGCGTCGCCGGGCATCGGCCACATCCAGCGCAGCGACGACCGTTATCTTTTCGAACCGTTGCCGCAGGATCACCAATAAGCCTATATCGGTTTTAATACTGTCAAACGACTACGCTTGCGTTCCGCAATGCGGACGTGCAGCCTGCTGGCCTGTTCTGTCCTGTCTGGATGATTTCATGTCGAAACGCGTAAGAAAAGCTGTCTTCCCGGTCGCCGGTCTCGGCACCCGGGTGTTGCCCGCCACCAAGGCTATTCCGAAAGAAATGCTCACCGTCGTCGACCGCCCCGTGCTGCAGCACGCGGTCGATGAGGCCCGCGAGGCGGGCATCGAGCATTTCGTGTTCATCACGGGCCGCAACAAGCAGGTCATCGAAGATCATTTCGACATGTCCTACGAGCTCGAGGATATGCTGCAGAAGCGCGGCAAGCTGAAGGAATACCAGGCGCTGATGGCCGACCTGCCGGCGGCGGGCGCGACCAGCTTCACCCGCCAGCAAGCGCCGCTCGGCCTCGGCCACGCGGTCTGGTGCGC
>JANXTB010000201.1 GCA_025356415.1 Hyphomicrobiales bacterium
TGCCGTCGAGAATGAGCCGGATGATCGGCACGTCCTTCAAGTCGGGCGAACGCTTGGTGACATATTGCACGAAGAGCACGGCCTTCTTGTCGGTCAGCCATTCCATGCGCGTCGACTTCATGGTGTTCCATGATGTCAGCGCCGAATCCGTCTCGCCGCGTTCCACCGCGAGCAGCCCGTCGGTCGAGCCCGGGAAGCCGCGGATGATCTTGAATTTGGTCCCGGCGACCTCGTTCATCAGCTTCGGATAAGTGTCGGAGGGCGAGCCCGGCCCGGTGCTGGCTGTCGGTACGACGACCTTTTTAGCGCCGGCGAGCGTTTGCCCCTCGGTGCGCGTCGAGACGACCTGCACTTCGACATTCGAGGTGACGCGGCCGATCCAGTTGAATTCGGCGGCCTTGAATTGCACGCCCTTGGATTTCAGCGCCTCGTCGATGGCGAGCGTCTGCGAGACGGTGCCCAGCGCCGTGCCGTCCTTGGGCGCGATGCGATAGAGCCAATTCGACGCCGTGAAGGAGCCCGCGCCCGGCATGTTGGAGGCGACCATGTTGGGCTGGCCGGGGATGTGCTTGGCCATGTAGCGGGTGACCATGCGGCCGAAGAGATCGTAGGTGCCGCCCGGCGAGAAGCCGATGTAGACGGTGATCGTCTTGCCCTTGAACATATCCTCGTCGGCGGCGCTGGCCGCGCCCGTGAGCATGGCGGAAAGGGCCAGCCCGCAGGCGATCACGCCCGAGCGTTGGATTGTCATGTGTTCCTCCCGTTTATTGTGGCCGCCACACTGGTTCCGCGCGGCCTCGAAATCAAGCGGTTGAAGGAATTGTGAAGCTTGATGCCTAATGAAAACAGCTCAGCCATGTTCTCGCCGCCTTGGCCGTGGCATTCTCAGCGCCATCGAATCAAGGCAGGTTGGTAAAACATGTTGAAACTGTCCATGTCCCTCGCCGCCGCCGGCGCCCTTTCGCTGGCGCTCGGCGGTTGCGCCTCCACTGGCCCGGCGACGCCGCACGTCGCCGTCATGCCGGCCAAGGGCAAGTCGTACGAATCCTTCCAGCGCGATGATCAGTTCTGCCAGACGAACGCCCAGCGCGCCGTGGGTTACGAGTCGCCCGGCGAGGCTGCGAACGATTCCGCGGTCAAGAGCGCCGCCATTGGCACCGGCCTTGGCGCGCTGGCTGGCGCTGCCATCGGCTCGGCTTCCGGCAATGTCGGTCGTGGCGCGGCGATCGGCGCCGGCGCCGGCCTGCTGACGGGCGCGCTGGTCGGCTCGAACAATGCGCGGGAGTCAGGCGGCGCGGTGCAGGGCCGCTACGATCTGGCTTACGCCCAGTGCATGCGTTCGCGCGGACATGATGTGATCGCGGAGGCCCCGCCGCAGCGTGAAGTGGTGGTGATCGAGCGCCGCGAGCCGGTCTATATGTATCCGCGGCCCTACACCTGGGGTCCGGGTTATCGCCGGCCTTACTATTATTGAGAACTATTATTGAGATCGGGACGCGGCCTTTTCAGGCCGCGTTTTCATTTCAGGCGGTTGAGGAAGGCGGCGAAGCTCATCAGTCCCTCGGGCCACGGGCCGTGGCCGGAATCTGCATTTATGTGCCCGGCCTCGCCCGCATCGAGCAACGCTGAGCCCCACGCGTTGGCGAGATCTTCGGCGGCGGAATATTCGGCATGCGGATCGTTGCGGCTGGCGACCAGCAGCGACGGGAAGGGCAGGGGATCGCGCGGATGCGTTTCGAAACCGCCGAGCGGCAGCGGATGGGCGCGCATCCATTCTTCCGACGGCGGCGCGACGAAGAAGGCGCCCGCGACCTTGCCGGGCGTGAAGCCGGGCGCCGCGTGGGCGGCGGCCAGCGCGCCGAGCGAATGGGCGACGAGAATGACGGGCTTCTCCGCGCCATTCACGGCGTCGCGCACGGCGCTGGTCCAGCTCGCGTGATCCGGGTTGTCCCAATCTTCCTGCGCAACGCGGCGCGCGGTCGAAAGCTTTTGCTCCCAGCGCGTCTGCCAGTGATGCTGGCCGGAATTGTTGAGGCCCGGGATGATGAGGATGTGGGCGTCGGACGAGCGCATGAGAGGTCTTTCGCTACGGGAACAAGCCCGTAGATAGGCGCGCGGTCCGGGCCTGTCGAGGTCAGCCGAGCCGCGACAGGATCGGGAAGGTTTCCAGCAACCAGAAACTCATGCTCTGCATGGCGCCGGTGAGGAAGCCGATGCCGGTCAGCACCAGCAACCCGCCGACCACTTTTTCGACCATGCCGAAATGCCGCCGGAAGCGCGCGATGAA
>JANXTB010000209.1 GCA_025356415.1 Hyphomicrobiales bacterium
GACGCCATCGAGTTGACGTTCTCGGTCAGGTCTTTCCACGTGCCCGCGACGCCCGGCACCTGCGCCTGTCCGCCGAGCTTGCCTTCGGTGCCGACTTCGCGCGCGACGCGCGTCACTTCGGAGGCGAAGCGGTTCAGCTGATCCACCATCGTGTTCAGCGTTTCCTTCAGCTGCAGGATCTCGCCGCGCACGTCGACGGTGATCTTGCGCGAAAGGTCGCCGTTGGCGATCGCAGTCGACACTTCGGCGATGTTTCGCACCTGCGCTGTAAGATTGCCCGCCATCGAATTGACGTTGTCGGTGAGGTCTTTCCACGTGCCCGCAACGCCGGGCACTTCCGCCTGTCCGCCGAGGCGCCCTTCGGTGCCGACCTCGCGCGCCACGCGCGTCACTTCACCCGCGAAGGAGCGCAGCTGATCGACCATCGTGTTGATGGTTTCCTTCAGCTCCAGAATTTCGCCAGAGACGTTGACGGTGATCTTCTTCGACAAATCGCCGCTCGCCACCGCGGTGGCGACTTCGGCAATGTTACGCACCTGCGCGGTGAGATTGCCCGCCATCGAATTCACGCTGTCGGTGAGATCCTTCCACGTGCCTGCGACGCCCTTCAGTTGCGCCTGTCCGCCGAGCTTGCCTTCAGTGCCGACCTCGCGCGCGACGCGCGTCACTTCGCCCGCGAAGGCGTTGAGCTGATCGACCATGGTGTTGATCGTGTCTTTCAGCTCCAGAATTTCGCCCGACACATTCACGGTGATCTTGCGCGACAGGTCGCCACGCGCCACGGCCGTCGTCACTTCCGCGATGTTGCGAACTTGCCCCGTGAGATTCGACGCCATCGACTTGACGTTCTCGGTGAGGTCTTTCCACGTGCCCGCAACGCCGGGCACCTGCGCCTGTCCGCCAAGCTTGCCTTCCGTGCCGACCTCGCGCGCCACGCGCGTCACTTCGGATGCGAAGGAGCGCAGCTGGTCCACCATCGTGTTGATGGCTTCCTTCAGTTGCAGAATTTCGCCGCGCACGTCGACGGTGATTTTCTTCGACAGGTCGCCGTTGGCCACCGCGATGGTCACTTCCGCGATGTTGCGCACTTGCGCGGTCAAGTTGGACGCCATCGAGTTGACGCTCTCGGTGAGGTCTTTCCACACGCCGGTCACTTCGCGCACCTGCGCCTGTCCGCCGAGTTTGCCGTCAGTGCCGACCTCGCGCGCCACGCGCGTCACTTCGGAGGTGAAGACGCTGAGCTGCTTGATCATCGTGTTGACGATGGTCGCCGAGCGCAGGAATTCGCCCTGCAGCGGACGCCCGTCCTGCGACAGCGGCACGGTTTGCAGAAGGTCGCCGCGCGCGACGGCGGTGATCGCGTGGGTCACGGCGGTGGTTGGCCAGAGCAGATCGTCGATCAGCGTGTTGACGGAGGTTTCCATGTCGCCCCAGGCGCCATGCGGCGTGCCGAGCTTCATGCGGCGACGCGTCTTGCCTTCGCGACCGACGACCTTGCCAACGACTTCCAGTTCCTGCGCCATGCGTTGGTTGATGGCGACGATGTCGTTGAAGGCGTCTGCCACCTTGCCGGCGAGGCCGATCTGGTTGCTGGGCATGCGCACCGAGAAGTCGCCCATGCGCATTGCTTGCAGGGCGTCGAGCAAGGCGTCGAGATCGAGTTCGTCCGCCGGATGTGCCGGCGCTCCAGGATTTTTCAGCTCTTTCGCCAGTGCGCCTTTCCCGCTCGCCCGGGCCGTCCCGTTGATGTCACCCGCCGCCCCGCCACCTGATGGCTGCTGCATGAACCGTCTCCCGAACTTGGTTTTACTGGTTTGGGCGACGTATAGCTTTTTCCTGAGCAATTTGCAGTGTTTATCTACGGGAGCTTGACTATTAGAGGCGGAGTTTTCCTTTCTTTTCTATGTAGTTCGAGAGCGATCATCTTGTTCTTGGCCGTCGGATCACAAAAAGCTTTATCAAGATGTGGGGATAAACTTGACTATAGCCTTATACGGAGCCTTCGAGCTCGCTTGACCTTGGCGGCGTAGGGGCAGCTTGTCTCCGGCAGCGGGCCAGTTCATGCTGGCGCCAACGATAAAAGACGGCAGGGGAGGTGTGCTCATGTGGGGCCAATTGCGCTTGGGTCGCATAGTGCTGGCGGCGTCCGTGATGGCGGGTTTGGTGGGAACGGCGGCGGCCGAGGAGCCTTACTATCGCGGCAAGCGGGTCACCATCCTGATCAATTACGCGGCCGGCGGGCCGACCGACATCGAGGGGCGGCTGTTCGCCAAGCATGTCGTGAAACATCTCGATGGACCCGCGAGCCTGATCGTCCAGAACATGGATGGGGCAGGCGGGCTGATCGGCACGAACTTCCTCGGCGAAATAGCCCCCAAGGACGGCACGACCTTCGGCTATTTCACGGGGCAGATCTGGCGCTCGATCAACGATCCGGCGCCGCGCCGGGTGGATTTCAAGTCATATGAGTTCGTCGCCTACCAGCCCGGCACGACGATTTATTTCGCGCGCACCGACATCAAGCCGGGGCTGAAGAAGCCTGTCGATTTCGGCAAGGCGGAGGGCGTGATTTCGGGCGGGCTCGGCGCCGACAATGCGAAAGACCTGCTGCTGCGGCTCGGTCTCGACATGCTCGGGCTAAAGTACAAATATGTGACATCGTATCGCGGAAGTCAGGCCGCGCGATTGGCGTTGCAGCAGAACGAGATCAATTATTACGCGGAATCGCCGCCGTCCTATCGCAGCCTGATCGAGCCGGCATTGGTGAAAACCGGCGAGGCGATCCCGCTGTTTTACGATCCCGGTTATGACGGCGAAACCTTCCGCACGCCGCGGCAGATGGAGGGCGTCGACATGATGTCCTTCCCGCAATTCTACGAGGCCATCAAGGGCGTGCCGCCGTCCGGCCAGCTGTGGGATGTGTATCGCACGATCCTCGCCGCGAACGGCGCGATGCAGCGCCTCATTGTGATGCCGCCGGGCGTGCCGAAGGAAGCGGTCGAGGCGATGACGCACGCAATTCAGGCGCTCGAAAAAGATCCTGAATATGCGGCGGAAACCGAAAAGGTGCTTGGATACCAGCCGGATTTCGTCACCGGCCCGATGGTAAACGAGCGCGTGCGGCGGCAATTGTCGATTCCGACAGGCACGCGCGAGTTTCTCGCGAACTACGTGAAGAACGCGCCGCGATAGTCGTCATTGTAGTGAGTGATGCTGCAAAGGCCTCACGACCCCCACCCCTAGCCCCTCCCCACAAGGGGGAGGGGAACATCATTCGTCATTTGCACGAATCTTTTTCAACAAGGCCGGGCGCCTTTCCCTCCCCCTTGTGGGGAGGGCGACTC
>JANXTB010000229.1 GCA_025356415.1 Hyphomicrobiales bacterium
GGATGGTAGTGCGGCCCGTCACCAGCGTCAGCGCGGAGATGGAGAGCGTCAGGACGAGCAGCACCAGCATCGCCGACGAGAGCCCGAGCGCAAGCGGCGTGCCCAGCATCAGGGAGGCGACCGCGACCGCCGGAATGGTCAGCCCGATGCTGGCGATGGCCGAGCCCAGCGCGAGATTGACGCTGCCCTGCAGGCGGTTGGCAGCCGCCGCCTTCAAGGCGGCGATGCCCTCGGGCAGCAGGACGATCGCCGCGATGACGACACCGACCACCGCATGCGGCAGGCCCGCGGCCGCCACCGCACGATCAAGCGGGTAGGACAGGATCTTGGCGACCAGCACGACACAGGTCAGCGACAGCGGCAGCAGCAGCGCGCTCACCAGCACGATCGTACTGGAAGGCTTGATAGCCGGCTCCGCATCGTCGGGCAACGCCGCGTCTTCCAGAAAATACGAGCGATGACGCACGGTCTGCACGAAGACAAAAATGAAATACAGGGCGAGCGACACGACGCCGACGAAGATCAATTGCGACGGGGCATAGCCCGGGCCCGGCGTCGTGAGCGTGAAATTGGGGACCACCAGCGCGAGGGTCGCCAATGTGCCGAGCACGCCGAGCGAGGCCGTCGCGCCCTGAATCTGGACGTTCTGCTCGTGATAGCGATTGCCGCCCACGAGCAGGCAGAGGCCGATCACGCCGTTGAGCACGATCATGACGGCGGAGAAAACCGTGTCTCGCGCAAGCTCCTTCGCGCTCTCACCCGCCGACAGCATGATCGACAGGATCAACGCGACCTCGATGATGGTGACGGCGACGGCGAGCAGGATCGATCCGAACGGCTCGCCGACCTTCGCGGCGAGCACTTCCGCATGATGCACGGCGGCGAACACCGCGGCGCCAAGCAGGACAGCCGCGATCAGCAGCACGATCGGGTTCGACTCGGGGATAAGTCCGGCGAATTTCAGTCCAAGAAAGACGGCGGCGGCAAGCGGGGCCGCCCAGCACCAGGCCGGAATCTTATCATTCAGAGTCGCAGACAAGTAAGAGCCCCCGGGGAAAGAGTGAAATCAATACAGCACAGTAGAGGCGATCGGAGCGTCATGTTCAACCGCCTAGCGCGGTTTCCCGAAGCGCGCCGGGACGAGACGACGGATCTGTCCCCCTGCCCGCTCGCGAAACGTGTGGCTATGCAGGCAAAAGCCGCCGGCGAGCCCCACAAGGCAGCCAAGCACGGTGTCGAAGAACCGCGACTCGATAATCGCTCCCGCGGGCTCCGAGCCGAGCGTCGCCGCCTCGGCGAGCAGGATCGTCACCGGCGTGATGAACACCACGGCGAATCCATAATGGCGCACCACCAGCGTCTCGATGATGAAGCTGAGGACGATGATGAGCACCGCGATGCTCCACGGATCGAGCGGCATGGCGATCAGCGCCCAGGCGAGGCCAAGCCCGATCCCGGTGCCGGCGATGCGATGCACCTGCCGGTTCCAGACGGCCCGCAGCGACACGCCCTGCACCACTGCGAGGCAGGAAATCGGGACCCAATAGGCGCGCGGCATCTGCAGCGCCTGGGCGATAGCCAACGACAGCCCCACCGACGCGCCGATCACGATGGAATCGAAAATCACGAAATCGAAGGTCGGCGCCGGCAAGGGCTCGACCGGCAGCGGCGCGCGCACGCGCAGATGCACGAGGCTGTAGATGAAGGCGATCAGCGCCGCCTGCAGGCAGCCGAGCGTGATCAAGCCGACGCGCATGGGCGCATCCTCCACGCTTGCCGGCGTGAAGGCCGCGATGGAAGCCGCCATGACAAAGAACATCGCGCCGGGCGGACCGAGCCGGTAGAAGCGTACGACCATCGTCACCAGCATGGTGATCAGCGCCAGCAGCGGCGTCATCGCCAGCGGAATGAAGTGGCAGACGAGGCCCAGCGTGTAACAGGCGATGACGCCAAAGGCGCAGGCCATCAGCGTCACCATGCGATGATGCAGCGGCGTGCCCGGCAGATAGAGAAACACCATGCCGCCGAGCGAAGCGACCAGCCCGTAGCCGAGATGGTCGGTCGCCGCGCCGACCATGATCGGCAGGCCCGCCGACAGCGCCGCCGCGACCGGCATCTGCCAGGGGCGATCGCTCGCGTTCACCTTGGTGAGGTGGCGCCATTCGTCCCGCAGGACGTCGGCGACATTTTTTGGTGTTGATGACGGCATCCAGTATCCCTGCCCGATAAGCGGCCCGCACAATGATCTTCCGGGTAAATGGCTGGCGCACAAGGCCGGGGCGAGCCGGCTTTCAACTTTGTTTCAATATGATACAGTCATGCTTTAGATTCGCCTGAAACATTGCAAAGTCAGGCTGTTGCGCCAAATTTTCCGAAAGTTCATTGCGATGCCGAGAAAGCTGGTTTTCAATCTGGGCGCGTTGTTCATCGCGGCCGCGTTCAGCCCCGCGCAGGCTCAGAGTAATCCTGTCACCACGCCCGATGTCGGCCCTTTCTATGTACGCTCCACCTTGCAGACCGTGTTCTCGTTCGGCGTTCAGTGGGATTTCGGCGACAACCGGCCGGATTTCGTGGCTGGCATACGGCGGACTCAAACCAACACCACCTCGCACGTGATCGGCAGCAAGGTGGACGTGGCCTTCCCACTGACCGTCGATGACGGCTTCCAGCCCCGCCTTCGCGCCCTCGCGCTCGCCGGAAACCGCACCGCGCAAGTTGAGGCGGGCGTTGGTGTCGCGCTCAGCAAGTCAAAGTTCTCGCCGCTTGTCGCTGCGGGCGTGCAAGTTCCCTACGCAAACGGCGGCGCCAATTATGTCTACGGGAGCGGGCTGAAGCCGTATCTCGGCGTCAACACGCTTCAGCGCGCGGCGGGCCCGACAAAGACGGGCGGCGACTTGTCGTGCACCACGGGCACGCTCCATGATGCGGTCGCGGGCGATCCGACGGCCAACATCGTCAACGGAAAAATCTGCTACTGAGCCGGCGAAACGTCCGAACGCGCTCAGGCCTTCTTGAGAAAGGCCGTCTTGAGAACGAGTCCCTTCACCTTGTCGGCGTTGCACTCGATCTCGTCCGGGTCGCCGGTGAGGCGGATGTTCTTGACGAGCGTGCCGCGCTTCAGGGTCACGGATGTGCCCTTTACTTTCAGATCCTTGATCAGCGTCACGGAATCGCCGTCGTTCAGGATGGTCCCGTTGCTGTCGCGGGTGTCGTCGCTCATGAAAGTGTTCCCGGAGTTGCGCCACGTCACGCCGCGCATGTGCGG
>JANXTB010000365.1 GCA_025356415.1 Hyphomicrobiales bacterium
GATATGCAGCGGATGGATCTTTTGGCGCCGACTCCAAATCGAGCGCCGCTGGCAAGGGCAACATCGACAGGGCTGAAAAGATCCAGTTGAACATCGCCGCCGTCGTCACTGATGTCATGCCGAATGGCAATCTGTTGATCAGCGGGTCGCAGGAAGTTCGCGTGAATTACGAATTGCGGTTGTTGAACATCGGCGGGGTTGTACGCCCTCGTGACATCTCGCGCGAGAATACGATCTCGTATGAAAAGATCGCCGAGGCGCGCATCGCTTATGGCGGGCGTGGTCGCGTCAGCGAAGTGCAGCAGCCCGCATACGCGCACCAGCTGTATGACATTCTGAAACCATTCTGAGGTCGATTGTGAGTAAAGCAGACAAAACAAGTGGCGGCGGAAAAGGCGGCATCGTTGCGCTCGCCTTGCTGACGCTTGTCGCGGCAGGCGCCGGCGCTGCGCATGGCTTGCAGACATTCAAGATTCTGGAATCCTCAACGCCTGGAAAGAGCGCTCAGCCGGCGCCCGCAGCCGCGCCTGCCGCGGCGCCCGCGCATGGGGAGCCTGCATCGGGCGGCCATGGCGCCGCCGCCAGTCACGCTGCCCCGGCGAAAGCGCCTGAGAAGGTCAAGCTTCCATCGAAGATCGTTATGCGTCCGCTGCAACCGCTCATTACCAATATTGCGATGCCGCCCGAAGTGTGGGTGCGTCTCGAGGGCGCGATTGTCTTCGACCAGGCCGACGTGGACGATCCCGAGATGATGCTCGCGGAAGTCTCTGGCGACCTTATGGCGTATCTACGCAGCCTCACACTGCGCGAGATGCAGGGCGCGGATGGCTTGATGTTTGTCCGGCAGGACATGAAGGAACGCATCGTGCTGCGCACGCAAGGCAAAGCGCGCGACATCATTATCCAGACCCTGGTGATGCAATGAAACGCGCGCTCTTGCTTTTGTCAGGCGCCGTCGCGCTTGCAATGTTAGCTACGCATGCAAGCGCGCAATCGCTCGACCTCGGCGCCATGCTGCCGCAAGGAAGCGGCTCTGCGACAGGTCGGATCGTTCAGATCGCGGCGGTCCTCACCGTGTTATCGATTGCGCCGGGGCTGCTTGTAATGGTCACGAGCTTCACGCGCTTTGCCGTCGCGCTGTCGTTCCTGCGCTCCGGCGTCGGGCTGCAGAGCACGCCGGCGAACATTGTTTTGATCAGTCTCGCGCTGTTCATGACATTCTTTGTGATGTCGCCGGTGTTCGAACGTTCCTGGAACGAGGGATTGCGGCCGCTGCTCGATAACGAAATTTCCGAGACGGCAGCCTTCCCCAAGATTGCGCAGCCGTTTCGCGAGTTCATGTTGACGCAAGTGCGCGACAAGGATCTCGCAATGTTCGAGGAGCTCGCGCATTCTGATTTGCGTAAGGAGAACCGCGCCGAGACGGATTTGCGTATCCTTGTTCCGGCCTTCATGATTTCCGAACTGCGGCGCGGATTTGAAATCGGTTTTCTCATCGTCCTGCCGTTTCTTGTCATCGACATGATCGTTTCGACGCTCGTGATGTCGATGGGCATGATGATGCTTCCGCCTTCTGTCATCGCGCTGCCGTTGAAGGTTCTCTTCTTCGTGCTGATCGATGGCTGGAACCTTGTGATCGGTTCGCTCGTGCGTTCCTACGGATGATGCATTGTTTGCTTGTAACCAAGCGTTCAAGGCGTTATTCGAAAATTAACTATACGGGGAATCGGGCATGACGCCCGACGGCATGATGCCAGTTCTCTGTACCGGTGAGAGCCCGGTATGTCGTCCTTCACCCTCATTCTGAGGAGAAACGCGCATGACCAGCCTTCTCACCAATGTCTCGGCCATTACGGCCCTTCAAAATCTGAACGCGACTAACAAGGCGATGCAAACGACGCAGGATCGAATCTCGACCGGCATGCGCGTCGCCAATCCATCGGACAATGCGGCCTATTGGTCGATCGCAACCACGATGAAATCTGACAACAGTGCGCTCTCGACCGTCAAGGACGCACTGGGCATGGGATCGGCGACCGTTGATGTGACTGCTTCCGCCGTGAAGAGCACCGCCGATCTTGTGAGCCAGATCAAGGCAAAGCTTGTCGCCGCCAAGGAGCCCGGGCTCGATCGCACGAAAGTTCAAGCTGAAATCACGCAGCTGCAGCAGCAACTCAGAAGCGTTTCCGATTCGTCGGTCTTTTCCGGCGAGAACTGGCTTTCGGTCGACTCGGCCGCGGGATCCTACAATTCCTCGAAAAGCATTGTGTCGTCGTTCACGCGATCAGGCGGCGCGATTACGATCGGCACCATCAATGTAAATATCGACTCGCTCAAGCTTTACGATTCGAACGGAAATGCCGGCATCCTCGACAAGGATCGGACCGTCGGTTCGGGCGACTTTATTTCGACGCTGATGGATTCGGTGACGAAGGGCATTGGCCAGCTCGTCGATGCTGACATGAGTCAGGAATCGACAAAGCTGCAGGCCCTGCAGGTTCAGCAGCAGCTCGGCGTGCAATCGCTCAGCATTGCGAACCAGAACAGCCAGCAGATCCTGTCTCTTTTCAAGGGTGGCTAGTAGAGCGCTGCCGCTCTTGTGGCCACGCATACGTTCTGGCCGGCGTCGGCCGTGTGCAATCCTGGTGCAAGCTTGATGCTGCATTCTCAATTCGAAGCAAAGCAGATCGCTTTCGGAGAATGCGTGAATGAGTGCGGCGGAGCAGGCTGAAAGATTCTTCGAGAGCCTGAGACGATTGGGTGGGCGCAAACTGGCCGCGCTTGGCATCATAGGCGTCCTGGTTTTCGCGTTGACGGGTCTTGCTGGTTACATGTTGAGCCGCCCTGCGTTCGAGCCGCTTTACTCGGGCCTCGATCGCGCGGATGTCGGGCGCATTGGATCGGCGTTGCGCGAAGCAGGCGTTGTCTTCGACGTGAGTTCGGACGGCGCTACGGTGCTGGTCCCTTATGGACAGACGTCGCAAGCGCGCATGGTTCTGGCTGAAAAAGGCCTGCCAGCGAATGCGAACACGGGCTACGAGTTGTTCGACAAGCTCGGTTCGCTTGGCCTTACGTCCTTCATGCAGGAGGTGACGCGTGTGCGCGCCATCGAGGGCGAGCTCGGACGCACCATTCAATTGATGCGCGGGATCAAGGCTGCCCGCGTGCATATTGTTCTCCCCGATGAGGGTTCGTTCCGGCGCCAGCGTAAGCCCTCTTCAGCCTCCGTGGTGTTGCGCATGGAGGGTGATGCCGATGTCGCGTCTTCACAGGCGATCCGGCATCTCGTGTCGGCGGCCGTGCCTGGGCTGACGCTCGATCAGGTGACAGTGCTGACAACCGATGGACGGCTCATGTCGAGCGCGAGCGACGGGACTGATTCAGCTATCGGCCGCAAGCTCGATCTGGAGACCTCCGTCGCGAACGAAATTCAAGGCAATATTCGCAAGACGCTCACGCCCTATCTCAGCATGAAGAATTTTCAAGTCAGCGTAGCGGCCCGTCTAAATACGGACCGTCGCGAGACAAGTGAGACAACATTCAATCCGGAATCGCGCGTCGAGCGTTCCGTGCGCGTCATCAAGGAGACGCAGGCGACGCAAAATGCAACGAGCCAGTCGCCTGCAAGCGTGGATCGAAACATTCCGCAGGAGCGGGGGCGCGGCGGGGATGGGCGCCAGTCGAGCGAAGACAACCAGAAGCGCGAAGAGCTGACCAATTATGAAGTTTCATCCAAGCGCGTGAACGTCGTCAGCGGTGGGTATGCCATCGATGCAATCTCGATTGCCGTCCTAGTCAACAAGGCGAGCCTGGGCGCGGGTCTGAAGCCCGAGGAACTTGAGCAGCGGCTCAGCGAAATCGAGCAACTGGTCGCTTCGGCGTCGGGCTTACGCAAGGATCGTGGCGACAACATCAAGGTCTCGGCGGTTGATTTCCTGGATTCCGATCGTGATCTCGAACCGGTTCCGCCTGTTTCGATTCTCGAGCTGATCGAAAAGCAAGCGGGAACGCTGATCAAGTCGCTGACCGCCATCCTCATCGCGGTGTTGATCGTCTGGTTCGGGTTGCGGCCCGCCATTCGCGCGCTCACGCAGTCAAACGACAGTGAAGCGCCATTGATGCTGGATACGCCACTGTTGCCGATGTCAGGGAATGAATTCGGCGACCCTGACGTGATGTCTTCCGGCGGGTCGGATTTTCAATTTGCAGGAATGGCGGACGAGGCCGCGCCGGAGGCGTGGCCGGAGCAATCGATGCTGGATGACATGGCGCGTACCAATGCGCGGTCGCCACAACGGCGACTGGAAAATCTTGTCCAGTTCAATGAAGACCAGGCGGTCGCGGTTCTGCGCGCCTGGATGCGTGAAGGGAAAGCTGCATGAAATTTCTCTCGCTCGCAAGTGTGCTTCCCGTGCTCGATACATTCGAGAGCCAGCGGCGTGACCCGTCGCGCACCGAGGCGTCGCGTCTTGAGGCCTTGCGTCAGGATCTGTCACGCTCGGACATTGCGCGTCCAGATTTGCGAATTATCGAGCCTGATGCTTCAGGCAATGTTGCGGATGCCGCCGCGGCTGACCAGCGTCACTGGCAAGAGGGTTATGAGGCGGGCGTCAGCGTCGGACGCGCGCAGGCGCAGGCTGAAGCGCTCGATCAGGACGCCTCGCTGCGCGACGCGCTCTCGGCCGCACGCGCCGAATGGGTCGTGCAGGAAGGTGAACGAATCGCGAGCGGCGTCGAGAAGGCGCTCGCATTCATGGAGGCGGAGGTCTGCGCGGTTGCGACGCGGATCCTCTCGCAAATTACAAACGAAGCGATGCGGGCGCGCGCCATCGCCGAATTTTCTACGCATGTGCGCAGCCTGATGCGCGACGGCGCTGCCGGCGTAATCACCGTTCATGCGCCGCAGGACATGATTGCGTCTCTGAAGCATGGCCTCGGCTCGGTACTTGGCTCGCTCGACTCGCTCGAATTCAGTCCGCATGACGCTGCCGAAGTATGGGTGCGCAGCGGCGCCACGATGATTGAAATGCGTCTCGAGACGTGGCGAACAGATAACTTCGGCGGGGCATAGAGATGGAACACGAAGTCCCTGAAATGCAGATGATCATCATCAAGCGCGGACATGCGCAGGAGGAGCATCCACACGGCGGCGCTTGGACGGTCGCTTTTGCCGATTTCATGACCGCGATGATGGCGTTCTTTCTTGTGCTGTGGATTGTGAATTCCACCAATAAGGAAACGCGTTCATCCGTTGCGCGCTATTTCAATCCGGTTCGGATCTCGGACACCACGCCAGCGCGAAAGGGCCTCAAGGACCCGCGTGAATCTGACTTCGATGCGGCGACTGCGAGCAATGAGCCGCCGCGCGCAGCCCCACCGTCGGCTCCCTCGAACAATCCTGAAGGAAAGGCTGCGGCCGGCGGCAATGGCGCGGAGGGCGCCAGCGGGGGCCACTCGAATGTGTCATTTGATTCGATCACGGCGCGCGATCCATTTATCGCCCTGGACGAGCTGGCCGGACGCGCGGAGGGCGCATCAGCCGTGGAAGCCCGCACTGTTTCCTCCGATCTGGAATTCCAGGCGGATGGCCTCGCACCGTTTCGCGATCCTTTCGCGCCGCCTGCGCCTGTGTTGCCGCCGGAATCGAAACCGCTTGTTCGCGTTTTAACGAAACCGGTCGCGGCGGTTCCCGGGCCGCAGCTGGTTGCGCGCGCACGCAACGTCAAGCCGGCGGGCGATGCTGAAACGATCGCGAACGAGCGGCTGGCATCGGATGCGCAAGCTGTCTCCGAGCGTTTGCGCGAAGAGGCCGCGAAAGGTGAGCGCGCCCCGGCGAATGAAAATAAGGACGGAAAATCCGGGCAGCAGATTGCAGGGCCAGCGCAGCAGGCGATGGCCGAAGCCGCGATGTTGCGTGACAGTATTGCAAAGGTGCTGCGTGAGGCCGGCTTGGGGCAGGGGCCCAAGCTCGACGTGCGCGTTGTCGACGACGGTATCCTGATCAGTCTGACCGATGATCTCAGTTTCGGAATGTTTGCTGTCGGTTCGGCCGAGCCGCAGCCGCGCGTCGTTCGCGCCATGGAGCGCATTGGAGAATTACTTTCGGCGCAGGCCGGCAGTTTCGTCGTGCGGGGCCACACCGACGCCCGCGCCTATAAAACGCGCGCTTATGATAATTGGCGTCTGTCGTCGGCGCGCGCGCAGATGGCGGCCTATATGTTGATGCGAGGCAAGCTCGACGAGAAGCGCATCGAGCGTGTGGAGGGGCATGCCGATCGTTCGCTGCGCAATGCCACCGATCCGCTCGCGGCAGAAAACCGGCGCATTGAAATCCTCCTGAGGCGCGCGAAGTGAAGGGCGCGATTGTCCTGCTGTTCTGGCTTGTCACGCTTACGCCGGCTTTCGCCGACGCGCCGAGCCCTCATGTCTTGTTGCGGGCTTTGCTCGAGCTGCAGACGCAGATCGTGCAGGGGAAGACGAGAGCGCGCGAAGAACTGCCGAAGATGCTGGCCGACATCGGCAAGCAATTCACGCTTTCGCCGCCGGAGGTCTGGGCTGATCCGCGCAATGCACGCGCATCGATCGTGTGGCTGCTGAGCGGTGGATCACCGCGTACCTTGCGCGGCATCATGCGCCTGCCGTCATTTTCCAAGAGTGAACTCTTGGTCGCGCGCGGCGCCCTCGCGTTTGCGGAGGGCCGTGTAGCGCAAGCGCGGGAGTTGCTCGCACCAGTCGGTGCGCTCAAGCTCGAGCCTGTGCTCGGCGCTCAGATCGCGCTCGTCCAGGCGGCGCTCGTCCTGTCGCAGGACTTGTCGAAATCGATCGAGTATCTCGGAATCGCGCGGCTGCTTGCTCCGGGTTCCCTGATCGAGGAAACAGCGCTGCGCCGTCAGATCTCGCTCGTGGGCCAGACGTCCGACGCGGCTCTGTTTGCAGGCCTCTCCCGACAATATACCCGCCGATTCAAGACGTCGCTCTATGCGCAGGAGTTTCGCGAGACGTTTTCGCAAACCTTCATGCGCATCGGTGTGCACACCTCCGAGGATCAGCTGGCAAGCCTTGTGCCCATTCTCGAATCCTTCGATCCGGATGAGAGGTGCAGGATTTCCATTCTGATCGCGCGCGCGAGTCTTCTTGAAGGATCGTGGCGCAGCGCTGAAGTCTTCGCCGAGACTGTCATGCGTCCGCCTGTCGATGCGAGTTGCGATGTCCCGCGCGCGCGTCTCTATCGGGCCGCAGCGCGGATCGCCACTGCTGACAGCGATGCCGATCTCCTGGCGCTGCAGATGCTCGACCCCATGCGGTTGACGCCGGAGGACAGGGCGCTGCGCAAAGCCGCTCTCTCTTATGCGCAACTGGCGCATTCATGGCCTGTTCCTCGCGACGTGGAGGATCCGGCCGAAATCGGCAATCGTGGCGAGCAGGCCATCGCCGCCGCGGCGCAGGCGCTGAATTCAACATCGAGCTTGCTGACGGTGAAACGGCGATGATCTCCCCCAAAATTGAATTACCGAGTCTCCCGCGTTCAGGGCCAGCGCGCACCGGCCGCCAAGACGGCGACGTGCGCAAGGCGCCGGCATTCGATGATGCGTTGCGTGAGCAAGGAGAGCCTGCCACAGCCGCGCCCGACGATGCGACAAGAGAGGCGGCAGATGCGCCCGACAGCGCTGTTGCGGTGAGCCCGACAGTCCTTGATGTTCTGATTGCGCAAATGTTGCCATATCAGCAGGCCCCAACGCCGCTTGCGGGAGAGCTCGCGCCATCGCCTGTGTCCGATCAGCTGGCGCCGCAGGGTGCAAAAGCAATTGCGCCGCAAGCGTCTCCAGACACGCGCGGAAAGACGTTGCCGCTGGGCGTCCAACCTGACGTTGATTCGATATCCGACCTGCCTGTGATCGAGCTGCCGAGTGACAGTGATTTGCGATTCGATTCACGCACGACGCCCGAACGCAACCAAGCGCTGGAACCCGTTCGCCACGACGATACGCCGAGCCCGACCAGTGCTGCGCAGCTCGCAATTCCTTCCGGCGGCACGTTGGCCGGTGACACGACTGAATCGCCGTTGCGCGCGCGTCGCATGGAGAAAGCGCGAACGCCTTTGATGGAAATGCGCGGCCCGGAGCCTCGCCCTTCTGGCGTCGCAGATCGCCTTGCTCCAATCGAAGACGCGCCAGACGCGGCCTTGCCCGCGCACGTCCGCCAGCAGCTGGACCCGGCGCCAAAGCAGCAGGCATCCGATTTGTCAGCCTCGGCGCCTGATAAGCAGGGGGTCGAGCCCGTGCGTGGGCGTCATGCCAAGAGTGAGGCGATGGCGTCGCCCGAATTCAGACGTGTCGTGCTTGGCAAGGTTGAAATATCGAATCACTTCGCCGTCGTGGCGGACCCCGTCCGGCAGATTGCGAGCGAAGTGACGCGCGCCTTCGAGACGCCGGGCGTCGCGGCTTCAGCTGATCCGCCCCCAGACGCTGTGAAGACGATCAGTGTTCAACTCGAGCCCGAGTCGCTGGGCGCGGTGACATTGCGTATGCGCCTGTCTGGCAGCAATCTTCAGGTGCGCGTGGATGTTGCGGAGCCCGCGACTCTTGATCTCATCCAGCGAGAGCGTGATCGACTTCAGAAGAGCATGACCAGCGATCATGTCTCGATCGAGAGGCTTGAGATCCGCGCAGCGAGTGGGCCGGCGCCCGTACAAGGCGGCGATGGCGCGAATGCGCCGCAGCAGGACATGAATGCGCCCGGTCAGCAGCCAAGGCAAAACAGCGCGTCGGAAGGCGGTGAGCCACGCCGAGACAAGCGAAGCGATTCACGACAAGTCAAGAACGGACAGGACAATGATGCGGCTCGCGGCAATGTTTCTCGCGGCGTTTATCTCTGACGCGCGTGCGCTGTCGCCGCCAAGCCCGGTGGATTCCGCTCAGAACGCATGCGAGCGTGAGATGCTGCGCGCTGCGCGTGAACGAAACATACCCGTCAACGTGCTCTATGCGGTGAGCCTGACGGAGACGGGTCGTGGTGGAAAGCTTGATCCATTCGCCATCAATGTCGAAGGCAAGGCCGCGTTCTCGCGCACGCGCGCCGAGGCCATCGACAAGGTGCAGCGCGCACGTGCGCAAGGCGCGGAGTTGATCGACATCGGCTGCATGCAAATCAACCACCATTTTCACGGCGCGAAATTCGCGTCCCTCGCCGAAATGTTCGAGCCCGCGCGAAACGTCGATTATGGCGCGCGATTCCTGATCGAATTGAAGCAGCGCGAGGGAACCTGGACGAAAGCCGTCGCCCGTTACCACGCCGGCCCGGGAAACCTTCCTGCGCAAAGGACTTACGTCTGCTCTGTCATCAAAAACATGGTCGCGTCCGGCCTCGGTGCATGGACCGAGGGCGCAAAGAGCTATTGCTTGGCCGCGAGGTTAATGGATCATTAACCATTACACGCCATGGTTGCGCTTAAGCAGTGTTTCAATCATTGCGAGTAGATATTTCGAACTCACAAGCGTTGAAAAAAATTTATTAGACAACACACAGGACAGACCATGCTGGTCTTCGTCGATGAACGTCAACTTGTTGCTACAGGCTATGCGACCTCTTTTGGTCGCGAGGGTGTTTCGCTCACGTCTTTCGTGCCCAACGAATTTGAGGATTGGGTCAATAGCGCGGGCGATCATGATCTTGAGGCCGTTGAAGCTTTCCTGATCGGCGATTGCACCGACCGCCAACAATTCTCGAAAATCATCCGCTTGCGCTCGCGCGCCCCGGTGATCGCCATGAACGATCAGACGTCGCTTGAGCGCACGCTTGAACTCTTCGCATGTGGCGTCGACGATGTCGTGCGCAAGCCCGTTCATGCGCGCGAAATCCTCGCCCGCGTTGATGCGATTCGTCGCCGTGCTCAAGTGTCAGCCGATTACGCGACAGTGGGCGAGATGCGCGTGTTCTTCGATGGCCGCGATCCCGACATTCGGGGCGAAGCGCTGGTGCTGCCGCGCCGCGAGCGCCGCATGCTGGAATATCTCGTCCATCACCGCGGCAAGCGCGTCACGAAATCGCAGATCTTCAATGCCGTCTACGGCATCTTCGATGAGGACGTTGAGGAAGCCGTCGTTGAAAGTCACATGAGCAAGCTGCGCAAGAAATTGCGTGCGCGCCTTGGATATGACCCCGTCGATTCGAAGCGTTACCTCGGTTATTGCCTGACCTGCTGATCTTTATTTCAAGCCAGCCAAATAACGCTCGACAAGCAAAAATCCTTTCAGCCTGGCGCCTTGGCGCGCCAGGCCATGCGAGCGCCTGCCTTGCCAACGAATATTGACGCAAGGGCCGACGCCAGAGAATCGACATTCAACAGCCCGGCGCAAGCCGCGCGCATCAATTCTGGAACGATCACGTGATCGCAAGAGGTAAGACATGAGTTTGTTCGGTTCCATGCGCACGGCAGCGTCCGGCATGAATGCACAGGCCAGCCGCCTCGCGACCGTGTCGGACAATATCGCCAATGTGAACACCACCGGCTACAAGCAGGCGAGTGCGGAATTTTCGACGATGCTCGGGCAATCGTCGCCTTCAGAATATTCATCCGGCGGCGTGCTCACGGCCGCGCGGCAATTGACGAACGAGCAGGGCGCCTTGCGGGGCACCACGAGCTCGACGGATCTCGCCATCAACGGCAATGGTTTCTTTGTCGTCACCAATGACAGCGGCGCCAATTTTCTCACGCGCGCCGGATCCTTTGTCCCGGACGCGACCGGGAACCTGGTCAATACAGCTGGCTATAAGCTGATGGGCTTTCCGCTCGGCGGATCGACCACGCAGGGTGTTGCGGGGCTGGGCGG
>JANXTB010000378.1 GCA_025356415.1 Hyphomicrobiales bacterium
TGGCCGTAATCGAACCCGATGGTCTCGACGCGGTCATAGCGCTCCAGCGCCCAGCCGAGGCAGGTTGTCGAATCCTGTCCGCCGGAAAAAAGCACCAGCGCGCCGCCGGGAATCACCTGGCGCATGGGACTACTCCAGTTCGATGATCCGGCCCTCGCGCAACGTCACGCGACGGTCCATGCGGCGGGCGAGATCGAGGTTATGGGTCGCGATCAACGCCGCCAGTCCCGACAGCCGCACGAGTTCTGTCAACGCGCCGAAGACATGGTCGGCGGTGCGCGGATCGAGATTGCCGGTCGGTTCGTCGGCGAGCAGCACACGCGGCGAATTGGCGACGGCGCGAGCGATGGCGACACGCTGTTGCTCGCCGCCCGACAATTCGCCGGGCCGGTGCTGGGCGCGCGGTCCTAGCCCGAGATATTGCAGGAGTTGCACGGAGCGTTCCATGGCCTGCTTCTTCGACAGGCCGCGGATCATCTGCGGCAGCATCACGTTTTCCGCCGCGGTGAACTCCGGCAGCAGATGGTGGAATTGATAGACGAATCCGATGTCGAGGCGACGCAGCGCCGTGCGCGCATCGTCCTCCATGTGCGCCGTGGGCTCATTGCCCAGATACACCTCGCCCGCGTCGGGCTTTTCAAGCAGGCCGGCCAGATGCAGCAGCGTCGACTTGCCGGCGCCCGATGGCGCAATCAGCGCGACCGACTGACCCGGCCAGATCGCGAGATCGGCGCCGCGGAGGATTTGCAGCTCGTTGTCGCCCTGCCGATAACGGCGTTCGACCTGGTGCAGAAAAATCGCCGGATCGCTCACAGGCCCCTCATTCGTAACGCAGCGCTTCGACGGGATCGAGTTTCGCCGCCCGGCGCGAGGGGAAGATCGTGGCAAGCACCGACAAAGTGAGCGACAGGCCCACCACCATCAGCACGTCCGACATCTGCACGACCGAAGGAAGCCGGCTCAGCAGATAGAAAGTCGGATCGAAAATGTTGAGGCCGAGCACGCGGTTCAAGAACTGCCGGATCGGCTCGAGATTATGCGCAACCAGCAAGCCGAGCAGGAAACCGGCCAGCGTGCCGGAAATGCCGATCGTCGCGCCCGTGATGAGAAACACGCGCTGGATGGCGCCGCGCGTCGCGCCCATCGTGCGCAGGATCGCGATGTCGCGCGACTTGTCCTTCACCAGCATGGTAAGGCCAGAGATGATGTTCAGCGCGGCGACAAGCACGATCAGCGTGAGGATGAAAAACATCACGGTGCGCTCGACCTTCAGCGCATCGAAGAAGCTTTTGTTGCGCTGGCGCCAATCCGTCATGATCATCGGCCGCTGCACGGCGACGTCGAGCTTGGCGCGGAACTCGTCCATCTTCTCGGGCTCGTCGACAAACGCCTCGATGACGCTCGCCTCGCCGTCCTTGTTGAAGAAAGCCTGCGCCTCCTCCATCGGCATGTAGACGAACAGGCCGTCGAATTCGGTGACGCCGATCTGGAAGATCGCCACCACCGGATAGGCCTTGATGCGCGGCGCCACGCCAAATGGCGTCGCGGCGCCCTTCGCGGTCAGGATGGAAACATTGTCGCCGATGCGGACCGAAAGCTGCTCGGCCATCTTCTGGCCGATCGCGACGCCGCCGAGTTCATCGAACGAATCGAGCGTGCCGAGCCGCACATTGGCTGCGATGCCCGGCAGGCTTTTCAGATCAGCCTCGCGAATGCCGCGCACGAGCGCGCCGGTCTGCTGGTAAGGCGATGACACGCCGGCAGCGCTCTCGACCATCGGCAGCGCCAGCGTGACGCCCTTCACTTTCTTGATGCGGGCGACGACCTCGTCGTAATCGGTCAGCGGACGCTCAACGCCTTGCAGAAACACATGGCCGTTGATGCCGATGATCTTGTTCATCAGCTCGATGTGAAAGCCGTTCATCACCGACATGACGACGATGAGAGTTGCAACGCCGAGCATGATGCCCGCGAACGAAAAACCCGCGATGACCGACACAAACCCCTGCGCCCGCCGCGCCCGCAGGTAGCGGAAGGCGATCATCCACTCGAAGCGCGAGAAAGCCGACGCGCCGGTTGGGGCGTGTTTGGCGGCGGCATGCGCGGTATGTTCGGCGGCGGCTGTCATGGGGTGTTCCCCGCGAACGCGGCTACGCGCTTCACCGGCAGACACGGAAACCCCTCATCAGTCCGCTTCGCGGACAGCTTCTCGCCAAGGGAGAAGCGGGCGCCGTTGTCTTCGATGAAAAATTCGCGAAACACCAGTTATCCCTTCCGCCCGGCAACCAGCTTGGTCACCACCGCCTCAAGCGACAGCACTTCGCGCTCGCCGGTCCTGCGGTGCTTCACCTCGACATTGCCGTCAGCCAGGCTCTTCGGCCCGGCGATCACCTGGATCGGCAAGCCAATCAGATCCATCGTCGCGAATTTCGCGCCGGGGCGTTCGTCGCGATCGTCGTAGAGCACGTCAAAGCCGGCCTTGGTGAACTGGTCGTAGAGGCTCTGGCACGCTGCGTCGGTCGCAGCATCGCCGGGCTTCAGATTGGCGAGGCCGATATCGAAAGGCGCGACGCTGTCGGGCCAGATGATCCCGTTGTCGTCATGGTTCGCTTCGATCAACGCGGCGACGAGACGCGACGGGCCGATGCCGTAGGAGCCCATTTGCACGGGGACTTCCTTGCCGTCAGGTCCATTCACGACGGCCTTCATCGGCGCCGAATATTTTGTGCCAAACGAGAAAATGTGCCCGACCTCGATGCCACGCGCGGAGACTTTCGCGTCTTCCGGCAGCGCGTCGAACGCCGCAGCGTCATGCATCTCGGACGTCGCAGCATAATTCGCGGTCCAGCGATCAACTTCGGCCTGCATCGCGGCGCGATCATCGAAATCGACATCGGCGGGCGGCGTCGCGAGCGACAGATAGTTCTGGTGACAGAACACTTCGCTCTCGCCAGTAGACGCGAGAATGATGAACTCGTGGCTGAGGCTGCCGCCGATGGGGCCCGTGTCGGCGACCATAGGGATCGCAGTCAGGCCGAGCCGCGCGAATGTGCGCAGGTAAGCGACGAACATCTTGTTATAGGAGTGCCGCGCGCCCTCCGCGTCGAGATCGAACGAGTACGCGTCCTTCATCAGGAATTCGCGCGAGCGCATGACGCCGAAGCGCGGGCGCACTTCGTCCCGGAACTTCCACTGGATGTGATAGAGGTTCAGCGGAAGATCCTTGTAGGAGCGCACATAGGCGCGGAAGATCTCCGTGATCATCTCTTCGTTGGTCGGTCCGAACAGCATCTCGCGCTCGTGGCGATCGGTGATGCGCAGCATCTCTTTGCCGTAATCGTCATAGCGGCCGGATTCACGCCAGAGATCGGCGGACTGGATGACCGGCATCAGCAGCTCGACAGCCCCTGCCCGGTTCTGTTCTTCGCGCACGATGGCGTTGATCTTGTTGAGGACGCGCAGGCCGAGCGGCAGCCAGGCATAGATGCCGGCCGATTCCTGCCGGATCATGCCGGCGCGCAGCATCAGCCGATGCGAGACGATCTCCGCCTCTTTGGGCGTTTCTCGCAGGATGGGCAGGAAATATCGGGAAAGGCGCATCTTCGATTCCAAGGGTTTTCAGAGAAGAATCACAATGTGTCGCGCGCATGTCCGGCGCTTTGGGGCATGAAACGCAAACCCCGCCAAAACACAAGACGCGGCCCCGTGAAGACCGCCTCACGTATAGGCAGCCAAGCTATTGCAAAGCCTATGATTTGTACCGAAAGCTATTGTTCAAACATGAACTTAACTCCCTCGCACAATGTTTGCGCAGTTTGCACAACGCTAGTGACAAGCCCAAAAATGATGGATAGAGTTCGCTGGCTAATCCGAAAGGAGGCCGCCTTCGGGTTTACCGAAAGTGTGCTGCAGTCCAAGTCGCGGGAGGAACCTCTACCGGTGCGGACCATAAGGCGAACGCTGAGTCGCCGTTGGTTCGTGTGCTGCGGAAGCAGTCATAAGAAGGCCGGTATAGGGCGAGACAAGGAGCCTGATAAAGCAAGGCATCGACCTCGGAGGGGGTTGATCCTTGCTTTTATTTTGTCTGCGATTCCGATTGCCCCTAAGCGCTACACGTCGCCCCGCGCCCAGCGCTCTTTCGTCTGCGCCTTGTGGTCCTGGAACCGCCCCTCGGCGATCGCCGCGCGCATGCCCGCCATCAGCTCCTGATAATAGGCAAGGTTGTTCCACGTCAGCAGCATCATGCCCAGAATCTCGTTCGAGCGGACGAGATGATGAAGATACGCGCGTGAATAATCCCGCGCCGCAGGGCAGGACGAACTGGGATCGAGCGGACGCGTGTCGGTCGCGTGCTTGGCGTTGCGCAGGTTGACCTTGCCCGCATGGGTGTAGGCCAGGCCATGGCGACCGGCGCGAGTCGGCATGACGCAATCGAACATGTCGACGCCGCGTGAGACGCTCTCGATCAGATCGTCAGGCGTGCCCACGCCCATCAAATAGCGAGGCTTGTTCTGCGGCAGGTGCGGTTCGACGACTTCGATCATCTCCAGCATCACCGCCTGCGGCTCGCCGACCGCCAGACCGCCGATGGCGAGGCCGCCGAAATCCATGTCGGCCAGCGCCTTGGCGCTCTCGATGCGCAGGCGCGGCACGGCTCCACCCTGCACGATGCCGAACGTGGTCTGCCCCGGCTGACCGGCAAACGCCTTGCGCGAGCGTTCGGCCCAGCGCAGCGACAGCCGCATGGCGCGCTCCGCCTCTTCATCCGAACACGGCAGCTTCACGCATTCGTCGAACTGCATCTGAATGTCGGAGCCCAGCAACGACTGGATCTCCATCGAGCGCTCAGGCGTCAATACATGGCGCGCGCCGTCGATGTGGGATTGAAACGTCACGCCATTCTCGTCGAGCTTGCGCAGCTTCGACAGCGACATGACCTGAAACCCGCCAGAATCGGTGAGGATCGGGTGCGGCCAGTTCATGAACTTATGCAGGCCGCCAAGTTCCGCGACACGCTCAGCGCCGGGGCGCAACATCAGGTGGTACGTGTTGCCGAGCACCACGTCAGCGCCGAGCGCGCGCACCTGATCGGTGTACATGGCCTTCACGGTTCCCGCCGTGCCGACAGGCATGAATGCCGGCGTGCGGATGATCCCGCGCGGCATCGAGATCGCGCCCGTGCGCGCGGCGCCATCTCGGGCATGTACGGAAAAAGTGAAGGCGGGGGCGTCAGTCAAAATCGTCTCTTCCGTCATGCGCGCAGATGCGGACGCCGCTAACGGGACGCGCTCGCCTTACTGCCCAGTTTGAGCTAGCGTGACCTGTTTGCGGGCGCAAGCAGCAGGCGTCGGAGGCCGCGCCGACCAGGTATCTGGCCACCCCGGCAGAGGCAGGAGGCCACCCCGCAAACGAGGAGGATGCTTATGGGTTTTCCCATCAGCGTCGTTCTTACGATACGGAAAACCCGGAGGGGCCTCAGAATCCACCTCCGGGTAACATTCCAAACGTAAGAACAGGGGGGCGGGCGCAAACCCGCCCCCAAATCCTCAATATAGCAAAACACCGCCCGCTCTTCAATTGCAACGGCTCCGTCAGCCCTTGCTGCCGGGGGTTGCGATCTTCACGATCTTGTAGACGCCCTCGTCGCCCTGCCCCCAGAAGATCCGAAAGGTGACACCGACGCGCATCTCGACCTCGCGCAGCTCGGTCCGCCAGATTTCGCCGCCCGGCCCGAAAGCGATCACGCCCACCTCGTCCAAAGTGAAAGGCCGCCGCGCGCCGTCGTAGTCGATGCAACCGAACGCGAGGCTCGGACCGACGATGCGGCGGTCTTCGATGGCGACGTCCACGGCGAGCGGGCTTTCCAGCGTGTCGTCCACCCAGCGCGCGATCACGCGGGCCATGCTCATCGTGCGACCCGTTCCAGCAAGCAGGCGTCGCCATAGGAATAAAACCGATATTCGTGTGCGATGGCGTGGGCGTAAGCCGCGCGCATGCGTTCCAGCCCGACGAAGGCGCTGACCAGCATGAACAGCGTCGAGCGCGGCAGGTGGAAATTGGTCAGCAGCACATCGACCGCCTTGAAGCGGTAGCCCGGCGTAATGAAGATCGAGGTGTCGCCTGCAAACGGCTGCACGATCCCATCATCGCCAGTCGCTGTTTCGAGAATGCGCAGGCTCGTGGTGCCGGTTGCGACGATGCGCCCGCCTTTCGCACGCGCCGCGTTCAGCGCCTGCGCGATCTCGCTTGTGATGACGCCGAATTCGGCGTGCATGCGATGATCCGCCGTATCGTCGGCCTTCACCGGCAGAAACGTGCCTGCGCCGACGTGCAGCGTGACGCGCACGATCTGGATTCCGCGCGCCTCGAGCGCCGCCACCAGTTCCTGCGTGTAATGCAGTCCAGCCGTGGGCGCGGCAACTGCTCCGGGCTCGTTGGCGAAAAGCGTCTGATAATCGGCGGCGTCCTTGGAATCTTCCGCGCGCTTCCCGGCGATATAGGGCGGCAGCGGCATGTGGCCGAGCGCCATGATCGCGTCGTCGAGCGCTGGGCCGTGCAGCGAGAAATCGAGCAGCACTTCGCCGCCCTCCCCCTTCTCCGCGACATCGGCGTGCAATTGGCCGAGCAGGCACGCCGCACTTTCCGAGGCCTCGCCGAACGAGATGCGCTCGCCGAGATTCAGCTTTTTCGCGGGCCGCACAAAGGCCCGCCATTGATGACCGCTTTCGCGCTTGTGCAACATGCATTGAATGCGTGCGACCGACTCGCCGCGACGGCGCACGCCATCGAGCCGCGCAGGGATCACGCGCGTGTCGTTGACGACCAGAATATCGCCGGGCTGCAGGATATTCGGCAGGTCGCGGATTGAGCGGTCGGCAAACGGCGCGTCGCCCGGCGGCACGTGCAACAGGCGCGCGGAATCGCGCGGCTCGGCGGGGCGCAAGGCGATGCGCTCTTCGGGCAGTTTGAAATCGAAGAGGTCGACTTTCATGGCGCAACCATCGCCGTCATTGCGAGCGAAGCGAAGCAATCCAGAGGCCACACGCGCGGCTTCTGGATTGCTTCGTCGCTACGCTCCTCGCAATGACGGGACTCAAACAAACTTCGATTCCATCTCGGCCACCAATTTCACAATCATCCCGCCGAGGTCGCCAGACGTCAGCAGCAACACGACATCCCCGGGCGCCACCTTCGCGACAATGCTGGCGATATTTTCTTCCTGATCATGCCCGAGCCGCACGACTTCGCAGCCGGTCGCGGCCACGCGCTCGGCGATCTCGTCATAGCTCACCTGGTCATGCGTGCCGGCGCCATGGTCGGGCGGCGCCGACATGAAGATGCGCTCGGCGCCTTTGAACACATCATCGTACCAGTGGATCGTCGCGCGGTTGCGCCACGAGAATGTGTGCGGCTCGAACACGATGTGCAGGCGGCGTCCGGGGAAATGCAGCTCGATGGCGTCAATCGCCGCGCGCGCTTTTTCACGCGACGAGCCGAAGCCCTCGTAGACGGGCACGGTCGAATTTTCCGTGAGCTTGTCCATGCGCCGCACGACGCCCTGGAAACTCGCGAAGGCCTTGCGCAGATCGTCGGGCGACACGAGGCGCAGTTCGAGCAGCAGCGCGGCGGCGCCGGCCATGTTCTGCATGTTATGCGCGCCGAGCAGCGTCGTCTCAAAGCGCCCGAGATTTTCGCCGCGCGCAATCAGCGTGAACCGGCTCGTCTCGCCGTAGACGATGTCGGCGAGATGATAATCGGCGCCCGCATCGCCCAGCGCATAGGTCGTGACCTTGCAGCGCGCATGGCCCGCGACTTTCATCGCATGCGGCTCGTCCTTGCAGGCGACCAGCAGCCCGTCTTCGGGCATGCGCGAAACCAGCTCCACGAAGGGCTTTTCGTAATCGGCCTGCGTCGGGAAAATGTTGACGTGGTCATGCACGGCGGCCGTCATCAACACGGTGCGCGCGTCGTAATGCAGGAATTTCGCGCGCGGGTCGGTATTGCTGGACGGATATTCGTCGCCCTCGATGACAAATTCGGGCGCCGTACCCAGCGTCGAATTGCGCCCGAGATTCTTCGGCACCGCGCCGACGAAATAGCCGGGATCGCGACCCGCCACGGTCAACGCCCAGGCGAGCAGGCTCGCGCTCGTCGACTTGCCGTAAGAGCCGACAACAACCAGCGACTTGCGCGCCCGCGCAATGCCGGCCAGCACGTCGGGATACGAGGTGATCGGCTTGCCGGACGCGTAAGCGGCAGCGACCTCGACATTCTCCATCGTCAGCTTGGCGTGCTTGCCGATGACGATCAGATCCGCATTGTCGGGGATGTTAGCGGCCGCATGCGGCGTCTGCACGCGCACGCCGTGCGCAGGCAGCAGCACGCTAGCTGGTGGGTAGAAGCCCTCGTCGGAGCCTGTCACCTCCCAGCCTTGCATGCGCATCAGCAGCGCGGTGGCGCTCATGCCTATGCCGGCGACGCCGATGAAATGCACGTGCTGGGTCATAAGAGTCTCCGCCGCGAATCCTGTTGGCAGATTAGCCGTTTCGGGCCCGCGGCGCAGTCCGTGGAAAGACCGCGCGGGATTGCCCCCGCGCGGCGCGTGCCGCTCAAGCTCAGGAGAGCTTGGCCGAGATGATCTTGTCGGGGTTCTGAACGGGTTCGCCGCGCTTCAGCTTGTCGACGTTCTCCATGCCGGACGTGACTTCGCCCCAAGCCGTGTACTGCTTGTCGAGGAAGCGGGCATTGTCGAAGCAGATGAAGAACTGCGAATTTGCGCTGTCGGGGCTCGCCGCGCGGGCCATCGACACCGTGCCGCGCACGTGCGGGGCGGTGTTGAATTCCTGCTTCAGGTTCGGGTACTTCGAGCCGCCGGTGCCCGTGCCATGCGGGCAACCGGTCTGCGCCATGAAGCCGTCGATCACGCGATGGAACACGACGCCGTCGTAGAAACCTTCGCCAACCAGCTTCTGGATGTGGGCGACATGGTTCGGCGCAAGGTCCGGACGCATCTTGATGACGACGGGGCCCTGCGTGGTTTCGAGGGTGAGTGTGGTGCCGGTCTCGGACATGTGGGCCTCCTTGGTGGGCTTTTCCGGAATGGGAGGCCTGCAATAGCCCATGGAGGGGGGGGCCGTAAACCTTGGGGCGTGGCGTCGCACGCTCTCGTTACCTGTGCATACCGCACCTGCTCAGCCTGATCCTCCCGCCCGCATGTGCTACTCCCCTCACCTGTTCCCCCATCCAGGAGTGCGTCGGCAGGCATGAGCGCGCATATCGACATTGGCGTCACGGGCGCTCAAAGCCCGGCCCTGATCGATCTGGAGGAGCTTCTCGCCACCCGTCTTCTGGTGCAGGGCAATTCCGGCTCCGGCAAATCGCATCTCCTGCGTCGCCTGCTCGAGCAGAGCGCCGGGCTGGTGCAGCAGGTCGTCATCGACCCCGAGGGCGATTTCGTCTCGCTGGCGGATCGCTACGGCCATGTGGTGGTCGACGCCGCGCAATCCGAGCATGAGCTTTCGGCCATCGCGACGCGGGTGCGCCAGCATCGCGTGTCCGTCATTCTCAATCTGGAGGGCGTCGAGGTCGACGGCCAGCTGCGCTGCGCGGCGACCTTCCTGAATGGCCTGTTCGAGGCCGACCGCGATTATTGGTATCCGGTCCTGGTCATCGTCGATGAGGCGCAGCTGTTTGCACCCGCGGCCGCCGCAGACGCCTCGGACGATGCGCGCCGCCAGAGTCTCGCGGCCATGACCAACCTCATGTGCCGTGGCAGAAAACGCGGGCTCGCAGGCGTCATCGCCACGCAAAGACTGGCGAAACTCGCCAAGAATGTCGCGGCGGAAGCCTCGAACTTCCTGATGGGCCGCACCTTCCTCGACATTGACATGGCGCGCGCCGCCGATCTGCTCGGCATGGAGCGCCGTCAGGCGGAGATGTTCCGCGACCTGCAGCGCGGCGCCTTTGTGGGGCTAGGCCCGGCCATCGCGCGCCGGCCCCTCACCATGCGCATCGGCGCGGTGGAGACCGCCGATCGCGGCGGCGCGCCCAAGCTGCTGCCGCTGCCCGAGGCGACCGAGGATGGCGCGGCGCACGGGCTCATCTTTTCAGGCCATGACACCCCGCCCCCGCCTTTGCGCGCGCGCCGTGTGCGCAGCGAGCCCGCCGAGGACGTCTTCGCCCGCATCGACGCCGCGCCCGCGCCGACCTTCGCGGCCGCGCCGCCGCCGGAGCTGACAGCGGAAGAGCGCGACGCCGCGCTTGAGGACATCATCCAGCAGATCATCGCCGATCCGAACGCCGGCGCCCTGCCCGCCTTGCAGATGCATCGCGACTTCCTCGTGCGCTGCCGGATCAAGCGGTTGGGGCCGGACCTGCCGGACGCGCACACGTTCCGCCGCCGCATGACCATCGCGCGTGCGCGCGCCACCGCGCTCGACAATGCCGACGATCTCAAGTGGACGCGCGCCATCGAAATATCCGACCGGCTGCCGGACGACATGCGCGGGCCGTTCCTGATGCTGGCGCGCGCTGCGGTCACTGAAAACGTCTGCCCGAGCGACGATGAAATCGCGCGCTTCTTCGGCAGCCATTCGCCGGGACGCGCGCGCCGCCTGCTCTCCAATATGGAAGCGATCGGCGTCATCGTGGTGCGCACGGATTATCAGGGGTGCCGGATAGTCGCTTTCCCGGAGCTCGAAGTCGAGACGACGGCGGTGCATCCGAAACTCGCGCAGCAGCAGGATGCCGGCGCGGTCTAAGGTTTTAGCGGCGGCTGATGTACTGGACGAGCATGTCGCCTGCCGCCGTGCGCTCGGAATCGGTGGCGGCTTTCAGGGCCTTTTCGCGCAATTCCGCGACCCAGCGATTCTTGGGATCTTCGCCGGCGTTCTCGACCGCCATGGTGAGATACATCAGACCGCGCGCGCGGTTCTTCTGCACGCCCTGCCCGGTGAACAGCAGGTTGCCGAGCAGCGCCTG
>JANXTB010000035.1 GCA_025356415.1 Hyphomicrobiales bacterium
GCGCCCGAAGATGGATTGCCACGTCGCCTTCGGCTCCTCGCAATGACGAATTTTCCACTCGTCATTGCGAGGAGCGAAGCGACGCGGCAATCCATCTTTCTTTCAGTCTGCCGGTCGCCCTGCAGCGTAGAGCGACCAATCTGAGCGACGCTATTCCATTTAAGGCGCGAAAGCGTAAGCTATGCATTTATCTTTTCCACTTGCCCCGAGCGCTAAGTGCAACTACATTTCAGTTGCATGCGGGTCAGGTCTGATTGAGACGCCATGACCCGCTCAGAGAAATTGCTTGCCGCCTTTCGTTCTTGCCGGGGCCCGTTTTCCTACCGGGATTTCGAGAGGCTGCTGTTGACGCTCGGATATGCGCTGGTGAAGTCGGGCGGCGGTTCGGCCCGCAAATTTTTCAACGAAGCGCGGGATGACATGATCATGCTGCACGAACCGCATGACGGGATGATGCGGCCCGCCATGGTGAAGAGATTGCAGGATCATCTGGAAGCGCGAGGATTGCTATGACGACGTTGCGCTACAAGGACTATCAGGGTTCCGTCACCTACGAGGACGGTACGCTCGTGCTGCAAATCCTGCACATTGGCGATTTCATCACGGCGGAATGCGACTCCGCCGCTGATGCGCCAAAAGCGTTTGAAGCGCTCGTGGATGATTATCTTGCGACCTGTGCGCAGGTTGGCAAAGAACCGAACAGACCATTCAAGGGCTCATTCAATGTGCGCGTCTCGCCAGACTTGCATCGCCGCGCTGCGATGGCTGCGGCGGATGAGGGGCTATCGTTGAATGCTTGGGTCGAGAGAGCGATTGCGCAGCGTTTCGAAATCGCCTCGCCCTCCACCTTGCGTCGGACTGGCTGATTTCACAGCTGCTCGAAATCGCTACCAGACAGAAACAAAAAAGGCCGCCCTCTCGGGCGGCCTTTCGCATTCGTCAGAAGGAAACAGCGCTCACGCCGTCCCCCAAACCTCCTTGGCGACCTGCACCACGAGTTTCAGCTTCGCCCACTGCTCATCCTCGGCGAGCGAATTGCCCTCTTCGGTTGAGGCGAAGCCGCATTGCGGCGAGAGGCAGAGCTGGTCGAGGGGCGCGTATTTGGAGGCTTCCTCGATCCGGCGCAGCAGGTCGTCTCGGGTTTCCAGCACGCCTGTCTTGGAGGTGACGAGGCCCAGCACAACCGTCTTGCCCTTGGGCAGGAAGCGCAGGGGCTCGAAGCCGCCGGAACGGTCGTTGTCCCATTCCATGAAATAGCCGTCGGCGTTCACCTGGTTGAACAGCAGGTCGGCGATCGGCTCGTAGCCGCCCGACGCCACGAAGGTCGAGCGGAAGTTGCCGCGGCAGAGATGCATGGTGATCGCCATGTCGGCGGGGCGCCCGTCAATGGCGGCGTTGATCATGCCGGCATAGATCTGGCCCTGCTTCTCCGGATCGTCGCCACGGCCAGCCAGCATCTTGCGCTGCTCGGGATCGCACAGGTAGGCGAAGGAGCAATCATCGAGCTGCAGATATTTGCAGCCCTCGCCGTAGAAGGCGTGCACGGCCTTGCGATAGGCCTGTCCGAGATCGTGATAGAAGTCTTCCATCTTCGGATAGACGCCCATGTTGATCATCTTGCGCCCGCCGCGATAGTGCAGCATCGAGGGCGACGGGATGGTCATTTTCGGGGTCTTCTTCACGTGCTCGCGCAGGAAGCGGAAATGCTCCAGCATCGGATGATCGGCGAAATCGAGCCGCTCCATCACGCGCGGGGCCTGCGCCTTCGTGGTCACGCCGGCGAACTGGATGCCTTGGTCGACTTCAACCAGTTCCACGCCCTGCAGATGGCCGAGGAAGTCGAAATGCCACCACGCGCGGCGATATTCGCCGTCGGTGATCGACTGCAGGCCGATCTCTTCCTGCTTGGCGATGACTTTCTTGACTTCGTAATCTTCCGTCGCCTTCAGCTCGGACTGCGAAATGTCGCCGCGCGCGAATTTGATGCGCGCATCCTTCAGCGCCGCGGGGCGCAGGAGCGAGCCGACGTGATCAGCCCGGAAGGGCGGCCTTGTGCGTTGCATTTCTCTCTTCCTCCAGACACAGGGTCCGCACGGGACCCTTAATGCGCCGCCTCAGCTCCGGATTTTCCGGCGACTCCGAGAAGGCTGGCCAGTCTTACAGCATCCTCGGCCAATTCGGGAGATGGTCCCTCATGGGCAATCGCGCCCCGGTCGAGAATGATCGCGCGCTCGGTCAGCGGCAGGATCTTGCGGGCGCTCTGCTCAACGATGATCGCCGCCATTCGCTCCTCGACGATGATGCGCCGAAGCGCGCCGAGCAGCTCGTCCACGATGATCGGGGCCAGGCCCTCCAGCGGTTCGTCGAGTAGCAGCACGCGCGGGTTCAGGGCGAGCGCGCGGCCGACCGCCAACATCTGCTGTTCGCCGCCCGAGAGCTGCGTGCCCAGATTGCGGCGGCGCTCCTCCAGGCGCGGGAACATGCCGAATATGCGCTCAAGCGTCCATACGCCCTGCGTCATCACGGCCGTGATGTTTTCTTCCACCGTCAGCGAGCGGAAAATGTTGCGCTCCTGCGGCACCCAGCCGATGCCCGCGATGGCGCGCTGGTCGGGGCGCAGCTTGGTGATGTCGCGGCCGGCGAGCGCGATGGTCCCGCCGCGACGGCGCGTCAGGCCGATGATGGTGTTGATGAGCGTCGTCTTGCCGGTGCCGTTGCGGCCGAGCAGCGCCAGCGCCTCGCCCTCGCGCAGCGAGAACGAAATGCCAGACAGCACCTGCGCCTCGCCGTATCCCGCGGCGATCTTGTCGAGCGTGAGGAGATCAGACATTTACTTCCTCCTCGCCGAGATAGACTTTTCGGACGCGCGGATCGTTGGCGATTTCCTCCGGCGTGCCCTCCACAAACAGGCCGCCGTTGACGAGAACCGAAATCGATTTGGCGAAGCGGAAGACGAGATGCATGTCGTGCTCGATCAGGATCAGCGCGACATCGCCGGGCAGCGCCGCGACGACATCGAGAATTTGCTCGCGCTCATGTTCGGGCACGCCCGCTGCGGGCTCGTCGAGCAGCAGCACTTTCGGCTTTTGCGCCAGCGCCACGGCAATTTCGAGCAGGCGTTGCTTGCCATAGGCGAGCACGCCGACGCGGCCATGCGCAATGTCCTCGATGCCGAGCTGGCGCAGCAGCGACATGGCTTCGTCAACAAAGTCGCTGCGCGAGCCGACAGGGCGAAACCACGACCAGCCCGCGTTCTCGCGTTCCGCAATGGTGAGCATGAGCGTTTCAAGCGGCGTCAGATCGGCGAAGAGCTGGTTGATCTGGAAGGTGCGCGCCATGCCGGCATGCGCGCGACGGCGCGCCGACCAGCCGGTGACATTGACGCCATCGAGAAAGATCTCGCCCGACGTCGGCGTGAGCACGCCTGATAGCAGGTTGACGAAGGTCGTCTTGCCCGCGCCATTGGGCCCGATGAGCGCATGACGCGCGCCTTGCGGCAGCTGGAAGTCGACATGATCGGTGGCGAGAATGCCGCCGAAGCGCTTCACGAGCTGGCGGGATTCGAGCAGGATTTTCGGGCTCATTTCGCGCCTCCATTGCGCGTCGCGCGGTCGCGCAGGCCAGCGAGCAATCCCAGAATCCCGCCGCGCACGAAGAGCACGAGGCCGACAAGCGTCGCGCCGAGCCAGAACTGCCAATATTGCGGCGTGATGTTGCCCAGCACATCCTGCATGGTGCGGAAGATGATCGAACCGAGCAGTCCGCCATAGAGATGTCCGGCGCCGCCGAACACCAGCATCAGTAGCGCATCGGCTGAACGATGGAAGGCGACATAATCGGGTGAGGCGAATTGCGTCGTCTGCGCGGCGAGCGCACCGGCGACGCCAGCATAGAATGAGCCGATCGTGTAGATGGCGACGAGGCGTCCGTTCACCGGCATGCCGATGGCGCGCGTGCGCAACGGGTTGCCCTTGATCGCCTGCAACGACAGGCCGAATGGCGATTTCACGATGGCGCGCGCGATGACGAACAGCACGAACAGCACGGACATCGAATAGATGAAAGCCGTCCTGCCGAAGAGATCGAAGTCCCAAATGCCAAGCACCGGCGAGGGCAGCACGCCTTGCAAACCATCGGATCCGCCGGTGAGCCATTTCGCCTGGTTGACGATTTCATCGACGATGAGCGCGACGCCGAGCGTTACCATCAGGCGCGTGAGATCCGATCCGCGCAGCACGAGAAAGCTCGTAAGAAAGCCAATCAGCGCGGCAAAGCCGCCGCCTATGAACAGGCCGATCAACGGATCGCTCCAAGGCCCCGCGCCCGCGCCATGTTTGGCCGCGAGCCCAGCCGCATAAGCGCCGATGCCGAAGAAGGCGCCCTGCCCCAATGTCACGATGCCGGCATAACCGAGCACGAGATCGATGGAGAGCGCGAGCAGGCCGAGGATCGCGATTTCGCTGAGCAGCGAGAGTTTCGTCGGCAGCAGGAAATAGCAGGCGGCGGCAATCACCCAGAAGGCGATTTCGGCAATGCCCCAGCGCGAGCGGCCAAGCAGCACGGCGCGCGCTTTCACGGCTTCCGGTGATGGTTGATGGGAGAGCGTCATGTCAGTCATCGGAGCCTCGAGGGGCAAATTTCAACGGGCTGGCCCGCGTGCGAACAGGCCTTGCGGCCGCAGGATCAGCACGAGCACCATGATCGTGTAGATGATGAAACCGCCGACGGCGGGCACGTAATATTTGCCCGCGACATCGGCGACGCCGAGCAGGATGGCGGCGAGAAACGGGCCGGTGATCGTCGTCGTGCCGCCGACCGAAATCACGATCAGGAAGTAGATCATGTATTTCAGCGGGAATGTCGGATCGAAGGAGATGATGCCGGTGCCAAGCGCGCCGCCGAGGCCCGCAAGCCCTGAGCCGACCGCGAACGTGATGGCGAAAATGCGCGTCACGTCGATGCCCATGCCGCGCGCGACGCGGCCATCGTCCACCGCCGCGCGCAGGCGCGACCCGAAGCGCGTTTGCGTCAGCACGAGCTGCAGGCCGATGACGAGCAGGCTGCAGATGACGATGACGAACAGGCGATAGACGCCAATGGACGCGCCGAGGAAATTGATGCGGCCTGTGAGATATTCGGGAAGGTTCACGATCTGCTGGTTGGCGCCATAGGCGTAATCGACCATGGCCATCGCCATGAACACGAGGCCGATGGAAAACAGCACCTGGTCGAGATGCGTCTTGTCATACAGGTGCCGGTAGAGCGTGCGTTCCAGCAACAGTCCGAGCACGGCGGCGAAGATGAAAGCCGCGGGCAGGCAGACAAGAAAAGGCACGCCCGCCTGCTGCATCAACGTGATGGTGAGATAGCCGCCCGCCATCGCGAAAGCGCCATGCGCAAGATTGATGAAGTTCATCAGGCCCAGCGTGACGCACAGGCCGACCGCCAGAATGAAGAGCAGCATTCCGTAGGCGATGCCGTCGAGGAGAATGGTGAGCAAGGTCGTTTCCGTTTCTGTGCGTCGTATCTTTCAGCATCGTCATTGCGAGGAGCGAAGCGACGCGGCAATCCATCTCAATGGCGGCCATCAGCTGGATTGCTTCGCTTCGCTCGCAATGACGGCGGGGTTTTATGTCCCGCCGTCATTCTCTTACTTCACATCGCCCTTCACATTCGGCATCGTTTCGAATTCGACGTTCCACAGCTGGCCGTCGACTTTCTTCACGTCGCGAATGTAGACGTTCTGCGTGATGTCGCGCGTCGTTGCGTCGATCGACATCGGCCCGCGTGGCGACACCCAGGCCATGCCCTTCATCGCCTCGACGAGCTTCGTCCCGTCCGTATCGCCGCCGGTCTTGGCCAGCGCCTTGGTGATCAGCGCCATGCCGTCATAGCCGCCGACCGACATGAAGTTCGGCCTGATGTTATTGGCTTTCTGGAAAG
>JANXTB010000379.1 GCA_025356415.1 Hyphomicrobiales bacterium
GACCGCAAGGCGCCGTGCTTCGGCCACCACAATCTTCTCACCACGGCGAGCGGCGAGGGTCTTTCAAAGCGCTCAGGCTCGCTGTCGATTGCGGGCCTGCGGGAATCGGGAATTGAACCGCTCGCCGTCGCGGCGCTCGCCGTGCTCACCGGCTCGTCGGATTCCGTGCATCCGGTCGCCTCGCTCGAAGAACTGGGCGACGCCTTCGACCTCACGCATGTCTCGCGCAACGCTGCGCGTTTCGACGAGACGGAGCTGCAAGCTTTGTCCGCGCGCACCTTGCATGCGCTGCCGTTCGAAGTCGTGCGCGAACGTCTTGCGCATTATGAAATCACCGGATCAAAGGCTGAAAGCTTCTGGCTCGCCGTGCGCGGCAATCTCACGCGCATGGAAGATGTGCTCGATTGGTGGCATGTCGTCGAGGGCGAGATCGTTTCGGTGATCGACGAGCGTGATTATTGCCGCGAGGCTCTCGCGCTGCTGCCCGACGAAATCTTCGATGACAAGACCTGGAGCCGCTGGACAACGGCGATCAAGGAAAAGACGGGACGCAAGGGACGCGCCCTGTTCCACCCACTGCGCCTCGCGCTCACGGGTCGCGATCAGGGGCCGGAGCTTGCTGCGCTCCTGCCGCTGATCGGGCGTGTCAAAGCTGAGGGCCGACTGTCCGCACGCGGCGCGTAGCGCCTTCGGCGTCCTTGGCGTCACGCGTGGGGCCGTCGGTCAGCGAGTAACTGGAGCCGTTGTTCACGCGGCCCGCGGCAATGCCGGCGGAATCGCGCGACGCTGTCGGCGCCTCGGCGCCGGACGCCGCCTCGGCTGCGATCTCCTGCTCGATGCGCTGGCTGCGCGCCGTGGCGCGCGGATCGGGCTTGGCGCCGGGTTTCGCCGGCGTCGCAGCTGCAGGCGCCTTGGCGGCCTGCGGGCGCGAGAGTTCGGCGGCGCGCTCTGGCGTCACGATCTGGTCGCGGCGGCTGTCGCGGCCGAGCATCTTTTCGGCATTGCCAAGCGCCTCGACCCAAGACTGGTCAGCCTTTTTACACGTGCAGGCGGAATCGTATTTCGTGCGGAATTTCCCGGCGTTCGGCAGGTTCGTATAAGGCCTGCCATCAGAGCCGACCGATTGCTCGATCTCGCGGCCCATGCTCATCGTGAAGAGTTGCGTCTCCACATTCGGGCACATGGCCTGGCAGAGTTCGCCGAGCTCCTGATAGCGCGAGCGGTTCGCGGAATAAGAAACCGGGAAGAAGCCGCCGTCGCAGGTGCGCACGCAAACCGCGAGCGCGCCGCCCGACGGCGTCATGTCTTCAGGCGCGGGCGCCATCGGCTCGCCTTCGAGAGGCTCGTCGCGCGGGGTGCGCGCGCCGCCGCCGAACAAGGCGTCGAAGAAACCGCCGCCGCGCTGCTGCTGCTGGCCACGGCAAGACGCGTCGTAACGCGCGGTGAGTTCGCGACGCGCGCCATCATCGCCGCCAGCCTGCTGCGCCTGCCGGCGTAATTCCTGAAGATTGCCGCGCATGCGCGTGATCTGCTGTTCGATCTGCCCGCATTGCTGGGGCGGCGCGTCGCCGAAGAACAGGAATTGGCGGCGTCCGCAGCCGATCGATGCGGCGTAGGCCGACGTGCGATCGAGTTCGGATTGCTGCTTGTTGGCGGCGTCGCGGAATTGCTGGGCGCGGGCGGGGTCGGTCGCGGCGCCGGGCATTCCGAGCGCCGAAATCTGCTGCGCGAGACGGCTGCAATCGACGGCCTGCGCCAGCGCGCCACCCTCGGATGCGCCCATGCCGGCGACAAGGATCATGGCGGACAGCACCCGGCCAACGCGCCGCAGAGGCGCTGTGTTCGTGAATTGCCGCTTCATCATGGCTCCCCGGTTGAGCTTGCCCGGACTGTCTTATCTGAGTCGCCCGCTGGCGACCCTATTCCTCTGCGCGTCCATCGCGGCGGCAAAAAGGCGGGCCTGTAAAGCGCGGGCCGGCTTCCCATATCAGAGCTGTGGTCAGGAGAAAATGATGCGACGCTCGTTCTTTGCTTTTCCTTTGGGACTAACCTTGGGGCTGACCTTGAGCTTGGCTGCCGCTGCCCCGGCGCTGGCCGATGGCCCGGACCTCATCTTCCGCAAGTCGACGGTGTTCAAGTTGCTGACGCCCAACGACAAGCTGGCCACCTACGCGATCGATGATCCGGTCGTGGATGGCGTCGGCTGCTGGTACACCGTGCCCGAGCGTGGCGGCATCGCGGGCGCATTTGGCGTGGCCGAGGAAGTTTCGGACGTCTCGCTCGCCTGCCGGCAATACGGGCCGATCAAGTTCAAGGAAAAAACCGAACAGGGCGACGTCGTGTTTCGCGAGCGCCGGTCACTGATCTTCAAAAAAATGCAGATCGTGCGCGGCTGCGACGCCAAGCGGAACGTGCTGGTCTACATGGTCTACAGCGACAAGCTGGTCGAGGGTTCGCCGAAAAATTCGACATCGACCGTGCCGCTGCAGCCGTGGGGCGCCTCAGGCGATGCGCCCAAATGCGCTGACTTCATCCACGACTAGCCGCAGGTGACGCGCAGTCCGCTTTCCTTGATGGCGGGCGCGGATGCTTGCTCGATGGTCGCCGTCTCGTCCTCGCTGAGGCCGAACGAGATCGACGGGCCGCGGCCCATGGCCGAGCACCAGGCGTCTGCAACCGTGCGGGCGCAGGGCGCGCCGGCGCTGAGGCATTCGGCGATGCCGTAGCTCTCGTCATGGGGAATGAGGAACGACGTCTCGCGTGCTGGCGCGGACCCCGAGGGGAGCGCGAAGGCGCCCGCCAACAGGGCGGGAACGAGGCTCAGACGGAACGTTACGCGGAGGATGCGACGCATGGGCGGCCCTGTGGATCGGGAGACAGCCGCAGAATGACGTGATTCCTTAAAAAGACTCTTAAGGCTGCCGTTGGGTCGGGCGCTTGACGGAATCCACCGCCTGCAGCATGGTGCCCGCCATGACGCGCCTCGCCTGCAGCACTTGCCGGATTATTATCAGCTAGCTTTCCTGCTGGCTGGCGCCGTCTTGCACCCCAAGACCTTCGTTTCGAAGCAAAGCCCCCGGCCAGCAGGCTTGAAGGGGAAACTATGGCTCAGCATACGCCTTTGCGCCTGTACAACACGCTGACGCGGCAGAAGGAAACCTTCACGCCGATCGATCCGGCGCATGTGCGCATGTATGTCTGCGGACCGACGGTCTACGACTTCGCGCATATCGGCAACGCCCGCCCGATCATCGTCTTCGACGTGCTCTATCGAGTGCTGCGCCACATCTATGGCGACGCGCAAGTAAAGTACGTGCGCAACATCACCGACGTCGACGACAAGATCAACGCGCGCGCCGCCGAGCGCGGCATCACCATTCGCGAGCTGACCGAAGAAACCGCGCGCATCTTCCATGAAGACGTCGCGGCGCTCGGCTGCCTCAAGCCCGACGTCGAGCCGCGCGCCACCGAACACATCGCCGAGATGATCCAGATCATCGAAAAGCTGATCGCATCGGACCACGCCTATGCGGCGGAAGGGCATGTGCTGTTCTCCGTGCCGTCAATGGCTGATTACGGGCGCCTGTCGCGCCGTCCGCTCGACGAGATGATCGCGGGCGCGCGCGTCGATGTCGCCGCCTACAAGCGCGACGACATGGATTTCGTCTTGTGGAAGCCCTCGAAGGACGGCGAGCCGGGCTGGGATTCGCCGTGGGGCTTCGGGCGTCCGGGCTGGCATGTAGAATGCTCGGCGATGAGCTGGAAACATCTGGGCGAGACGTTCGACATTCACGGCGGCGGGATCGATCTCGTGTTCCCGCACCACGAAAACGAAATTGCGCAATCGCGTTGCGCCTTTGGCCATTCGATCATGGCCAATGTCTGGATGCACAACGGCTTCCTGCAGGTCGAAGGCGAGAAAATGTCGAAGAGCCTCGGCAATTTCATCACCATCAATGAAGCTCTGTCGGACTGGCAGGGCGAAGTGATCCGCTTCAACATGCTGAAGACGCATTACCGCCAGCCGATCGACTGGACGGTGGCGAGCTTGCGCGAAACGAAGCGCGAACTCGACAAGATGTATGCGGTCGCGAGCCAGTTTGCTGCGTCCTCCGCGATGGTGCCGCCTGAATTCATGGCGGCGCTCGAAGACGATCTCAACATGCCCGAAGCAATCACCGTGTTGCGCAGGCTTTATTCGGAAGCGATGGACGGCGTCGCGCTTGCGGGAACGCGGCTCGCTTCATGCGGCCACGTGCTCGGCCTGTTCCAGAAGACCATGCCGGAATGGATCGGCTGGCGCCCGGCCTCCGCGCAGATCGATGAGCTGCACGTGCAGCGCCTCATCAACGCGCGCATCGCCGCCCGCAAGGAAAAGAACTTCGCTGAATCGGATCGCATCCGCGACGAACTCGTGGCGATGGGGATTCAATTGCAGGATGGCAAAGGACCGGATGGCGAATTGACGACGCATTGGGAAGTGAAACTATGACACCCCCCGCTCTGCGCCCCTATCTCCCCGCCGACGCGCCCGTGCTCGCCGCCATTCTTTGCGCGAGCATCGATGAGCTCACCGCCGAGGATTACACCGAAGACCAGCGCGCCGCATGGATGTCCATCGCCGATGACGAGGCCGAATTCGCCAAGCGTCTCGCCTCGCGCCTCACGCTCGTCGCCACCATGGGCGGCGCGCCAGTCGGCTTCGCCGCGCTCGAGGGCACGGAGTTGATCGACCTGCTTTACGTGTTCCCATCCGCCGCAGGGCAGGGCGTCGGCACGCTGCTGTGCGATGCGCTTGAAAAGCTGGCGGCGGCGCGCGGCGGTAAAAAGCTCACGGTTGATTCCAGCGACACGGCGGAGCCATTCTTCAAGAAGCGCGGCTACATTCCGCAAAGCCGCAACACGCGCGTCGTCGCCGACCAATGGCTCGGCCTGACCACGCTGACGAAAGAACTGGCGCCATGACCCGCGAACGGCTGACCCTTTTCGACACGACATTGCGCGATGGCGCGCAGACGACCGGCGTCGATTTCTCGCTGGAAGACAAGCGCCAGATCGCATCGCTGCTCGATCAGCTCGGTATCGATTACATCGAAGGCGGCTATCCCGGCGCCAATCCGCAAGACACGGAATTCTTCTCCGTGCGGCCGAAGATCAAGGCAAAATTCGCAGCATTCGGCATGACCAAGCGGGCAGGCCGCTCGGCCGCCAACGACCCCGGCGTCGCGGCATTGCTGGAGGCCAAGGCCGACACGATCACGTTTGTCGCCAAGGCATGGGACTATCATGTGCATGTCGCGCTCGGCTGCACGCTTGACGAAAACGTCGAGGGCATCGCTGAATCGATCGCCTACGTGCGCAAGGCTGGACGCGAGGCGATCCTCGATTGCGAGCATTTCTTCGATGGCTACAAGGCCAATCCGGAATTCGCGCTTCGCTGCGCCAAGGCCGCTTACGACAATGGCGCGCGCTGGGTCGTGCTGTGCGACACCAATGGCGGCACGCTGCCGCATGAAGTCGAGGCCATCGTCACTGAAGTCGCCAAGGTCATCCCCGGCGATCATCTGGGCATTCACGCGCATGACGACACGGGGCAGGGCGTCGCCAATTCCTTCGCGGCGGTGCGCGCCGGCGTGCGCCACATCCAGGGCACGCTGAACGGGCTCGGAGAGCGCTGCGGCAACGCCAATCTCGTGACGATCATCCCGACGCTGCTCTTGAAGCCCGAATATGCCGAGCGTTTCGAGACCGGCGTCGATCTTTCCAAGCTCGCCCATCTCACCAAGATGAGCCACACGATTGATGAATTCCTCAATCGCTCGCCCAACAAGCACGCGCCTTACGTCGGCGCCTCGGCGTTTGCGACCAAGGCCGGCATTCACGCATCCGCCGTGCTGAAAGACCCGCGCACCTATGAGCATGTAACGCCCGAAAGTGTGGGCAACAGGCGCAAGGTGCTCGTCTCCGATCAGGCGGGTCGCTCCAACATTCTGGCCGAACTCGAACGGCTCGGCGTCACGGTCGCCAAGGACGATCCGCGCGTCAATCGCCTGCTCGACGAGGTGAAGGAAAAGGAAGCTCTGGGCTACGCCTATGAAGGCGCCGACGCCTCATTCGAACTGCTCGCCCGCCGCATGCTCGGCGAAGTGCCGGACTATTTCGATGTCGAGCGTTTTCGCGTGGTGATGGAGCGCCGCCACAATGCGAACGGCGATCTCGTCAGCGTCGCCGAGGCGGTCGTGAAAGTCGCCATCGACGGCGAGACGTTGATCTCGGTCGCCGAGGGCAACGGCCCGGTCAACGCGCTCGATCTCGCGCTGCGCAAGGATCTCGGCAAATACCAGCGACATATCGAAGATCTGGAGCTGCTGGATTATCGCGTGCGCGTGTTCCAGGGCGGCACGGATGCGGTGACGCGCGTGCTGATCGAGTTTGGCGACAGCGAAGGAACACGCTGGTCGACGGTCGGCGTATCGGCCAACATTATCGACGCCTCGTTCCAGGCGCTGCTCGATGCGATCAACTGGAAGCTGATGAAGGCGCGCGCCTAGAGGCGCGGCATGAAAGAGTAGAGAAGAGCGCGCGCCTAGAGACGCGCGTCCAATTCCCGCTCCACATGGCCGCTGCGCGCCGCCATGGCGGCGGCTTTCTGCAGCATCGGGATCACGTCCGCGATCTTTTCCGACACCAGATAATGCAGCTCGAATTGCTCGCGGATGAAACCATGCTCGCGCATATGCGCAAAGAGCGACAGCAGCGGCTTCCAGAAGCCGGCCACATCGGCGATCAGCACCGGCTTGCCATGTTGGCCGAGCTGCACCCATGTCAATTGTTCGACGAGTTCTTCCAGCGTGCCGATGCCGCCGGGCAAAGCGACGAAGGCGTCGGCGCGCTCGAACATGATGCGCTTGCGCGTATGCATGTCGTCGACGATGACGAGCTCCTGCGCCTCTTCCAGCATGTTTTCGCGCTTGCGCAGAAAGCTCGGGATGATGCCGGTGACGCGCCCGCCCTCGTTCAGCACGGCGCGGGCGACGGCGCCCATCAGGCCGTTGTCGCCGCCGCCGTAAACCAAGCCTATGCCGTTGACGGCCAGCGCGCGGCCGAGCGCCGTGGCGGCTTCGAGGAAGAGCGGATCGGCTCCCGGAGCGGAGCCGCAATAGACACATATGTTGCGAATCGGGTTCATGATTCCCTTTTTCGACTCACGCCATGGCAGGGTCAAGGCGCAACCGCTGGCTTTCGGGCCCGGCTGGGGCTAAACCTGTACCCAGGTTTATTGTGAGTTCCGGAAATGCAGGCGCAGTCACGCACCCTCTTATTTGGCCTGAGTTCGGTTGTCGCCGTCGGGGCTATCGCCTTTATTTCATGGCGGATCGCCGACCAGAACCCGCGCCTGTTCACCCGCGCCGAACCGCCGCGCTCCAGCGTGGCGAGCGAACCCGTTCAGCCTGCGGCCAAATTACCCGCCCCGGAGACCCCAGCCACGCCGCCAGCCGCCAACCCGGCGGGCGGCGCGTCGATCGGCAATCCCGTGTTCGATATCGTCCGGGTCGAGCCGACGGGCGAGGCTGTGGTCGCGGGACGCGCGAAGCCGGGCGCCCTTGTGCGCCTCCTCAACAAGGGCGTCGTGATCGCGCAAGTGAAGGCCGATGAAAACGGCCAGTTCGCCATCGTGCCCCCCTCGCTCGGCGCGGGCGATCATCTGCTCTCGCTCGAAATCGATGGCGCGCCTGCCTCATCGACCGCACAGACCGTCGCGGTTTCAGTGCCCAAGGACGTGAAGGGCGAAGTCGTCGTCGCCCTGACGGAGCCGGGCGCCGCGACCCGCATCCTCTCCGACCAGGCGCCGGTTGCGCCCTCCGTCGAGACGAAGCTCACCATCCGCAGCGTGGAAGTGGACGATGTCGGCGGCTTCTACGCCACCGGCACGGGCGCTCCGGGCTCCACCATCCGGCTG
>JANXTB010000387.1 GCA_025356415.1 Hyphomicrobiales bacterium
ATCTGGGCGTGGAAGCGCCCGCGCCGGCGACGGCGCAGTTTGGGCTGTTTGCGGCCGAGGACGAGTAAACTGGAACCACAGGCTCCCCTGTGATACTTTGCTTTTCATGACGCAGGATGAAGCTCTTCGCGCGCTTGAAGCCCTCCCAGCAGAGATGCGGGACCGGGCGCTTGCGCGTCTGAAAGACGAGGCCGAAAAGCTCCGCATCCTGAAATCCTTGGTTCAGGAAGGCCTCGACGATGTCGCGGCCGGCCGCGTCGTGAATTGGGATGTGACCGAATTTTTGGCCGAGATGGAAGATGAGGAGCGGTCGGAGCCGCGCATCGCTCAGCGATGATCGTCCGAACGACGCGGCGCGCGAAGGCGGACATCCGCGCTCTTTTCAAGCTTATACGCAGCTATGACCACCGCGCTGCGGTTGGTTTCACCATGCGGCTGAACGCGGGCTTGCGAACCCTTTCGGATCACCCTCTCTCAGGGCCAGAATGCCCGGAGTTCGGCCCCGGCGTGCAGCGGAAAGTCATCGGACTTACTTTGGTCCTCTATCAAGTGAACGCGGATCACATCGTCGTCTTGAGGGCTCTGGACGGACGCATGGACGTGGAGACGGAGTTCCTGAAATGACCGCCTTCACCACCCACGCCTTCCCCATTCGCGTCTACTACGAAGACACCGATTTTTCCGGCGTGGTCTATCACGCATCCTACCTGCGCTTCATGGAGCGGGGGCGGACGGAGATGTTGCGGGCGCGTGGCGTGGCTCAAGGCGCCTCGCTTTCGGCTGAGCCCGGCGAGCGCTTCGGCTTTGCCGTGCGGGCGATGAATATTGACTTCCGCCGCCCGGCGCGGATGGACGACATGCTCACGGTCGAGACCGAGGTTGTGGAGATCGGCGGCGCCTCCATGGAGCTGGCCCAAAGGGTCAAGCGCGGCGATGAATTGCTGATCGAAGCCACGGTGCGCATCGCCTGCGTGGTCGACGGGCGGCCCTGCCGCATTCCCGCCGCGATTCGGGCTAGCCTCGGCAATTAAACGCGATTGCGTGCCGCACTGCGGCGCCGCTAACCCGAAATTAACCCTGATCAAGGCTTAACTCGTCTCTGGTCAAAGGCTTGAGGCGGAGCTTGGCGGCTCCACCGGCGAAGCCCCAGAATTGACCGATTTGGCGCACAGGAACGACGCCGGTCGGCAGGACATTCGCGTCACCAGCCGGTCGATTAAAGGACGGATCCGTATGAACCCTTCAGACATCGCCTCCGGCGCTCTCGCCGCGACCACGGAAGTCTCCTTCTGGCATATGTTCTGGGGAGCGCATTTCGTCGTGAAGGCCGTGATGATCGGGCTGCTGGCCGCTTCGGTGTGGTCGTGGTCGATCATCGTCAACAAGTTCATCCTGTTGCGCAAATCCAAGAGCTCGATGGACCAGTTCGAAGAGAGCTTCTGGTCGGGCAATTCGCTCGAGGATCTTTACGCTTCGCTCTCCAACCGGCCGACCACCGCGATGGCGACGCTCTTCGTCGCGGCCATGCGCGAGTGGAAGCGCTCGTTCTCCGCAGCCTCTTCTTCCTACATGGGCTTGCAGGCGCGAATCGAAAAAGTGCTCGACGTGTCGATCGCGCGCGAAGTCGAGCGGCTTGAATCGAACCTTCTCGTGCTCGCGTCTGTTGCGTCCGCTGGCCCCTTCGTCGGCCTGTTCGGCACGGTGTGGGGCATCATGTCGGCGTTCCGCTCCATCGCGGCCTCGAAGAACACGTCGCTCGCCGTCGTCGCGCCGGGCATCGCCGAGGCGCTCTTCGCCACGGCCATCGGCCTGTTCGCGGCCATTCCGGCGCTGATCTTCTACAACATCCTGTCTGGCAAAGTGGCTCGCTCGCAGGCGCGCATGGAAAGCTTCGCGGACGAATTCTCCTCCATCCTGTCACGCCAGATCGACTCGCATGTCGGCCGCGACAAGGCCGCATAAGGAGCGCGTCGCATGGGTATGTCAGTCGGAGCGGGAAGCAAGGGCGGACGCCGCAAGCGCGGCGTGCCGCGTTACGGCGCGATGGCCGATATCAACATGACGCCGTTCATCGACGTGATGCTCGTGCTGCTCATCATCTTCATGGTCGCAGCGCCGCTGCTGTCGTCGGGCGTGCCGATCGACCTGCCGCAGACGAAGTCCGCCGCGCTCAACATCGACCAGAAGCCGTTGTCGGTTTCGATCGACGACAAGGGCGCGATCTTTCTCGCCGACCAGCCTGTCTCGGTCGAAGACCTGCCGGAGCGCCTGAAGGCGCTGGCGAAGGATGGTTTTGACGAGCGCATCTATGTGCGCGGCTCTAAGGGCGTCATGTATGGCCGCGTCGCCGAAGTCATGTCGATCGTCACCACTGCCGGCTACAAGAAAGTCGCGCTGGTGACCGAGCAGGAGAAGAAGTGAGCTCTTGGCCGTGAAGTTCAGCGTTTCCGAACCGGGCGTCGTCGTCTCGGCAGCCGCGCATGCCGCGCTGCTGCTGGCGACGCTTGTCGTGTTTTCGGATGCGCCGAAATTTCAGGAAGCGCAGGAGAGCGTTCCGGTCGAAGTCATCACCAACGAGCAGTTCAACCAGATCATGCGCGGCGAAAAGACCGCGAAGGAAACCAAGCCGCAGCCGCCGCGCGCCGACAAGGTCGCGGACGTCACCGAGACGCGCCCGACGCCGGTGACGCGCGAAGCCAAGGTCGACACCGCGGCGCCGACGCCGGAGGGCAAGCGCGAGCCGGATCCCGGTCGCGACGACAAGCCTGTTCCCACGCCCCCGAAAATCGCAGCGGAACCGCCCGTGCCGCCCAAACCCGAACCTGTAAAGGAGCCGCCGCGCCCCGAGCCGCCGAAGGCGCAGGAAAAGGCCGAGCCGAAAAAGCCCGAGCCGCCGAAGGAAGCCGAAGCCATTGAGCCGCTGAAGGCGCAAAAGCCGAAGGATGAGCCGAAGAAGCAGGCCGAGGCGCCTGTGCCGCCGCGCATTCCGCCGCGTCCGCGCGAGACGCAGCCCGAGCCGCCGAGGCTGGATCAGGTGGCGAAATTGCTCGAGCAGAAAAAGACCGATGACAAGCCTGCGGCGAAGCCGAAATCCGGCGACGAGCAGGCGATGAAGGCGAAGACCGACCCGACCGAAATCTCGCGGCTGCTGTCGCGCGAAGCGGCGCAACAGCGCGCCTCGACGGGACAGACAGTCAACCGGCAGGCATCGCTGGGCGCCGCGACCGCCAATGCGCCGAAACTGTCGCCCTCGCTTTGGGCTGCGCTCGATGGATTGATGCAGGAACAATACAAGCAGTGCTGGTCTTATCTCGGCATGAGCTCCGGTCACCGCTACATCCCGCAGATCAAGGTGGAATACACCAAGGACGGCGCGCTCGTCGGTGCGCCGGCGTTGCTCAATCCGCCGTCCGATCCGTCGCTGACCTCGCTCGCCGAAAGCGCGGTGCGCGCGGTGCGCCGCTGCAACCCGTTGAAGATTCCCGCTCAGTACCAGCCGTATTTCGAACAGTGGCGTGCGCGCATCCTGCGTTTCGACCCTGAAGAAATGCAGGGTTGAGACTTCCCACTTATCCTGACTCACAGCCCCGACGAGACATGCTCATGACGGACTCGAAATCGCCCGCCTTCACCCGCCGCCAGGCCGCGGGCTTTCTGACAGCGGGCCTGATCGGCGTCGCTACGCCGCGCACGGCCTTCGCGCAAACGTCCTATCTGGACATTCGCCGTGGCGGGAATTTCACCCCGATCCCGATCGCCGTGACCAATTTCGCAGGCGATCAGGGCCCGGCGCTGTCGAGCGTCATCACCAACAATTTCGCGCGCTCGGTGTTCCTGCAGCCGCTTGAGCCACGCTCGTTTCCGCACCAGATCACCAATCCCGATCAGGCGCCGCAAATGGATGCGTGGAAGATGATCAACGCGCAATTCGTTGTCACGGGCCGCGTGGCGCGTGGTCCTGACGGGCGCATGAAAACCGAATTCCGCCTGTGGGACGTCTCGACCGGGCAGCAGGTCACGGGCCAGCAATATGTGACCGATCCCAACAATGCGCGGCGCGTCGGGCATATCGTGTCGGACGCGATCTTCTCGCGCATCACTGGCGAGAAAGGCTTCTTCGACAGCCGCGTCGTGTTCATCGATGAAACCGGTCCGAAGGAACGCCGCAACAAGCGCCTGACGATCATGGATCAGGACGGCGGCAACGTGCGCTATCTCACGCGCGGCGACGATCTCGTCGTCACGCCGCGCTTCTCGCCGTCGTCGCAGGATGTCGCCTATATGTCCTTTGGACAGGGCGACCCGCGCGTTTTCATTCTCAACATCGAGACCGGACAGCGCGAAGTCGTCGGCAATTTTCCCGGCATGACGTTCTCGCCGCGCTTCTCGCCCGATGGTCAGAAGATCATCATGTCGCTGTCGCAAGGCTCGGCGTCGAACCTGTTCACGATGGACCTGCGCTCGCGCGCGACCACGCGGCTCACCGACACGGCGGGCATCGACACGTCGCCGTCGTTCTCTCCCGATGGCTCACAGATCGTGTTCGAGTCCGATCGCGGCGGCTCGCAGCAGATCTACGTGATGAGCGCGGGCGGCGGCGGCGCCAAGCGCATTTCATATGGCGAAGCCGCGCGCTATTCGACGCCGGTCTGGTCGCCGAAAGGCGACTTCATCGCCTTCACGCGACAGAAGGGCGGCGCGTTCGGCATCGGCGTGATGAAGCCCGATGGATCGGGCGAGCGCATCATCACCGAAGGCTTTCACAACGAGGGCCCGACGTTTGCGCCCAATGGGCTTTACGTCATGTTCTTCCGCGAACCCGGCGGCGCTGCCGGGCCGAAGATTTTCATGGCCGATATTTTCGGCCGCGGAGAATTCCAGGTCACGACGCCGTCCTTCGGATCCGATCCGGCCTGGGGTCCTTTGTTGAGTTGATTCGGCCCCTCGTCATTGCGAGGAGCGAAGCGACGCGGCTTTCCAACTAGCGCTTACCAGCGCTTGCCAGCGCTTCCGGATGGATTGCGTCGCAACGCTCTCCTGAGTCCCAAATGCCACAGCCGCCCAACATCCGCCGGCGCCAAGGCGCGGTGTCGCAATCTCGCCATCAACCAACGATTAACCACGATGACGCATGGCGCAAATGCAACGCTTTGCATCAACGCTCCATCAAGGTTGATGGAACCTTCTTTTAACCAAAACTGACTACAGCTGATCGCCAATATCCGGCTATCAGTAAAGGAGTTCCGGGATGGCATTTACGATTTCTGCGCGGAGCCTGAAGATTGTGGCCGCGCTCTCTGTCGCTCTGGCGATGGGCGCTTGCTCCAAGAATCCGAATGAAGCGGGCGCCGGCGGCGCTGGCGGAATGGGCGGCATGGGCGCGGGCGCGGCGTCTCCCGGTTCGCAGCAGGACTTTGTCGTCAACGTCGGCGATCGCGTGTTCTTCGAAAGCGACCAGACGGAGCTGACCTCGATCGCGCAGGCGACGCTCGACAAGCAGGCGCGCTGGCTCTCGCAATATCCGCGTTACTCGATCACCATCGAAGGCCATGCGGACGAGCGCGGCACGCGCGAATATAATTTCGCGCTCGGCGCCCGCCGCGCCGAATCGACCAAGGCCTATCTCGCCGCGCGCGGCGTGCCGGCGACGCGGATGAAGACCATCAGCTACGGCAAGGAGCGCCCGGTCGCGGTCTGTAACGACATTTCGTGCTGGTCGCAGAATCGTCGCGCGGTCACGGTGCTTGGCGGCGGCCCGACCTCGTAAGGTCTTCACGGCGCAAGCCTGAAGCGGACCGGCGCCCGAAAGGCGCCGGTCTTTTCGTTTGCGGCGACGATGGTTCAGTCCAACTTTGGCCGAACTGTCGCCGCATGTTAACCCTCAGGGCCGCGACGATGCGGTGGAAGGCTGACGCCCATGAAGACACGAACGCACACACGCAAGCTTCCGATTTTCGCCGCGCTCCTCGTGCTCGCCGCGAGTTTCATGAGCCCCCAGACCGCCTCCGCGCAGCTCTTCGGACGTTCGGAGCAGCAGCCCCCGGCTGACAACGCCCAATTGCTCCTGCGGCTCGACCGGCTGGAAAATCAGGTGCGCAATCTCAACGGCCAGCTCGAGCAGATGCAGTTTCAGCTGCGCCGCAGCGAGGACCAGCTGAAGAAATTCCAGGGCGACGTCGATTTCCGCTTGCAGGAAATGCAGCCCAAGGGCGGCGCGCGTCCCGCCACCGGGGCAGGGCAGCCCTCGCCGCGGCGCTCCGAAATCGAGCCCGAGATGGCGCCCAACGGCGCCGTCGCGGTCGCAGGCGGCGCCACGCCGCGCACTGGCCGGGGCGACGCCTTCGATCCCGACGCCATGCCGGATGCGCCCGGCGCGCCGCGCGCGCTCGGCAGCCTGTCGTCGGCGAGCACGCCGCCGGCGCGCATGACGCCCGGTGGCCCACTGGGGGCAGAGAGCGAACCCAATGCGCCGCTCGACCTGATGGGCCGCGCGCGTCGCGACAATGTGGCGGGCCTGCCAGCCCAGCCCAACGTCGCGCCATCCGTGCCCGCGCAGCCGCAGGCGAGCGCCGCCGCCTTGCCGCCGACGACGCCGCGTGACGAATTCGACGTCGCTTTCTTCACGCTCGAACAGGGCCAGTATGATTCCGCCGAGAACGGCTTCAAGACGTTCCTGCAGCGCTATCCCAAGGATGCCCTCGCTGGCGAGGCGACGTATTTTCTCGGCGAGAGCTTCTTCAAGCGCGGCAAGCATCGCGACGCCGCCGAGCAATATCTGAAAATCTCCACGGACTTCCCGCGGACCACGCATGCGCCCGACGCCATGCTGCGTCTCGGCCAGTCGCTCGAAAAGCTCGGCGCGAAAGAACAAGCCTGCGCGTTCTATGCGGAAGTGCCAAAGAAATTCCCCGCCGCCGCCACCATCAAGGCCAGCGCGCAGCGCGAGGCCAAGCGCGCGCAGTGCTGAGCGCCGACGACATCCTTTCAAGCCTTGGCGCCGCGCGCGGCGTGCTCGTCGCCGTCTCCGGCGGCCCCGATTCCCTCGCGCTTCTGGCGCTCGCCGCGGACTGGTCGAAGGGCGCAGGTCGCCCTCCCGTTACCGCAGCTACTTTCGATCACGGTTTTCGCGAAGCCTCGCACGACGAGGCGAAAACTTGCGCGCGTATCGCGCAGGATCTCGATGTGCCGCACGCGATTCTTGACTGGACGGGCGCCAAGCCCATCGCCCGCATTCAGGAAGAGGCGCGCGACGCCCGCTACGATGCGCTGGTCGCGCATGCGCGCGACATTGGCGCTGACGTGCTGCTTACTGCGCATCATGCCGACGACCAGGCCGAGACGATTCTGTTTCGCCTGATGCGCGGCAGCTCGATCGGCGGGCTCGCGGGCATGAAGCCGCGTCGCGACATCGGCGGCGTCGCGCATGTGCGCCCGCTGCTGCATCTGCGCAAGGCCGATCTCGTCGCCTTTTGCGAGGCGCGCGGCCTGCCGTTCGTCACCGATCCCTCCAACGCCGACCCGCGTTTCGCGCGCACCGGCCTGCGCCGCCTCACGCCGTTGCTGGAAGAGGCCGGCATGGGCGTGGAAGCCTTCGCGCGCCTTGCCGTCCGCGCGGCTCGCGCCGAGGAGGCGCTGGCCGTCGGAGCGGCCGTTCTCGCCACCCGGGCCGTGCGGGCGCGTGAGGCTTCGCGCACACGGATTGACGCCGCTCTGTTCTCACAAGCGCCCGCGGAGCTTGGTATGCGCCTGCTGATGGCCGAGATCGCCCGCGTTGGCCGGGCGCCGCGCCTCGAACAGGCCGAGCCGCTATATGAGGTTTTGCGGGCCGCCATCGTCGCGCGCGAGCCATTTCGGGCGACGTTGGGCGGCGCGCTGATTGAGCTGAAACGCGGTAGCGAAGTCGTGATTTCGACCGAAGCGCCTCGCAAGACGCTCATAATTCCGTAATCTTGGCTGCAAGCTCTTTGCTTGGGCGCAAGTTCTACGTGGCGCTTCCCTTGGCAAGGGGACAGGCCGGGCCTACATTGAAACTCAGACAGACCTCTCTTCGGGGCGCGCTCGCGACGGCGGTATCGCCGCAAACAGGATTGAAATGAATCCGAACTTCAGGAATTTCGCCCTCTGGGTGATCATCTTCCTCCTGGTAGTTGCCCTGGTGATGCTGTTCCAGAATCCGGGACAGCGCCAGCAAACTCAGGAAATCCCTTTCAGCCAGCTCCTGACCGAGGTGGACCAGGGCCGCGTGCGTGAAGTGACCATCTCGGGCAACGAGATCTTCGGCCATTTCAACGACAATCGCGCTTTCTCGACCTATGCGCCGAACGATCCGTCGCTGGTCTCCAAGCTCTACCAGAAGAACGTCTCGATCACCGCGAAGCCGCCGTCCGATGGCAATAATTGGCTGGTGACGTTGCTCGTCAACGGGCTGCCTTTGATCGCCTTCCTGGGCGTGTGGATCTTCCTGTCGCGCCAGATGCAAGGCGCGGGAGGCAAGGCCATGGGGTTTGGCAAATCGAAGGCGAAGCTTCTCACCGAGGCCCATGGCCGCGTGACATTCGAGGATGTCGCCGGCGTGGATGAAGCCAAGGAAGACCTGCAGGAGATCGTGGAATTCCTGCGCGATCCGCAGAAATTCCAGCGGCTCGGCGGGCGCATTCCGCGCGGCGTTTTGCTTGTCGGCCCTCCCGGCACCGGCAAGACGCTGCTGGCGCGCGCTATCGCTGGCGAAGCCAACGTGCCGTTCTTCACCATCTCGGGTTCTGACTTCGTCGAAATGTTCGTCGGCGTCGGCGCGAGCCGCGTGCGCGACATGTTCGAGCAGGCCAAGAAGAACGCGCCCTGCATCATCTTCATCGACGAAATCGACGCGGTCGGTCGCCATCGTGGCGCCGGTCTCGGCGGCGGCAATGATGAACGTGAGCAGACGCTGAACCAGCTCCTCGTCGAGATGGACGGCTTCGAGGCGAACGAGGGCATCATCCTCATCGCCGCGACCAACCGCCCCGACGTGCTCGATCCCGCGCTGCTGCGTCCGGGCCGCTTCGATCGCCAGATCGTCGTCCCGAACCCGGACGTCACCGGTCGCGAGCGCATCCTCAAGGTTCACGTCCGCAAGGTGCCGCTGGCGCCGGATGTGGAACTCAAGACCGTTGCCCGCGGCACCCCGGGCTTCTCGGGCGCCGATCTCATGAACCTCGTCAACGAGGCGGCGCTGATGGCGGCGCGGCGCGGCAAGCGCATCGTCACCATGGCCGAATTCGAAGACGCGAAGGACAAGATCATGATGGGCGCGGAACGCCGCACGCTCGTCATGACTGAGCAGGAGAAGATGCTGACCGCCTATCACGAAGGCGGACACGCCCTCGTGGCGCTCAGCGTGCCGGCCACCGATCCCGTCCACAAGGCGACGATCATTCCACGCGGCCGCGCGCTTGGCATGGTCATGCAGCTGCCGGAACGCGACAAGCTGTCGATGAGCTACGAGCAGATGACCTCGCGCCTCGCCGTGCTGATGGGCGGCCGTGTCGCCGAAGAGATCATCTTCGGCAAGGACAAGGTGACGTCGGGCGCGCAGTCCGACATCGAGCAGGCCACGAAACTCGCGCGCGCCATGGTCACGCGCTGGGGCTTCTCGGACGCGCTCGGCACCGTGATGTATGGCGAGAACCAGGAAGAAGTGTTCCTCGGTTACTCGATGGGCAAGCAGCAGAACATTTCGGAATCGACCGCGCAGACGATCGACGCCGAAGTGCGCAGGCTCGTGGAAATGGGCCTCTCGGAAGCGCGCCGCATCATCACCGAAAAGCGCGATGATCTTGAGGCCGTGGCGCAGGGACTTCTTGAATACGAGACCCTGTCGGGCGACGAAATCCTCGGCCTCATCGCCGGCAAGGCGCCGGTGCGCGAGACCGACAACGACTCGCCGCCTCCGCGCTCCTCGCCCGTGCCGACAGCCGGCAAGGGACGGCCAAGGCCGGAGCCGGGCGCCGGTGGCCTCGAGCCGCAGCCGCAGGCTTGATAGTTTGAAACGAATGAGAAAAGCCCCGTGAAAACGGGGCTTTTTTTATGCGGGCACAGGGCGCCTGATGCAGCGATCAACAAAAAGGGCGGCCAATGGCCGCCCTTTTGCATTTCATGTCATGTCGCTTACGCGCCGGGGCGCGCTTCGATTTGCGGCTTGCCCGGCGGGACCGATTCGAGCTGGGCGATGCCGGCTTTCACCGCCGCCTGCACTTTCTCGAACGCGCGTACTTCGATCTGCCGGACGCGCTCGCGGGAGATGTTGAACTCCTCCGAGAGCTGTTCCAGCGTGATCGGATCATCCGTCAGGCGGCGCGCCTCGAAGATGCGGCGTTCGCGATCGTTCAGGACGCCAAGCGCCGAGCGCAGCGCGACGTGACGATTGTCGCTTTCCTCGCGATCGGCCAGCAGCGATTCCTGACTCGAGGAATCATCCACCAGCCAGTCCTGCCACTCGCCTTCGCCTTCCTGGCGCAGCGGGGCGTTGAGCGACGCGTCGCCGCTCATGCGGCGGTTCATGTCGATCACGTCCTGCTTCGTCACGCCGAGCTTGGTGGCGATGGTCGCAACCTGATCGGGACGCAAGTCGCCTTCCTCCAGCGCGGAGATCTGGCTCTTGGCCTTGCGCAGGTTGAAGAACAGCTTCTTCTGGTTCGCGGTCGTGCCCATTTTCACGAGCGACCACGAGCGCAGGATGTATTCTTGAATCGAGGCGCGGATCCACCACATGGCGTAGGT
>JANXTB010000380.1 GCA_025356415.1 Hyphomicrobiales bacterium
CCCGGACAATCCGCTCGGCGCGCGCGCCATGTATCTGTATCAGAACAACAAAGACACGCTATACCGCATCCACGGCACCAACGAGCCCGAGACCATCGGTCACGACGCCTCATCCGGCTGCATTCGCATGCGCAATGTCGACGTGATCGACCTGTTCGCCCGCGTTCCCGAGGGAACGCAGGTGATTGTGAGATAATCAGGCGGCGCGAACTCGCCGGCCCTGCTCCAGCAGGCTGGCGAGCGTTGCGCTTGCTTCTTGGCCGCGTTTCGCTTCCGGCGCCTGCTCAAGGTGGAGCGCGACGGCAACGGCCGACACGCCAATTTCGCGGTAGAGTCGCGCCAACAGCGCGCGGGCATCTTCATTGGCTTGCGGAAATACCGGGAAATCGTGACCAGACATGAAAAGTTACTCGCTCTGAAGGCGAGTTCATCATGAGCTTTTTTAGGTTAAGACAGGCTTAACCGCTGCCTTTCCGGTTCGCGATTTTCCACAAGACTATTGCAAGCAAATTTCAGGGTAGGCTTAGGCTTTGCTTCATTGCTGATGCGCCATAATGCTATTGGTCCGCTCAAAATGAATTTGTCCGGGAAATTGCGACAGGTTTCCATTTCATGCCGTTCGACGCCATTCTCTTTGACAAGGATGGGACGCTCGTAGATTTCGACCAGACTTGGGGCCCCGCCGCTTACGAGGTCATGAAGACGCTCGCGGCCGGTCACGAGGGCGCCTTCCGCCGTCTCGCCGAGGTCAGCCGTTTCACTCCGCGTGACAGGCAATTTGCGCCCGACTCGCCTTTCCTCACGGGCGATCTCGATGTTTACGCGCCGCTTTGGGCGCGCGCGCTCGGCCGCCGCGATCTCCCGCGGCTGCGGAAGGAAATCTCGAGCCTGCTGCGCATCGCCGCGCTCTCGAGCCTGACCCCCATCGGCGATCTCGCCACGCTCACGCGCCGGCTTGGGGGCGAGGGTTACCGGCTCGGCATCATCTCCAACGACGCGGAGGCCTCGATCCGCCTGCAGGCCGGGATGCTCGAAATTCTCGACGATTTCGACTTCATCGCAGGCTGCGATTCCGGCTTCGGCGCCAAGCCCGATCCCGGCATGATCGTGGCCTTCTCGGCGGCCTTTGGAGTCGCCCCGGCGCGGATCGCCGTCGTCGGCGACACGATGGCGGATGTGCTCAGCGCGAGGGCGGCGGGCGCGACGGCGATTGGCGTGCTGACCGGCCCCGCGCATCGCGAGGACATCTGCCAACACGCGGATTACATCATAGACACCGTGCATGACCTGCCGGATTTGCTCGCCACCTTTAATGGCGGACGGCGCGCTTCAGCCCGCCGCTGAGCGCCTGGCGTGGCGCGCTGCGTCGCCCATCTGCTCGCGCACGAGATCGCGCGTGGTGACGAGCAAGCGGTCGAGCGCGGCGAGTTCATCGGGCGGCAGGCGGCCCAGCGTTTCCGCCACGAACCGGCGTTGCACGGCGATTCCCTGGTCGGCGAGCTTGCGGCCATTCGCGGTCAGGTAGATCGCATGCGAGCGCTTGTCGCCGGCAATCGAGCGGCGCTCGACGAGATCGGCGGCCTCGAGTCGGTCGATCAGTCCGGAGATATTTCCCTTGGTGACGTAGAGCCGCTCGGCGAGTTCCTGCTGGCTGACGCCTTCGCGCTCGGTCAGCGTGGTCAGCACGTCGCATTGAGGCACGGAGAGTCCGAGCTCCCGGACGCGCTCGGTGATCGCGAGGTTGATTCGCGTCTGGAGCCGGAGCAACCGAAACCACACTCGCGCCGCATCGGCTTCTTCGGTCATTTTTGTCCCCTTGTTGAGTCTGAAGTTAGAGGGGAGAGCGGGCAGGGGCAAGGCTCGTGCTGGCGCTAGGGCGCGCGGCGCCTTATGCGTTTTTCATGCGCCACTTCATGATTGAAGAACCCTATTCCTCCGCCGCCATCTGGTGCCGGCGTCTCGCCCTGTTCGCCATCGCGGTCGCGTCGATCGGCATCGGCCTGGCCAAGCTTGGCGTTGTCGATCCGCTTTCCGGGCTGGCGGTTCTCTCGGCCGCGCTGCTGGTGGCGTGCGTCGCGGGCCTGTTTGGATTTTCCGCCTTCGTGGTGATCTGGCGCACCGGAATGCGCGGCACGGGCGTCGCGCTCGGCGGGCTCATTCTGGTCGCGGCCTTGCTCGGGCTGCCGGCGTTTCTCGCCGTTCAGGCGATCCGCCTGCCGATGCAAAACGACGCCTCGACCGATCTCGTCGACCCACCGGACTTTTCTCGGTCGAGCGCGGCGCTCGCGGCGCGCGGCGGCCATGCGAATGGCGAACTGCCGCAGGCGTGGCGCGAGGCGCAGCGCAAGGCATGGCCGGACCTGCAGCCGATCATGTTGGATCTCGACATCTCCGAGGCCTGGCCGCTGGTGCAGGCGACCGTCGCCGCCTTGCGCTGGCGCGTGGTCGAGCGGCAGGCGCCGGGCGGGCGCCAAGGCAATGCGCGGCTGGAAGCCATCGACTATTCGGTGCTGCTCGGTTTCCCCGACGACATCACTATCCGCCTGCGCCCCGCGGCGGGCCAGACGCGTGTGGATATTCGCTCTGCGTCGCGCTACGGGCGGCACGATTTCGGCGTGAACCCGAAACGCATCGAGAAGTTTTCGACGGAACTGCAGGCGCAGCTGGACGCGCGGTAGGGGGTGTGTCTCTTCCTTCTCCCGCACTGGCGGGAGAAGGTGGCGCGCAAAGCGCGACGGATGAGGGCGTTTCCACCGCGCGCATCTTTCAGAATTTCAGAAACGTCGGCGCCCTCACCCGTCATGCTTCGCATGCCACCCTCTCCCGCCAGCGCGGGAGAGGGGCGCGCACGACCCGGCCTATTTTATTTTGTACCGCGCATCCAGCGTCGCCGCGCCCACATCCGACTCCACCATTCCGCGCGCCACCAGATCTTCCAGATGCGCGAGCACCGACAGCGAGGCTGCGTTCTGCAACTTCGCATCGAGCCCCGCGTAAATCCCCTGCACGATTTCCGCGATGGTCGTGTCGCCTTCGCCGAGCCGCCCGAGGATCGCGGCTTCGCGTTGCGTGCGATGCAGGATGTACCCGCGCACCAGGCGTTTCGGGTTCTCGATGATGTCGCCATGGCCCGGCCAATAAACACTGTCGTCGCGCGCGTGCAGCCGCTCCAGCGAGCGTAGGTAGTCACGCATGTTGCCATCGGGCGGCGCGACGACGCTTGTCGACCAGCCCATCACATGATCGCCGGAGAACAGCGCATTCTCTTCCAGCAGCGCGAAAACAAGATGGTTCGACGCGTGGCCCGGCGTCGCAATCGCCTTCAGCGAAAAGCCGTCGCCTGCATGGATGTCATTGTCGCCCAGAACCTGATCGGGGCGATAATCGAGGTCGTGGCTGGTGTCGGCGCGGCCTGACGGATGATTCTGCACGGGAATGTGCGCAGCGCAGCCGATGATCGGCGCGCCGGTCGCCTTTTGCAGAAGCCGCGCGCCCGGCGAATGATCGCGATGCGTATGCGTGACGATGATGGCGGTGATCTTTTCACCTTGCGTCGCATCGACCAGCGCGGCGATGTGACCCTCGTCCATCGGGCCGGGATCGATGACAGCGACGCTGCCGTCGCCGACGATGTAGCTGCAGGTGCCCGTAAACGTGAACGGTCCCTTGTTGGGCGCGATGAGGCGGCGAACGCGGGGTGAAAGGCGCACAAGGGCGCCGGAGGGCGGAGGCGTGCTCATGCCGCCATGTTACCCTGCGCGCGCCTCAATGGAAATTGCGCCCGCGCGGCAGCACGCGGCGCACCTCGGCTGCGATCTCGTCCAGCACCGGCGGCGTCTCCGGCTTTTCCGGCGGCGCGCAGGCGGGCGCGTAACGCCCGGCGTCGGCCTTCTCGCGCGTGAGCGGACGCTTCACCTCGTCGGCCCGCGCGAGGCCCGAAATATCGCCGCCGGCTTTCGACAGCAGCGAGAGCATCGGCGTCATGTCCTCGCATTGTTCCGCGACAATGTGGATGACGCCGGCCTCGTTCTGCACGCGCCCCGTGATGGCGATAAAGCGCGCGCCTATGACGATGGCGCGCTGCGCCTCGAACACTTTCGGCCAGACGATGGCGTTGGCGACGCCGGTCTCGTCCTCGATGGTCATGAACAGCACCCCCTTGGCCGAACCCGGCCGCTGCCGCACCAGCACGAGTCCCGCGACCGTGACCAGCGGCAGCTTCCAGGACGGAATGCGCGTCGTGACGCGCGGCGTCGGCACGCGTTCGAGATCCATGGTGCGCAGGATGCGGCGCTTGTCGAGCTCGGTGCGCAGGAAGGACACCGGATGCGCCTTCAGCGAAAGCGACAGATGGCGGTAATCTTCCACCACTTCCTCGCCCGGCGGCATCGGCGGCAGATGCGCGTCGGGCTCGAGCTCGGCGCCCGCGTCGCGGAACAGGGGCAGATCGTCCTTGTCGCCCGAGCGGTTGAGGCCGCGCACGGCCCACAGCGCATCGCGCCGGTCGAGGCCGAGCGAGGTAAAGGCGTCGGCCTCCGCCAGATGTTCGAGCACGGCAGGCGACAGGCCCGTGCGCAGCCAGACATCGCGCACGGAATCGTAGCCCTTGGCCCGCAGCGCGACGAGCTTGCGCATGTCTTCCTCGCGCAAGCCTTTAACCTGCCGCAGGCCGATGCGCACGGCATGGCGTGCATGAATGTGCGCGCGTTGGCTGACATGCTTGGGATGCAGCCGCATGTTGCGTACTTCCGCAGGCTCCAGCGTGTTGTCCCAATCCGACAGATTGACATCAGCCTCGCGCGCCTCGACGCCATGGTCGCGCGCATCGCGGATGATTTGCGCGGGTGCATAAAAGCCCATCGGCTGCGCGTTCAAAAGCGCGCAGGCGAAGACATCCGGATAGCGGCATTTCATCCACGCCGATGCGTAAACCAGCAGTGCGAAAGACGCTGCGTGACTCTCGGGGAATCCGTAAGTGCCGAAGCCCTCGATCTGGCGGAAACACGCTTCCGCGAAAGCGCGGTCATAACCGCGCACGGCCATGCCCTCGACCATCTTGGCGTGAAACGTGCTGATCGTGCCGACCTTCTTGAACGTCGCCATGGCGCGGCGCAATTGATCGGCTTCCGACGGTGTGAAGCCCGCCGCCACTATGGCGATCTTCATCGCCTGTTCCTGAAACAGCGGCACGCCGAGCGTCTTGCCCAGCACCTGTTCGAGTTCTTTTGATGGATAGGTGACCTGCTCAAGCCCCTGACGACGGCAGAGATACGGATGCACCATGTCGCCCTGAATGGGGCCGGGCCGCACGATGGCGACTTCGATGACGAGATCGTAGAACTTTGCCGGCTTCAGGCGCGGCAGCATCGACATTTGCGCGCGGCTTTCGATCTGGAACACGCCGATCGTGTCGGCGCGCGAGATCATGTCGTAGACGCATTTTTCTTCAGACGGAATCGTCGCCAGCGTGAGGTCGCGTCCGTAATGTGCGCGCAAGAGATCAAGCCCCTTGCGCAAGCACGACAACATGCCGAGCGCCAGCACGTCGATCTTCAAAATGCCCAGCGCGTCGAGATCGTCCTTGTCCCATTCGATCGTCGTGCGATCATCCATCGCGGCATGCGCCACGGGCACGACCTCATCGAGCCGTGCGCGCGTGATGACGAAGCCGCCCGTGTGCTGCGAGAGATGGCGCGGGAAGCCGACGAGTTCGTCAGCCAGCGCTACGGCCTGTTTCAGCCGCGGCTCGTCGGGATCGAAACCGATGCGGCGGATTTCATTGGCGTCCACCTCGCCAGACCACCAGCCCCAGATCGTGCCCGACAAAGCCGTGACGCTATCTTCGGAAAAGCCGAAGACTTTTCCAACATCGCGAATGGCTGAACGCGCGCGATAGGAAATGACGGTCGCCGTGAGCCCCGCGCGCAGGCGCCCATAGCGATTGTAGATATATTGCATGACCTCTTCGCGCCGCTCGTGCTCAAAGTCGACGTCGATGTCGGGCGGCTCTTTTCGCTCGGGCGAGATGAAACGCTCGAACAGAAGATCATGCTTGGTCGGATCGACCTCCGTGATGCCAAGGCAAAAG
>JANXTB010000002.1 GCA_025356415.1 Hyphomicrobiales bacterium
CACGCAGGTGCGCGCCATCGCGGAAGTCGCCACCGCGGTGACCAAGGGTGACCTGACGCGCTCCATTCAAGTGGAGGCGCGCGGCGAAGTCGCCGAGCTGAAGGACAATATCAACACGATGATCGGCAATCTGCGCCTGACGACAGAGCAGAACACCGAGCAGGACTGGCTGAAGACCAACCTCGCGCGCTTCACGAATATGCTTCAGGGGCAGCGCGATCTTTCCACCGTCGGCAACATGCTGTTGACGGAGCTCGCGCCCCTGGTTGAAGCGCAGCAAGGCGTCATCTATCAGGTGCAGCAATCGCCCGACGGCGCGCCCGCTGGCCTCACCTTGCTTGCATCCTACGCAGGCGAAGGCAGCCCTATCCGGCTGATGCCGGGCGAAGGCATGATCGGCCAATGCGCGCGCGACAAGCGGCGCATGCTGATTACTGAAATGCCATCGGAAGCTTTGCCGATCACCAGCGGGCTGTTCTCGCTGCCGCCGCGCAACGCCATCGTGATGCCGGTGCTGTTTGAGGGACAGGTGAAAGCCGTCATCGAACTGGCTTCGCTGGGCAGCTTCACCGACCTGCAGATTTCATTTCTCGACCAGCTGACGACCGGAGTCGGCATCGTGCTGAACTCCATCGAGGCGACGATGCAGACCGAAGGCCTGCTCACGCAATCGCAACAGCTCGCCGGCGAATTGCAGGCGCAACAGCGCGAATTGCAGCAGACCAACGAGCAGCTCGAACAGAAGGCTCAACAGCTAGCCGACCGCAACAATGAAGTGGAAGCCAAGAACCAGGAAATCGAACAGGCCCGCCACGCGCTCGAAGAAAAGGCGACGGAGCTGGCGCTGACGTCGAAGTACAAGTCCGAATTCCTCGCCAACATGTCGCACGAATTGCGCACGCCGCTGAATTCGATCCTGATTCTCGGCCAGCAGCTCGGCGACAATCCCGAGGGCAATCTGTCGGCGCGTCAGGTCGAATTCGCGCGCACCATCCATGGCGCCGGCACCGACCTGTTGAATCTCATCACAGACATTCTCGACCTGTCCAAAATCGAATCCGGCACCACCTCCGTCGAGGCGGAAGATATCGTCTTCAGCGATCTGCTGATCATGACGGCGCGCCAGTTCCGGCACGAGGCCGAGAGCCGCAAGCTGTCCTTCGATGTCGACATGTCGCCAAACCTGCCCGCCACCATCACCACCGATTCCAAGCGCCTGCAACAGGTGCTGAAAAACCTGCTCTCCAACGCATTCAAATTCACCGCGCAGGGGCAAGTTCGTCTGCGCGTCGCGCCTGCCACGAGCGGCTGGAGCCCCGAGCATCCAGTTCTCAAAAATGCGCAGGGCGTCGTGGCCTTTGAGGTTTCGGACACCGGCATCGGCATCCCGCCAGAGAAGCAAAAGATTGTCTTCGAAGCCTTCCAGCAGGCCGACGCATCGACCAGCCGCAAGTATGGCGGCACGGGTCTTGGCCTTGCCATCAGCCGCGAATTGGCGAGCCTGCTCGGCGGCGAAATTCATCTGCGCAGCTCGCCGCAGGAAGGCAGCTGCTTTACACTTTACCTGCCGCTGAGCTTCAACGGCCAGTCACAGAACGTACGCGCGCAGATCGATACGCAGGCCTCCATAGCGGAGGCGCAGATGCGCCGCGCCAATGAGCGCGCCATCACCGACTGGACGCTGTCGGACGACCGGGCGAGCATCCAGCCCGGCGACAACGTGCTGCTGATTGTCGAGGATGATGCGCATTACGCGCATGTGCTCGCCGATCTTGCCCGCGACATCGGCTTCAAGGTGGTGCATGCCGCGCGCGGCGCCGACGCGCTTGCGCTGGCGCGCGCCTACAAGCCGACCGCGATTTCGCTCGACGTGTTCCTTCCCGACATGCTTGGCTGGAATGTGCTGACGCAAATCAAGCAAGACCCGGCGATCCGCCACATCCCTGTACAAATTGTCACGCTGGAGAGCGACCGCCAGCACGGCCTGGCGCGCGGCGCCTTCTCCTTCATGACCAAGCCGACGAGCCACGACGGGCTTGAAAAAGCCCTGTCACGGATCAAGAACTTTGCCCAGCCGCGCCAGAAGCGGTTGCTGGTCGTGGAAGACAACGCCACCGAGCGTATGAGCCTTACCGAACTTCTTGGCCATAGCGACATTGAAATCCGCACGGCGGAAACCGGAGAAGAAGCGCTGCTTTCCCTCAAGGACGATCCCGCCGATTGCATGGTGCTCGATTTGAAACTGCCGGACATGTCAGGCTTCGAAGTGCTCGAGCGTATTCGTGACAACCCCGATCTCGCCGACATGCCTGTCGTCGTTTTCACCGGGCGCGAATTGTCGGTGGAAGAAGATCTGCGGCTGCACACGATGGCGCGCAGCGTCGTGGTGAAAGGCGTGGAATCGCCCGAGCGACTGCTCGATGAAACCGCCCTCTTCCTGCATCGCGTGGTGACGAACCTGCCGCCTGAAAAACAGCGCATGCTCGAAAAGCTGCATTCGTCCGATGATGATCTGATCGGACGCACCGTGCTCGTCGTAGACGATGACGCGCGCAACATCTTCGCATTGTCGAGTGCGCTAGAGCGGCGCGGCATTCGCGCGCTGACTGCAACCACCGGGCGTGAAGCGATAGCGATGCTGGAAAGCCAGGAGGATATTGCAATCGTTCTGATGGATATCATGATGCCCGAAATGGACGGATTTGAAACGATGCAGGTGATCCGCGCCAATCCCGCATTCCGTAGACTGCCGATCATCGCGCTCACCGCCAAGGCGATGAAGGGCGACCGCGAAAAATGCCTCGAGGCTGGCGCGTCGGACTATCTGGCGAAACCCGTCAACACGGAGCAACTCCTGTCAGCGCTCCGCATCTGGCTACACCGTTGAGGCGCGTCGCAATGAAAGCGGCTGAGGTCAAGGACCCCAACGACAGGGTGAACATCCTGCTGGTCGACGACCAACCAGCGAAATTGTTGAGCTACGAGGCGATCCTCGGCGAGCTCGATGAAACGCTGATCACCGCGACCACCGCTCGCGAAGCGTTGAGCTGGCTTTTGAAGACCGACATCGGGCTCATCCTGATCGATGTCTGCATGCCGGAGCTTGACGGTTTCGAACTCGCGTCGATGATCCGCGAACATCCGCGCTTTCAAAAGACGCCGCTGATCTTCGTCTCCGCCGTGCAGCTCACCGATCTCGATCGCCTGCGCGGCTATGAGGCGGGCGCCGTCGATTACGTTCCCGTGCCCGTCGTGCCAGAAGTTTTGCGCGCCAAGGTGCGCGTGTTTGTGGAATTGCATCGCAAGACGCGCCAGCTCGAGCGGCTCAATGCGGAACTTGAAAATCGCGTCGCAGAACGCACGTCCGAGCTTGAAGCTTCAGCTAGGCGGCTGAAGGAGAGCGAGCAGCAGCTCATCAACATCAACGAGCGGCTCGAAAACCTCGTCGAGGCCCGCACGCGCGAGCGCGAAGTCGCGCTGGCGCAATTGTTCGAGGCGCAGAAGATCGACACGATCGGCCAACTCACCGGCGGTGTCGCGCATGATTTCAACAATCTGTTGATGGCGATCCTCGGCAGCCTCGAATTACTGCGCAAGCGACTGCCGGACGAGCCGCGCCTGTTGCGTCTGCTCGACAATGCCGTGCAAGGCGCCGAGCGCGGCGCCGCGCTCACTCAGCGACTGCTGGCCTTCGCGCGCCGTCAGGAACTGAAGCCACAATCCGTGCAGCCCCAGCAGCTCATCAGCGGCATGCGCGATCTTCTCGATCGCGCGCTCGGCCCCGGAATCGAGATGAAAGTCGACATCGCCGACGATCTCTGGCCGATCGAAGCGGATTTCAACCAGCTCGAACTCGCCATCCTGAATCTCGTCGTGAATGCGCGCGACGCCATGCCGGAAGGCGGATCGCTGACGATTGTCGCGCGCGAGGAAACGCATGTGCAGGCGGCGAAGCACGGCGCGCAATTGGCGCCCGGCGATTACGTCCGCGTCGAAGTGATCGACACCGGCATGGGCATGGATGAATCGACGCTTGCGCGCGCCAGAGAGCCGTTTTTCACCACCAAGGGTCCCGGCAAGGGCACCGGTCTTGGCCTCTCGATGGTGCATGGGCTCGCGGCGCAATCGGGCGGCGCCTTGATGGTGACGAGCCAGATCAATGTCGGCACCAAGGTCATCTTGTATCTGCCGCGCGCCGCTGACGATTGCGAAGATCGTGAGGACACATCGGTGCGCGTGGCGCCGGTCGCGCTGTCACACCAGGCCACCGTGCTGCTGGTGGACGACGACGCGCTGGTGCGCACCGGCACGGCCGAGATGATCGAGGACCTCGGCTTTGTCGTCATCGAATGTGAATCGGCGCACGAAGCCCTGAGCGTCATCGATACGCGCGCGGAAGAGATTGATGTCGTCATCACCGATCACGCCATGCCCGGCATGAGCGGGCTGGAATTGATCCGCGAACTCGCGGCGCGCTGTCCGGACATGCCTGTCATTCTGGCGAGCGGTTTCGCAGAAATTCCCGACCAGCAGGACGCCGCCACCGCGCCGCGCCTAGCCAAACCCTTCCGCCAATCGGCCGTGTCGGACGCGATCACCAACGCGGTGCGCGGCGCGCAACGCAAGGCGCCGGTCGTGGCGTTGGAGGCGCGGCGCTGAAAGGATTTTGGTGGCCCCTGCGGGACTCGAACCCGCAAGCCAGAGGCGGTCGATTTTAAGTCGACTGCGTTTACCAGTTTCGCCAAGGGGCCACGCGCTTGGTCTAGCTGAATCGCGCGCGGGGGACCAGACCCGCCTAGCCGGCGCGGATTGGCGCCTTGAGCGGCGGCAGAATTCCGCGGCTGAAGTCGAGCGACATCTGCAGCGATTGCGCAATGCGATGCGCGCGATTGATGAACAGGTCCGCAGCTGATGGCGGGCAGAGATCGCGCGCGGTCGCCTCGAACAAAGTCAGCCAATGCGCAAAATGCGCGCGATCGAGCCCCGGTATCTTCACATGCGCGGGCGCCGGGCGGCCATCATAGCGCTTGGTCATCAGCACCACGGACGACCAGAAATCGACCATCTTGGCGAGGTGCGGCTCCCAATCGGATATCTCGGCGGAGAAGATCGGCCCGAGAACAGAATCCGCGCGCACGCGATCATAGAAACCATGCACGAGCGCTTGGATCATGCGCTCATCGACGCCAGCCGCGACGCCGGGCGGCGGCGGACGATTGAGCACGCGCGGTTCAGGCTTTTCCATCATGGCGCGCTTCTAGCAGCGCACTGCAAGAATGAGAACGCGCCGTGTCGCCGCAGCGAGGTCAGCCCTTCTCGCCCTTCGCGATCGGCGGCTGGAATGCGAGGCCCAGATCCCACGGGAAATAGATCCACGTGTCCTGCGAGACTTCCGTGATGAACGTGTCGACCAGCGGGCGCCCCTGCGGCTTGGCGTAAACGGTGGCGAAATGCGCGTTGGGCAGCATGTCGCGCACGACCTTGGCCGTCGCGCCGGTGTCCACGAGATCGTCGATCACCAGCACCCCCTTGCCGTCGCCCGGCGCCACGACTTCGGGCGAAATGCCTTTCAGCACCTGCAAGCCGCCCTGCGACGTGTATTCGTGATAGCTGGCGATGCAGACCGTCTCGATCAGACGCGTGCCGAGTTCGCGCGCCACGATGGCCGCGGGCACGAGGCCCCCGCGGGTGATGCAGACGATGGCGTGAAACGGCCCGGCCTCCGCGAGGCGCCAGGCGAGAGCGCGCGAATCACGGTGAAACTGGTCCCAGGAAACGGGAAACGCCTTTTGCGAAGCGGGGTCGGACATGATGGCCTCGTTGCAGTTTGAGGCGCCGGAAATATCAGGCGCTTATGGGCGAAGCGAGTAAATTCTCAAGCGGCGGACGAGCGTCTTCCGGTCCCAAGCTTGCCATTTTGGAAAGCTTTGCGTAAGCGTAGCGGCGTTGATTTGCGCAATATTCCAATTTTTTTATGCATAGGATTCTTTATTCATGACTATTTCCAAGATTCTGCTTGGCTGCGCCTTCGCGTCGCTTTCCGTGGCCGCCAACGCCGCCGATCTCCCCAAGCGGGTCACCGCGATCGCGCCCGCGCCGCTGATCGCCACGTGGACCGGCTTCTATGTCGGCGCCACCACGGGCTACAATTTCTTCACCAACACCAGCGCCACGGCGAAGCCGAACGGCGCCTCACTCGGCCTGCGCGCCGGCTACGACTACCAGATCGCCCCGACCTTCGTGGTCGGCATCCTGGTCGACGGCGATCTCGACTTCGGCAAGAAGTCGATCTCGGGCACGGTTCTGGGCAACCCGTACACGGGTGAGGTCAAGCACCGCTACACGATGTCGATCGATCTGAAGGCCGGCTACGTCTTCAACGACCAGGTCATGGCCTACGTGCTCGGCGGCTTCACGCATGGCGACATCAAGGGGTCGGCTACCGTCGCTTCCGTGACCGCTTCCGAAACCATCAAGGGCAACGGCTGGAACGTCGGCGCCGGCGTCGAATACCGCTTCACCAAGCAGTGGTCGGGCTTTGGCGAATATCGCTACAACCAGATCAAGAAGGACGGCGTGACGCTCAACGTCAGCCAGGCGAAGGTCGGCATCGCCTACCGCTTCTGATTTGTCATCGGGCTTCGGCGTTCGCGCCGAAGCCCTTTTTTGTCAGGCGCGCCAATTCTTCAGCCCCGATTGCCGCGCAAATCCGTCAGCATCTGTTCAACTTGCACCACCGTCGCAGCCACTTCCTGCGGATCGCGACCACGCACGATGATCTGGTTCCTGAATTTCCCGTCGGCGTAGCTCGGATAAGATCCGATCGACAGAGCCTCATGGGCTTTCGCAATATCCCCCAACGCCGCCGCATAGGCGCCCTCGGGCGCATCCGCCTCGATCGCCGTCATGGTGAGTTTCACGCCTGTCTCGAGCGTCGGCGCAACGCCATCGAGCATCGCCTGCATGATCATCGGCACGCCGGCCATCACGATGACATTGCCGATGCGAAAGCCCGGAATCTTGTTGACCGGATTGGGCACGAGATCGCCGCCCACCGGCACGCGCGCCATGCGCCGGCGCGAGGCGTTGAGGTCTTCCGGCTTGATGCGCGTCAGCATGGCGTCAATGATGCGCTGGTCTTCATAGAGCTCGACGCCAAACGCCTGCGCCACCGCATCGGCGGTGATGTCGTCATGCGTAGGACCGATGCCGCCGGTCGTGAAGACATAGGTGTAGCGCTTGCGCAAGGCGTTCAGCGCGTCAACGATCTCCTCCATGACATCAGGCACGATGCGCACTTCGCGCAAGTCGATGCCGATATTGGTCATGTAGTCGGCGATGTAGCCGATGTTCTTGTCCTTCGTCCGTCCGGAGAGGATCTCGTCGCCAATGACGAGGACGGCGGCGGTCACGGATGCGGCTGGTTCTGACGTCATGGTTTTTGGCTCCCGTCCCGGTTTTGGGGAAGCCGGGTCGGGCGCGCAAGCAAAAATGAGTCGCAACTCACCGCTCGTAGACGTGGACCACATCGTACAGGGCGGGTTCGGCCTCTCCGGTGATCTCGCCGAAGCGCGGCCACTTGGCCCGGAACTCCGGCGAATGATGTGCGCTCGCAAGGCTTTCGGCGCTCTCCCACTGGACGTAATTCACAATATGGCGCCCGTCATGCGAGCGGTGCAGGCTCACCGAGACAAAGCCGGGCTGGGTCTTCATGAATTCCGCGCGCTCCTGCATCAGCGCCAGAGCCTCGGCAGAGCGCCCGGGCTCGGTGACGACTGTCGTGATCTGGGTGACGAGGCCCGATTGTTCCTGAATGCGTGGCATGGCCGCCCCTCCTGTTTCAGGACAGACCAACGCATTCGCCGCCTAAAGGCTCAGACCCGCTCCCAGCCGACATTGGAGCGGCTGCGCAGCGTTTCACGGTAGCCATAGGCCGAGAGCATGCGGGCGAGATCGACAGACCAGCCCGTGTTGGAACGCGCGCAAAGGATGAGGCGCGGCCAGAGCGCCGGCGGCGCCTCCCGGAAGAAGGGTTCGAGCACGACGTCCTCGGCCCCCTCGACATCGACCTTGAGCGCGTCTATCCGATCATATCCCTCGTGTGCGAGGATCGCCTTCAGCGAATTGGCGTGGACCTTCAGCGTGTCGCCGCCCGCATGGCTGATGCGCACCGAGGTGCAGCCCTGATTGCGCGGGTCGAGAAACAGGGTGATCTCCCCTTCCCGGTCGGCGACCGCGCAATCGAGCGCCTTCACGGTCGCGAACGGGTTCTGGCGAATGTTGTAGGTCAGCCGCTCGAACACAGAGGGGTTAGGCTCAATGGCCAGAATGCGGGCGCGCGGGCCCGACAGCGCCGCCATGAACAGAGTATAGCCGCCGACATTGGCGCCTATGTCGATGAAGCGCGCATCGTCGCTGGCGTAGGTGGCCAACAGCCGCCGCTCCGCCGGATCGAAATATTGCGGCGTGAACAGAATGCGCTTTTCGCAAGTGTTGTTATAGGGATAAAGCCGCATCCGGGCGCCATAGGCCTCGACGTCCATCGGCCGCCCGGCCAGCGTGCGCACGGCGATGCCGCGCAGCAGGAAGGCGCGGCGCATGCCCGACCAGCTCGTCGAGCAGCGGCGCGTCAGATCCAGAATGGAGGCCGGGAGCCCCTTTGGAGCGTAACGGCCGAATGGCGACAGGTCGTTTGCGATCGGTCTCAACATGGTATGTCCGGGGCGCGCGGACATCCCGCCCCACTTAAGCTAGGCGATCCTTCGTCCGGGTGATCTTGGTTAGCACGCCCGGGGGCGGAAAAGCCAGCCTCCGGCGCCCGAAGCGGGGTTGCGCCGCGAGCGAACATGCTTAGATTCAGGTCCGACAAAGGCGCCTCGAGGCGCCGCACTCTTTCACCTATGGAAGCACAATGACTTTTGTGGATGCCGCCCAGACGCCCAGCCGTAAGACGGGCCAGATCAAGCTGCACGGGCCGGCGGATTTCGAGGCCATGCGCAAGGCTGGCCGGCTGACCGCCGAGGCGCTCGACATGTTGAGCGAGCACGTGCAGCCCGGCGTAACGACGGAAGCTTTGGACAAGCTAGCGTTCGAATTCGCCATGGACCACGGCGCCTACCCGGCCCCGCTTTCCTATCGCGGCTATCGCAAGTCGATCTGCACGTCGATCAACCACGTCGTCTGCCACGGCATTCCCGACGACAAGCCCCTGCGCGACGGCGACATCGTCAACATCGACGTCACGCTGATCGTCGACGGCTGGCACGGCGATTCCAGCCGCATGTACAATGTCGGAAACGTGCCACGCCGCGCCGAGCGACTCGTCGAGGTGACCTATGAGGCGCTGATGCGCGGCATCAGCGTCGTGAAGCCCGGCAACACGACCGGCGACATCGGCGCGGCGATCCAGGAATATGCGGAAAGCGAACGCTGCTCGGTGGTGCGCGAATTCTGCGGCCACGGCTTGGGGCGCCTGTTCCATGACGAACCCAATATCCTGCATTACGGCCGCCGCGGCGATGGCGTCGTGCTGAAGCCCGGCATGTTCTTCACCATCGAGCCGATGATCAATCTCGGCCGCCCGCATGTGAAAGTTCTGGCCGACGGCTGGACCGCCGTGACGCGCGATCGTTCTCTGACCGCACAGTTCGAGCACACGATCGGCGTGACGGAGACGGGGTGCGAAATCTTCACGCTGTCGCCGAGGGGCTTCACGCAGCCGCCTTATATCCCCACCAAATGAGCGAAAAACCCGACGGCGCAAATGCCAAGGGGGCTTCTGCAGAGCCGCATTATCGTGGACATCGCGACCGACTGCGCGCGCGCTTCTCGGACGCGGGCGAACGCGGCCTGCCCGATTACGAATTGCTGGAGCTCGTGCTGTTCCGCTCGATCCCGCAACGCGACGTGAAGCCGATCGCCAAGGCGCTCATTTCGCGTTTCGGCTCTTTCGCCGAAGTGCTCGGCGCCTCGCATGAGCGTTTGCTGGAGATCGACGGCGTCGGCGATTCCGTGGCGACCGATCTCAAGATCATCGAGGCCGCGGCGATCCGCATGACGCGCGGCGCCTTGCGCGATCGCCCCATGCTCAGCTCCTGGGCTGACGTACTTTCCTATTGCCGCGCCGCTATGGCGTTTGCCGAGCGCGAGGAATTCCGTCTGCTGTTTCTCGACAAGCGCAACGCGCTGATCGCCGACGAAGTGCAGGGCTCGGGCACGGTCGACCACACGCCGGTCTATCCGCGCGAGATCGTGCGCCGCGCGCTGGAGCTCAATGCAACCGCCATCGTGCTCGTGCATAATCATCCGTCGGGCGATCCGACGCCCTCCTCCGCCGACATCCGCATGACGCAGGAGATCATCGCCATTTCTGCGCCCATGGGCATCACGGTGCATGATCACATCATCATCGGCCGCAACGGACATGCGAGCTTTCGCGGCCTCAAACTGATCTGAACTGGCGCACGACATCGCCAGTTTCACGCCAGCCCCGCGCCCTAGCGTCTGCAGGAACGGAGGAAGATAAATATGGCCCAGGACGTGATCGAACAGCTTGAGGCGCTCTGCGGGCGCCTGCGGGACCAGCTGATGCAGCAGCCCGAATATCGTGCGCTTGTGAGCCTTGAAAAGACGATCGAGGACCTCTCGGTGTACATGGGCGGCGGCGCGACCCGCACTACATCGACGCCAGAGACAAAGCCGCTCGTCGTCGATGTAAGCACCCCCGAACCCAGCCCTTCGGGGTTTAGTGACGCTGACCAATTGGCCGACGCAATGGTCGATGCGCTGCGCACCCCGAAAGCCAGCGCGACGGCGCGCACCATGGACCATTTGCCAAGCCACCGCGTCGCCTGAGACACGGCGCACCGCCGATATAAGCCGCCGCGGGTCCAAGCCCGGCGGCTTTTTAATTTCGAGGATGTTACTTACGAACGTCTTCGGCGCCGATGTAGTTGAATTCCTGAACCAGCAAATCAACGACCACATCGGCTTTCAGCCGCGCATTGGCGTTGGCCTTTACGGCGGCGGCGAAGCCCGCGATGTCGAACCTATCCAGATTCTTGTAATCAAGCTTCGAGTCCGCATAGAGAAGCCGAAACGCCTCATCGGCGACAAACGCGTCCGGCTGGGTGTCAAACCCCTTGGCGGCCTCAGTCTCGACCATATAAGAGAATTGCGCGACGAGGTAACCGTCGACCTGTCCATTCGCGACCATCGGAACCGTGATGGATTTCAGCTTCCGCAACTCGCCCGCTTTCTTGACCGGCTTGATGTCTGCTTGCGCGGTGACTTGTCCGAGCTTCCACTGCGTCACGCCATAACTGGCGCCAAGCGCGACAATGCAAATCCACACGCCCGCCAGCAATCGCATCATCATGTCAGGCGTCCGCGAAACGCGGTGGCCGTATAGGTGCCGTCGGACGCGGCATCCTCAAGCGTTCCGGAAATCAGATCCGCAATCTCCTCAGCAGCTTTCAGATGCAGGGCGAGCACCTTGCGGTTCTCCTCGAGCCGCTCGCGCAGAAATTTCAATCGTGCAAGAAGCGACGGATGCGCGCCAATGTTTGCGATTCCGCGCATGGCCCGCGTCACTTCCAGCAGGCCGTAATTCTTCAGATGCGTGAACCTTTCGAAATCGGCGCCGCCGCCCTCGCGCAAGGCTTTCGTCTCTTCCATCACGGTCTCCATCAAGCGATCGATGGCGACAATCGCGATGGTCATGGGCCCCGCTTGTTCACACGGCAGAGGACGGTCGAACGAGCCCAGAATCATGCGTCACCCTTTGTGAGCGAAACATCCTTCAGCAAGCCAAGGCCCTTGCCGCGCGTGAGTTCGCTCGCAAGGCGATCCGCCAGCATCGAACGCCAGATGTTCCCGGCCGTGCCCTTGCCGAAGGTCGATTCACCTTCCTTCGGCAGCATGGTTTCCACCATCATCTTTGCGACCAGGGTCTCGAGACCGCGCTTGGCCTCGTCCGCCGATGTGTTCGACTCGACGATCCGCGCCCCTGTTGGCGCCGAGAAAAAGTTAGCCTTGGCGGACGCTGACCAGCCGCGAGATGGCGCTGGTTCGGAGCCCCCGAGAAGCGCTGCAAAATCGCCGCCCGACGCCTCCGCCAGGCGTTGCTTGGCGGCCGCGACCCTGACGGGATCGGCGGCATTGGCGACATCGAGAATAATATCCGAAAGCGGTTGAACCGACATGAAACAATGACCCTTTAACGATTTCCTACATTCACGCAGCGAGCTTACGGCAGGCTTGTGCGGCGTGATTCGACATCGCCAAGCAATTCCTCAAGTACCTTGCGCTCGGCCTCGCGCTGCTCGCCGACTTGAGCCGACTTGCAAAGACGCTCTGCAATCAGGCTGCGCTGCGCAAAGCCGCGCCACCTGGCTTCCACAACAACACGCTCCTGTTCGGTTTCCTTCATGTCGCGCTCGACCCAGCGCAGGCGATCATTCGCCAGTGGCGCCAGCGCGCGGCGCAGCGGGTCGTCCGACGTCAATGTCTCAAGGATGGACGCTTCGACCGCTTGCAGCTGATCGCGCCGCGCGTTGAGTGTCGCAAGGCGCACTTCCGCATCCTTGCGCAAATCGCGCTGGACCTTGAGAATGCGCGCAAGCTGCTTTGAACGCTGAGCCATGCCTACCTGACCAGAAAATCATTCAGCCCCAGGATGAAGCCCGACAAAAAGGGCCGCGCCAGAAACATCATCATCAGAAAACCAAGGCCGATGAGCACCGGCATGGCGGCGAAATAAATCTGGATCATCGGCGTCATCTTGTTGGCGAGCCCGAACGAAAAGTTGACGAGCACAGACAACACGACGAACGGACCGCTGAGCCGCAACGCCAGCATCGACGCGCCCGTAAGCGCATCGGCGATCTCGGTCAGCGAAAAACGCGCCGGAAAGGCGCCGCCGGGCGGCGCCAGCTCATAAGACGAGACAAGCCCACGTATGACTTCGAGATGCAGATCGGAAAGAAAGAACAACAACGTCGCTGCGATCAGAATGAATGTCACCAGCGTCGCCTCGCCCCCGCCCTCCTCCACCGGAATGCCCGCGATGCCAGCCAGTCCGATCGCCTGCGCGATCGTCGCCGCCAGCATTTCCAGCATCAGAAAAAACAGCCGCGAAGCGAGCCCGATAACAATGCCGATCAGGCTCTCCGTCACCATGATCGACACGAGCCGCGCCAGGGACTGCCCGTCCAGCAACGCATGCAATTCATCATAGACAAGCGGCATCGCCGCCAGACTGAGCGCGAGCGCCACGAACAGCCGGGCGCGCGGCGGCACGCGTGCGCTGGAAAATCCCGGCATCACCATGATGCAGGCGCCGATCCTGCAGAACACCGCAAAGGCGGCAAGCACGGCAGCGGAGGCGGCTTCGCTCACGAGATGGAGCCAAGCGGCTGGATGTCCACGCCGCGCGCGACTTCTAGGTGCGACATCACCGGCAGTTTCGGGAACATGCGCTCGATGATCATCCGCACATAGGGCCGCGCCTCCGGTGTGGTGATGAGCGCGAATTGCACCCCTTCATCCACCAGTCGCCGAATGGCGTCGGACGCCTCAACGGCGAATTCATCCATCAGCTTGGGATCGAAATCGAGCTCGATCACATCGCCCTTCGCATCGCGCTTGAGCGCCTTGTGGAACGCAAGATCCCAGCGATTGCCAAGCCGCAGCAACTTCAGCACGCCATCCTGCACGAGATCGCCGCAGATCTGCTGCGACATGCGAAGGCGAACATGCTCGGCAACCTGCTCAGCGCGTCGTGCATGCGGCGCAATCTCCGCGATGGCTTCAAGGATGAGATGAAGGTTACGGATCGACACGCGTTCCGCCAGCAGCAACTTCAAGACCGACTGCAGGCCCGAATACGTGATTTGCGCGGGGCAGATATCCTCGATCAGCTTCTTGTATTCGGGATCAAGCCGCTCGAGCAGGGCGCGCATATCCTTGTAACTCAGCAATTGCGCAAGATTGTTACGCACCACTTCACTGACATGCGTCAGAACCGCGGAGACATTGTCGATTGAGCGAAACCCCTCGCGCTTCGCCTCGGACCTGAAACTCTCCGCCACCCACACGGCCTTGATGCCGAACGCCGGATCGACACCCTCCTCGTAAGGCAGATCGGGCCGCGGCCCCTCCCCGGTGACGACCAGCACATCGCCGATGCGAACCTCCGCGCCGGCAACGACGGTTCCGTGGATCTTGATCTGATAGGACTTCGGCGGGATGGTGAGCGAATCCGAAACCTTGATCTCCGGCACGACGAACCCGTAGATCTGCGCAAACTTGCGCCGCATCTTGGCGACACGATCGGCAAGCTCGCCTTGCAGCATAAGCAAGCGCGGCGCGAGCTGCTTGCCAAGCACCAGCTCGACCTCGAACGTGCGCAGACTTTCCTTCACCGATTCCTGAGCCTCGGTTGCCTGAGCGCTCTGATGCGCTTGCGCCTGTGCGCGCGCAAGCGCAAGCACTTCTTCGCGGCGACGCGGAATGATGCGCGCCAGAAGCCCAAGCGCAGAGCCCAGTATTGCGAAGGGCATAAACGGCAACCCTGGCACCAGCGCCAGCATGAACATCAAGAGAGCCGCGATGAAAAGCGCGGGTGGATAATTTCCAAGCTGTCCGAGAACAGCCTTCTCGGCGGTACCGCGCGTGCCGCCCTTCGACACGAGTAGGCCTGCGGCCAGCGAGACGATCAGGGCAGGAATTTGCGAAACAAGCCCGTCGCCGACCGATAGTTTGATGAACACATCGGCGGCGCTGCCCATGGTCATGCCATGGCGCGTGACGCCGATGATGATGCCGCCGAACACATTGACCGCAAGGATGATAATGCCCGCAATGGCGTCGCCGCGCACGAATTTGGATGCGCCATCCATGGAGCCGAAGAAGGCGCTTTCTTCTTCCAGTTCGCGTCGCCGCGACTGTGCTTCCCTGTCGTCGATCAGGCCGGACGACAGATCCGCATCGATCGCCATCTGTTTGCCCGGAATGGCGTCAAGCGTAAAGCGGGCGCCAACTTCCGCGATACGCGTCGCGCCCTTGGTGATGACGAGGAAGTTGACCGTGATCAGGATGACGAAGACGATGAGCCCAATCACGAAGTCGCCGCCCATCACCAGGTTCGAGAACCCGGAGATAATATAACCCGCGGCCGTCGTTCCATCCGCGCCATGCGAGAGAATCAACCGCGTCGTCGCAATGTTGAGCGAGAGGCGCAGCATGGTTGCGACAAGCAGGGTTGTCGGAAACGCCGAGAAATCGAGCGGCCGCTGGATCCACAGCGCGACCATCAGGATCAGCACCGACAAGGCGATCGACAGCGCCAGGCCAAGGTCGATCAGGACCGCGGGAACGGGCAGAAAGAAGAGCGACAGAATGGCGACAATGCCGCCCGCGAACCAGAGATCTCGACCGCCGGAGCCGGCGTCCTTCGTACCCGCAACCCCAATGTTGGACATCATTCCCCCGCGCTTCCGCCGTGCAGGTTGAAGCCTGAAGCTTGCGCGAGCGTGCCCTCAGAAGCCCTTCTCGATATGTGCGTAGACATTCTGCGTGAACGCCAGCATCTGCTCGCCGATAAACGAGCCGGAGACCGCAATGGCGACGAAGATTGCGATGATCTTCGGCACGAAGGTCAACGTCATTTCCTGAACCTGCGTCAGCGCCTGAATCAACGCGACGACAATACCGACTACCATGGCGGCGCCGACCGCGGGACCGGAGCCCTTCAGCATCGCCCAGAGCGCGAGCTGGATAAGATCGAACGCGTCGCTTTCGCTCATGTCAGGAAATAATGACCCCGGAGGCGACCTTCAGCGTGGCGCCGCTGTCCAGCGTCGCGACCACGCCATTCGAGTCGATCCGAACCGATTTGACGAGACCGGAGGTGAGCCCGTCCGTCGAGCTCGCCGTCCGGCCGATCATCGTGTCGGCTTGCGACAATTGGCTCATCTGCAGGAGCGAATCGAATTTCGCGTTCATCTGCACGGCCTGCTCGACATTCGAGAACGAGGCGAGCTGGGACATGAAGGCCGTTGAATCGGTCGGCGCGGTCGGGTCCTGATTCTTCAGCTGCGTGACGAGCAATTGCAGAAACGAATTGTAATCGACGGTCGAGGATTTCGCCGCCTGGCTGACGGCCGCCTGAGCTGCGGTTCCAGATGCTGTCGATGATGTCACCTGCATGTCGCCCACCTATGCCGAAAGCGCAATGCGCGGCGCCGATGGCGCGAAAATATCTGCTTCAACGGCGTAGAGGCGGCGAATGGTTTTCAGCGCCTCAAACCTGCGCCGCGCGGCCAGAAGATCCCGCACCTGGCGCAAGCCGGACTTGATGTCAGCATTGTCGAACGTATCGATCAGACGCGTGACCATGATGTCGGCCTGCGGCCCTGCCTCACAGCCCGGGTCCATCAGCAGCACCTGGATGGTGAAATAGAGCTGACGCAACGGCGTGGTCGTCTGCTCGGGCGTCATGACATGCGCCTCCAGGAGAAAGGTGACGTCATTCATAAGCTCGATCGAAACTTTACGATCCACCTTGATGACCGCGCCATTCAAATAAAGTTTCTCGCCGGCTCGCAGGGACAATTGCATGTTCGTGACCTCAGTTCAAACCGTCGCGGATAATGGTATTGATTTCAGCAATGGCTTTGAGCCCAACAGACTGGCCGCGCCGGATACGTTCGATTTCCCTGATGACCCAGATGCCGATCGAGATCAGCGACGCACGCGTCGTTTCGGGCCACTTGTTGTCGGGATGGGCGAGATCTTCCATGAGAATCATCCAGAGTTCTTCGTTGAAACGCAGGGCATTGACGACATCCAGCGACTGGATGCCCGTACGCAGGGCAGCCTCGATCAGGCGATTGGCCTCGTTGAAAGCGGCAGCCTCGCGGTCGCGCGCTTCAAAAGTGGATTCTTCGAGGATCTCTTCGTAAGCAAACTGGTACATGCCGGGATCTCGGGTCAGAGATATTTAAGGAGACTCAAGTTTTGAATGCGTGATGTCAGCGCGTAGGATGTCTCAATCTGCGTCGACAGGGAGTTGAGACGCACGGAAACCGCATACGCATCAACATCCTCCATAGAGCCAATGCTTTTTGCGAGGGTCTGCGACTGGATCGTCAAGCGGTCGCTGGCTTCACCCACACGCTGCTGCACGCGCGCCAGATCTGTCTGGATCAACGTCGCGCCCTGCTGTCCTGCGCCGAGCAATTGCATGGCCTTGTCCAAGACCATTCCGGACGTTTTGGAATTCATCTTGCCCAGGCCGGTTTGCGACACCATCGTCAAGGCGCGCGTGATATCGCGAAAGGCCTGCGCATCAGTCGTGGCGGAAGTGTCGACGACATCTGACATCGAGACACGCGACTGGATGACCTTGTCGGACGCGGCTGAAAAACTCGTGCGCCAACCGGTATCCGAGAACAGGGTCTCGAAACTTCCCGAAAGGTACGAAGCCATATCGGCCTCCGAAATATTGGCGACATTTGGATCTGTCTGGGTCATGCCGAATTGCGCCGAGAAACTTGCATCAACCGAAACCACACCAGGTGATGCGGGATCGTCAGGCGTAGAGGAAACGGGCTTGACGTCGGTATTGACGCCCGCAAAAAGATATTGACCGTTGAAACTGGCGTTGAGCTTGTCATGCAATTGCGAGAGCGCATCGCGCGCCGACTTCTGCGCGACGTCGAGGTTGCCGCCTGCGGTCTTCGCCTGTGCAAACGCATCCATCACACTCGACAACATTGTTCGAACCGAATCGAGCACGTTCTGCGTCGCCTCAAGCCGCGAACTCACTGTCGTGTTCATCGACTTGATCGTGTCGATTCGCTTGACCTGCTCCTGCAAATCGACCGAAATGCTGGTGCGAATTCCGAGCGCCAATCCGCGATCGGCAACCTTTCCCGTTGAGGCCTCGATGCGCACGTCATTCATTTCGCGCTGCAGGCGCGTGACTGACGTGCGAAGCGCAAGGGATGATGAATAATTGGAGACGCCGTCCGTCATGGCTTAACCCGTCGCCTGAAGGAGAGATTGCAACATGCTGTCGATGACCGAGATCAGCTTCGCAGACCCCTGATACGCACGCTCAAGGTCGAGCATCTTCGACATTTCAGTATCAAGGCTGACGCCCGTTGCGCCGCTCAGAGCCTGTGTCGCGCGATTGAGAAACGCGGACCTTTGCTCCGATTCAGAGGACGCCGTCTGGCGCTGGCCCTCGATCCAGCCATTAGAGGACGCCGCATACAGCGACAGCGATCCTGTGGCGAAAGAGCCCCCCGACATGGCGAACTCCTGCGTATTTTCCGGCGCCGTGGAGAGGTCGCGCAAACGGCTTGAGAATGACGCCGCGTCTGTCGTATTGAGCTTGTAGGAAGCGTCCGCCGGATTAGAGATGCCGCCATCGCGAAGCAGGAATGGATTGCCGCCCTGCTTGCGATCGACTGTCGCGGCGACGCTGATGCTGGACGCGAGACCCGGCGTCAGCGCCGATGGAATGGCCGTTGAGGTTCCGTTCCGAAACAAGCCGGCCCTGGTGCTGGCCGGATCGCCCGAGACATTGGATTCTTTGTAAGCGTTGATGAGGCCGCGCGCGATTTCGTCGAGCTGACCCTGATAGGCCGGCGCGATCTGGTCGCGAATTTGTGCGAGACCAAAGATGCGCCCGCCCGTGACGCCCATCACGGCATTGGATCCGGTCGCCGGCATGCCATCGATCATCACCGGAGAGCCATTGGTGTTTGCGTCGAAGCTCGTTGTCGGGGTGAATGATACCTCTCGTGCTGTGGTGTCGAACAAGGTGCCGCCGCCATCGGTGTAGATTTGCATGTCGCCATCCTGGCGCATGGTTGTGCGGATGCCGATTTCGTTCGACAGCTTTCCGAGCAACTGATCGCGTGTATCGAGATCCGTCGTGGCGTCCTTGCCGGTCGCTATATTGCCGACCACGCGTGTGTTGACAGCCTGAATTTGCGAGAGCAGCGCATTGATGTTGGAAACGGAGGACGCAAGATCGGAATCCGCGGTCTTGCGTGTCTGCTGCACAGTCGCAGTCGCATCCTGCAGCGTGCGAACAAGATCCTGAGCCCTATCCACCGCATTTTGCGCGAGTGTCTGATCCGATGGCGCGGCGGCCGCTTGCGTCAGCGCGTCAGTGAGAGCGCCGAGCCGACCGGTCGGTGTCGCGTCTCCCAGGGCTGGATCGACAATCTGCTGCAGGGCGTTGACGCCGGTGAGCAGCGCTGAGCGCGCGGCGGCGTCCGATGCGGCTTTGGTCATGCTGGAAAACAGCACGTTGTCTGACGTGCGCGACACGCCGGTGAGACGCACGCTGCCAGCGGAATCCGTTGCGACATTGGCACGCTTCAGCGTGTAGCCGACCTCGTTCACGCCCGCCACATTGCGCGACACAACCTCGGTCTCCGCCGAACGAACGGAGAGCGAGTTGCGCGCACTGGAGAGGGCTGACGTGAGCGACATGGTTCAGGTCACTTCAAGTTGACGAGGACGTCGACAAGGTCGGCGCTTGTTTGAAAGACTTTCGAATTGGCCGTGTATCCGCGCTGCGACTCGATCATCGCGGTGAGTTCGGCAGCCAGATCAACGGTCGATTGCTCGAGCGTTGAGGCTCTGATCTGACCAAGGCCGCCGGTCTTCGCGTCGCCGACGACAACGTTTCCCGATTTCGTCGATTCCGAGAAGACGTTGCCCGAGAGCTGCGTCAGGTTTTCCGGGCTGCGTACGTTTGCCAGGGGGATCTTGAAACTGGCTGCGCGCGTGCCGTTTTCGTAAACAGAATAAAGAATGCCATTTTCATCCACCGCGACCTTCTGAACCGCGCTTGGCGCATTGCCATTCATCAACGTGTCGATGACGGAGTATGGCGCGGCCAATTGCGTCGTCTTTGACAGGTCGATCGTCAGCGTTGCGCCGTTGGGCACGCCGACGCTCACGCTTTGTCCCGTCAGGATCGCGCCTGTCGTGGGGTCGAACGTCATCGCCGAGGTGGCGAGCGGAGCCGTCGTGTAAGGGAAACTGCCGCTTGGTCCCGCATCGGCCTTGTTGAAGAGCGTCACTTCCCAAGTGCTGTCAGCCGTCTTGTTGAAATACATGTCGAGCGTGACGGGCGCGCCAAGATTGTCATAGGCGACAAGCGACGACTTGCCCGTCACTTTCGCCGTTGCGGCATTTGCCGAAGGCAAGTCAGTTGTGATCGCGGCTTGGGAGGGCAGATTGGCGGTGAAAGTCGCGGTGGTCGACGCCGTCGCCGTCAGGGCGAGCTGCCCGATGTTCACCGACGTCGTGCCGCCCAGCCCCGCAACAC
>JANXTB010000049.1 GCA_025356415.1 Hyphomicrobiales bacterium
CCTGAGCGATGGCCGCATATTTGGAAGTCAGGGCTGACGGATTGCGGCGGCGTTCAGACGGGTCAGCCAGTCAGCCGGCCTGCTAGTCAGCCAGTTTGGCAAGGCCCTCAGCCGTTCAAGCACTGGATGTCCGGCGCAGCGGTAAAAACGAAAAATTTAAAACGCCCGCGCCCGATGCGCGCCCCTCAATGCGCAAACCCCTTGTTGATGCTTTCCACCATCTTCTTGGCGTCGGCAAACAGCATCATGGTGTTGTCCCTGAAGAACAGCTCGTTCTCGACGCCGGCATAGCCCGAGCCCATGCCGCGCTTGATGAACAACACGGTTTTCGCCTTCTCCACATCAAGGATCGGCATCCCGTAGATCGCCGATTTCGGATCCGTCTTGGCGGCGGGATTGGTCACATCATTGGCGCCGATCACGAAGGCCACGTCGGCGGTCGGGAATTCGGCGTTGATGTCTTCCAGCTCGAAGACCTCGTCGTAGGGCACGTTGGCTTCGGCCAGCAGCACGTTCATGTGCCCGGGCATGCGGCCGGCGACGGGGTGGATGGCGTACTTCACCTCCACGCCCTCTTCCTTCAGCTTGTCGGCCATTTCGCGCAGCGCATGCTGCGCCTGCGCCACCGCCATGCCGTAGCCCGGCACGATGATGACCTTGCCGGCGTTCTTCATGATGTAGGCCGCGTCGTCGGCCGAGCCCAGCTTGACGGGCCGGGTCTCGACGGCGCCTCCCGTGGCAGCCGCGGTGTCGCCACCGAAGCCGCCGAGGATGACCGAGATGAACGAGCGGTTCATGGCCTTGCACATGATGTAGGACAGGATCGCGCCCGAAGAGCCGACCAGCGCGCCGGTGATGATCAGCGCGAGGTTGCCGAGCGTGAAACCGATGCCCGCCGCCGCCCAGCCCGAATAAGAGTTGAGCATCGAGACGACGACCGGCATGTCGGCGCCGCCGATCGGGATGATCAGCAGGACGCCAAGCGCCAGTGCGACCAGCGTGATCATCCAGAACACGACATGCAGCTCGGTCATGACGAAGATCGCGACCAGAGCCAGCAGCGCCACCGCCAGCGCGATGTTGATGACATGGCGTTGCGGCAGCATGATCGGCTTGCCGGACATGCGCCCGTCAAGCTTCAGGAACGCGATGATGGAGCCCGTGAAGGTGATCGCGCCAATGGCCGCGCCGATCGACATTTCCACAAGGCTCGCGCCGTGGATCGAGCCCTTCACGCCAATGCCGAAGGCCTGCGGCGCATAAAGCGCGCCGGCGGCCACCAGCACGGCGGCGAGGCCGACGAGCGCGTGGAAGAATGCGACGAGCTGCGGCATGGCGGTCATCTTGACCGTGCGCGCGCGCCAGGCGCCGATGCCGCCGCCGATGGCGATGCCGGCGATCACCAGCAGCCACGACGAGAAGCCCGACGGCAGGCGATACAGCAGGGTGGTCGCAATCGCGATGCCCATGCCGATCATGCCGTAGAGATTGCCGCGCCGCGAGGTGGCGGGCGAGGACAGGCCGCGTAGCGACAGGATGAAGAGGACGCCCGAGACGAGATAGAGCAGGGCTGCGATATTCGCATTCATGGCGATCAGCCCTTCTTCTTGTACATGGAAAGCATGCGCTCGGTGACGAGGAAGCCGCCGAAAATGTTCACTGAGGCAAGGATGAGCGCGATGAAGCCGAACAGCTTCGCCCAGAGCGGGCCGTCATCGCCAGGGGCGCCTGCATCGACCCCGACCGAGAGCAGCGCGCCGACCACGATCACCGACGAAATGGCGTTGGTCACGGACATCAGCGGCGTATGCAGGGCGGGCGTCACCGACCAGACGACATAATAGCCGACGCAAATCGCCAGCGCGAAAATCGCGAGGCGGAAGACGAAGGGGTCGATCGCGCCGCCCGACGCCGCATGCGCGAAGGCGCCCGCGGTGTCGGAAAACTGGTCAGCAGAAGTTTGCAGCATGTCGGCGGCTTCGCGCGCGAGTTTCGCGGCGGCGTTCGCCTTGTCGAGAATCTGGTTTGGCGTTTCGGTTGCCATGGACCTCGCCCCTTGGGGTTTGAGCGGCTGAACGGGAAGGGTGAATTATTTGGGCAGGAAGTTGGGATGCACGACCGCGCCATCGCGCGTCAGCAGCGTCGACTTCACGAGTTCGTCGTCCCATTTGGGAGCGAGCGCCTTGGTTTCCTTGTCGACAAGCGTCTCGACGAAGGCGAGCAGGTTGCGCGCATAGAGGCTCGACGCGGTGGCGGCGAGGCGGCCCGGGACGTTGAGATGACCGACGATCCGCACGCCATTGTCGGTGACGACCGTCTCACCCGGCTTCGCCAGTTCGCAATTGCCGCCACGCTCGACTGCAAGGTCGATGATCACCGAGCCCGCGCGCATCGAATGCACCATGTCGGCGCTGATCAGCTTCGGGGCCGGGCGACCGGGAATCAGGGCCGTCGTGATGACGATGTCCTGCTTGGCGATGTGGGCCGCGACGAGCGCCGCCTGCTTGGCCTTGTATTCCGCCGACATTTCCTTGGCGTAGCCGCCAGCGGTTTCGGCCTGCTTGAACTCGTCATCTTCGACGGCGACGAATTTCGCGCCGAGCGATTCGACTTGTTCCTTGGTGGCGGGGCGCACGTCCGTCGCCGTAACGATGGCGCCGAGGCGCCGAGCGGTCGCGATCGCCTGCAGGCCCGCGACGCCGACGCCCATGATGAAGATGCGCGCCGCCGGCACGGTGCCCGCCGCCGTCATCATCATCGGCAAAGCGCGGCCATATTCGGCGGCGCCGTCGATGACGGCGCGGTAACCGGCCAGATTGGCTTGCGAGGAAAGCACGTCCATGACCTGTGCGCGGGTGATGCGCGGCATGAACTCCATGGCGTAAGCATTGACCCCCGCGCCCGCGATGGCGGCGAGCGCATCCTCGTGCCCATAGGGGTCCATGGTGGCGATGACGCTCGCGCCGCGCTTGTAGCTCGCGAGTTCGGTCGCTGAGGGACGGCGGACCTTCAGGACGAGATCGGCGTCCTCGATCGCCGTCGAGGCCGTTCCGGCGATGGTCGCGCCCGCGGCGGTATATTCGGAATCGGTGATCCCGGAGCTCACGCCAGCGCCCGACTGCACCACCACCGTCGCGCCGAGCACGATCAGTTTCTTGATGCTGTCCGGCGTCGCGGCGACGCGGGTCTCATTGGCCTCGGTTTCGGCTGGAATCGCGACGCGCATGCTGGGCTCCGGTAAAACGGCGTCCTCAAAAAGCAAAAGGCGAGCCAAATGACTCGCCCGTGCCGTCAGAGAAGCGTGACCGCCATGAAGATCATGAGGGCGACCATGGAAATAGTGCCCCATTTCGCCATGCCGATGAACATCTGGTAGGTGCGCTCGTGCTCGGCGTAGTCCATCGCGGGGTGGCCCGCGCCGTGATTGTCAGCCATCTGGTCCTCACATCAAGGAAAAGGCGCCCGGAACCGGGCAGGGAAGGGCTCCTCTTTCGCTTAACCGAAAGCGCGGGCGCGGGCAATCGCAGCCTTGGCGTTGCGCCTTGTCCGATGGTCGCGGGGGGAGGGGTTTTTGCGCCTCAGCCAAGCCCGACGGCCGCCAGCGCCTGCGACTGGCGCCCGGCGATAGCATCGGCGCTGAGGGCGTCGCCGCCGAAAGCGTCATGGAAAAGCTGATAAAAGTTCAGCTTGGCGTCGAGATGCAGGAAGACGGCGCCGAGCCCGATCGCCGCGCGGTCCATGAAGACGAATTCCTTGGGGATGCGCACCGGGCCCTTGTCCTTCAGGGCGGCGTGCACCTGCATCATCTCGCGGCGGCCGTACTGGCCGGGCGGAACGCCGTTGGCGACCGTGCGGACGCGGTCATCGAGAATCGGGCCGTAAATGAAGCGCGCCCAGATGTTGAGGATCTCGATCACGTCGCGGCGCAGGCCTTTGAAACCCCAGGTCTCATAGGCATGAACGATCCGCGCCTCGTCATCTGTGCGCAGCCCCTCGTAAAGATCCACGACACCCTGCACGAAGTGCGGGGGAAAGATGCGCACGCAGCCATAATCGAGCAGGTTGATGCCCGCCGCCGCGCCGTCTTCCTCGAAAACCGTGTAATTGCCCAGATGCGGGTCGCCGTGAATGACGCCGAACTGGCTGAAGGGATGCCACCACGCGCGAAACATCGCGACCGCCAGCCGGTTTCGCGTCTCCTGATCGGATTGCTTGAACTCGAGGATCTTGCGCCCGTCGAGCCATTGCATCGTGAGCAGGCGGTTGGTCGAAAGCTCGTTGCGGATGCCGGGCACGCGCACGTTATCGGCGCCCTTCAGCATCAGCGCGTAAAGCGCGGCGTGTTTCGATTCGCGCTTGTATTCCAGCTCTTCTCGGACACGCTCGGCGATTTCGCGCGCGGCTTCCTGCGTATCGATGACGGGATTGAACTGGCGATGAAGCTTGAACAGCATCTGCAATTGCGAGATGTCGGCTTCGACCGCCGATGACATGTCGGGATATTGCAGCTTGCACGCGAGACGCTGGCCATCGAGCGCCGTCGCGCGATGTACTTGTCCCAGTGAGGCGGCGGCGGTCGGGTGCAGGTCGAAGTCTGCGAAACGCGCGCGCCAGTCGGCGCCGAGTTCCGCCTGCATGCGGCGCTTCACGAAAGCAGCGCCCATTGGCGGCGCGTCGGATTGCAGCTTTTGAAGTTCTTCCGCGAATTCGGGCGGCAGCAGATCGGGGATCGTCGCCATCAATTGCGCGACTTTCATCAGCGGGCCTTTCAACCCGCCGAGCGCCGCACGCAACGCAGCGGCGCTGGCAGGCGCATCGCCCGCGCCAAACAGCTGCGCCGCGCCCATTCGCGCAGCGACGCCGCCCATCTGTGCGCCCACGCGCGCATACCGCGCCGCGCGGGCCGAGAAACGGTTACGCTCGGAATCCTGTGACATGGTCTTCCTGATGAAACTTGGAACGCGCTTTGATACGCGCGAAGCGCGCGGGCGGATCCGGGTTTATGTCGGCGGCCAATTGTCCCGCAGCCAGCGCGTGAGGCCGTCTTCGCTGATGTTGCCCGCCGCGACTTCGAGGATCATGGCGGTCGCGTGTGTTTCCGGAACAAGAAAGTCCACGCCGTTCAAGCCGAGGAAAACGATCAGCGCTGCGAACGATGCGCGTTTGTTGCCATCGACAAAGGGATGGTTTTTGGAAATTCCGAAAACGTAAGCTGCGGCGAGCGCTGCAAGGTCCGTCTCGCCATATGCATACTTGTTCGGCGCTCGAGCAATCGCAGAACTCAAAAGCCCTCTGTCGCGGATACCCGCAGGCCCGCCAAAGATGGCGAGCTGCTCAGAATGGATGTCAATGATAAGCGCTTCCGTGAGCCATACAGGCTCGTTCATTTCGCAAGCTCACGGAACGTGTTCGCGTATGTCTTGAACGCCTTGCGAGCGAGTTCCATCCCGCGCGCGTGCACGGGGTCATAAGGCGTGAGTTGCACGCCCCGTTCGGGCTGTTCGATAACGTGCAGCTTGTCGCCCTCAGCGAGGCTGAGGCGGGCGAGCAAGTCTTTGGGCAGGATCAGACCCAAGGAATTGCCGATCCGGCGGATTTGCAGGACCGAGCCCTCGATCTCGACTTTCACCTCACCCATCGCCAAACCTCATCTCGTTGTACAGAACGTATAACACGCCCCGCACGTTCCCGCTAGAGCGCCCGTTACCCCTCCATCGTCTCCAGCTCCGCGATCATGCCTTCGATCATGGTCAGGCCGATCTGCCAGAAGCCCGGGTCGCGGGCGTCGAGGCCGAAGGGGGCGAGCAGTTCGGAATGGTGCTTGGTGCCGCCCGCCGACAGCAGGGCGAAATACTTCTCGGTGAAGCCCTCGTTGGCGTTCTGGTAGACGCCATAAAGCGAGTTCACCAGGCAGTCGCCGAACGCATAGGCGTAGACGTAGAACGGCGAGTGGATGAAGTGCGGGATGTAGGCCCAGAAGGTCTCGTATCCCGGCCCAAGCTTGATTGCAGGTCCAAGCGAATCCGCCTGCACGCTCATCCACAATTCGCAAATCTTGTCGGCGGTCAATTCGCCCTTGCGGCGTTCCGTGTGCAGCTTGCGCTCGAACGAATAGAAGGCGATCTGGCGCACCACCGTGTTCAGCATGTCCTCGACTTTGGAAGCGAGCATCGTGCGGCGCTCGGTCTTGTCGGCGGTGCGCGCGAGCAGGGCGCGGAAGGTCAGCATTTCGCCAAACACCGACGCGGTTTCAGCGAGCGTCAAGGGCGTGGGCGCCATCAGCGCGCCATTGTGACCCGCCAGCACCTGATGCACGCCGTGGCCGAGCTCATGCGCGAGCGTCATCACGTCGCGCGGCTTGCCCTGATAATTCACCAGCACATAGGGATGCGCGGACGGCACGGTGGGATGCGCAAAGGCGCCGGGCGCCTTGCCCGGACGCACCGGCGCGTCGATCCAGCGCTCGTCGAAGAAGCGGCGCGCGATGTCGGCCATTTTCGGGGAGAAGTCGCCATAAGCTCCCAGCACCGTGTCGCGCGCTTCTTCCCACGCGTAGGTTTTCGCGGGCACGTTGGGCAGCGGCGCATTGCGGTCCCAATGGTTCAGCTGCTCCATGCCGAACCACTTGGCTTTCAGCTTGTAATAGCGATGCGACAGGCGCGGATGCGCAGCCTCGACGGCGGCGACAAGCGCATCCACCACTTCGCGCTCAACACGATTCGAAAGATGGCGCGAATCGGCGATGTCCTTGAAGCCGCGCCAGCGATCGGAGATTTCCTTGTCCTTGCCGAGCGTGTTGGCGATCAGCGCGAATGTGCGCAGATTGCCCTTCAGCGTTTGCGCGAGCGCATCCGCCGCGAGCTTGCGTGTTTCGGATTTTTTGTCCTGCATCAGGTTGAGGGTCGGTTCGAGCGTCAGCTCGCGGCCTTCCACGTTGAAGCGCAGGCTGGCGATGGTTTCGTCAAACAGGCGGTTCCAGGCGCCGCGGCCCGTGACGCTCTTTTCATGGAAGAGCTGCTCGATCTTGTCGTCGAGCTGATAGGGCTTTTCGCGGCGTATATCCTCGATCCACGGGCGGTAATGCGCCAGCGGGCCCGATTCGATTGCCCTCTCCAGGAGAGAGTCGTCGATGCGGTTCAACTCCAGCGTGAAGAACAGCAGATCTGAGGAGGCGTTGGTGATCTTGTCCTGCGTGTCGCCGTAAAATTTTGCGCGCGTCGGGTCGGTCGTATCGCCCGAATAAACCAGCCCGGCATAGGACATGATCCGCCCTAGCAAATCCTCGAGTCCCTCGTAGGCGCGCACCGCCTCGCACAGCTTTTCGCTGGCCCCTGCGCCCGCCGCGATCTCGCCGAGCTTGCCGCGCCAGTCGGCGGCAAAGCGCGCGCATTCCTCGGCCGCCCGGGTCAGGTCGTGCGCGAATTCGGGCGATTCCATGGAGGGATAGAGGTCGCCTAGGTTCCATTCCGGCAGGCCGCCGAGATCGCCATCCGAAGGGGCGCTCAAGGATGAGGTGAAGACGGCGGAGGTCGGGACGATGCGGGTCATGTCGGAAAGCCAATCTGCGGAGCGTGCGCGAAACATTCCCTCATATTGGACATGCGGGGCCGCCGATCAACCGGCGCCGTTGCGTCCCGCTCCGGTACAGTCCGTTAAGCCCGCGTTTACCCTGTTGTTTCAGAGTGACTGTTCAAGGACGCCCCCGCGGCGCCCCGCCGCAGAGAGACCCGATGCCAAGTCTGATTCTGATCGCCGACCATGATCCCGTGCAGCGTCGCCTCCTGGAAGCGATGGTGCGGCGCTTCGGCTACCAGAGCGAAACCGTCGAAACGGGGCAGGCGGCCCTCGCGCGCCTTTCGGCGACCGACGAGCCTGCGGTGTCACTGCTGATTCTCGATCTTTTCCTGACCGATCTCGGCGGCCTCGCCGTCATGGCGGAATTGCGCGACCGGCGGATCACCCTTCCGGTGATCGTCGAGACCGTGTCCTCGCAGATCGATCTCGTCATGTCGGCGATGCGAGCCGGCGCGCATGATTTCGTGGTGCAGCCGGTCGGCGCCGAGCGCCTGCATGTCTCGATCAAGAACGCGCTGCGGTTTCGCGCGCTGCAGGACGAGACCCGCCGGGCCACTCGCCGCAGCGCGGGCGCGATCGGCTTCCGGCATATTTTTACGCAGAGCGAAGACATGGCCCGGGCGATCCGGCTTGGCGAACGCGCGGCCCGCGCCCATCTGCCAGTCCTGATCGAGGGCGAGGCCGGCGTCGGCAAGCATCTCTTCGCGCGCGCCATCCAGAGTGCGTCGGACCGGCGCGGCCGGCCATTCCTCTCCGTCAATTGCGCCGCCTTGGCGCCTGAGCAGGCGGACCTGCTGCTGTTTGGTTGCGAGACCGGCTCGGACAAGGCGCAGGGCAAATTCGCCGAAGCGCACGGCGGGGCCTTGTTTCTCGACGAAGTCGGCCTGCTGCCGCTCCCGCTGCAGGCCAAGCTGCTGCGCTTGATCCAGGACGGCGAAATCGACGTGCCCGGCATGAAGCGCCCGGCGAAAATCGACGTGCGGCTGATTTCAGCGACGAGCCAGAACCTGATCGAGCAGGTCAAGGCCGGCCTGTTCCGCGAAGATCTCTACTACCGGCTGAACGTATTCCCGGTGACGCTGCCGCCGCTGCGTGCGCGGGCTGTGGACATTGGCGGACTGGCGCAGCGCTTTGCGCAAAGGTTTGCGGCGGAAGAGGGCAAGCCGATCCGCGGCGTGTCGGCGGAAGCCTTGCATCTGCTGTCGCGCTACGAATGGCCGGGCAATGTCCGCCAGCTTGAAAACGCCGTGTTCCGCGCGGTCGTGCTCAGCGAGGCTGATGAGTTGGGCGTCGCCGAATTCCCGCAGATCGCCGCCCGCGTGGCGGGCTACGATGTGCGCGTGCCTCCGGCGCCGGCCATGGCGCCTTCTATGTCAACGCCGCCCTTGCGCGCCGCGCAGCTGGACGGCGGGCGCCTTCATGCGCGCGATCCGCACATTCTGCGGCTGCTCGACGAGCAGGGTCACGCGCGTCGCCTTGGCGACATGGAAGGCGAGCTGATTCGCTTCGCGCTCGCTCATTACCGTGGGCAGATGTCGGAGATGGCGCGTCGCCTTGGAATTGGCCGATCTACGCTTTACAGGAAGCTGAAGGACCTTGGACTTCACGATGGCGAGGAGACTGCGGACGCCGAGACTGGCGTCGCAGCCTGATATTGCGCAGCCAGCCAGCATCGTGAAAATGTGATCGGCTTTCAGGCGCAAGGCAGCGCTGGCAGGCCGCGAGACAATGGAATGCTCCACCGTTTCCGCGCAAGGTCGCGCCGGAACGCAACAGGTTAAGTCGAGGGACTGGATGAGAGCGCGCGCTGAACTTTGCATGGCTACGGCACTTGGCTTGGTCATGGCGCTGGCCGCCGCGCCGCCGCGCGTTCTCGCGCAAGAGCAGGTTCAGGAGCCTGTCGCAACACAGGTTCAAGAACCGGCGCTGGAGACGCCGCGCGAAGCCTCGCCGATCGTCAACGCCAAGCCGATGGCCGACGAGGCCCCGGCGACGCAGGAAGCCGTTGTTGCGCCTGAAGCGCCGGTGGTTGCCGCCGAGGTTGAAATTCCGGCCAGCATCGTGCCGATGCCGCCCGAAGTCGCGGTCGATCTCACGGCGCCAAGTGCGCCTGCGATAAGCGACCAGGCCCCGACGGAATTGTCCCAGGCGCCGGCGCTCTCGCCGCGTCAGGCTGCGCTGAAGAAAGCTGTCGAGGCGCATGTCGCCGAGCGCGGAACTGTCGCGCAGCGGCGCGTGCGTGAAGCCATTGCGCACGTCTACGAGGCCCGCAACTGGCAGCCTCTGTGGCTTCATGAAGATCGTTGGACCGAGCAGGCGCAGAGCGCGATCGCGCGGCTGGAACGCGCGGGCGACGATGCGCTCGATCTGCGCGCCGCGCCGGCCCCGGTGCTGCGCGCGACCGACGCCGATGCGCTGGCTCTCGCCGATCTCGCCTTGTCCGACTCGGTCGCCGCCTATGCGCGGCAGGCGAGCGGCGCGCGCATCGATCCGCGCGCCATTTCAAACCAGATCACGTCGAAGCCTGACATCGTCGAGCCGGCGCGCAGTCTTGTCGAGGTCGCCGCCGCATCCGACGCCGGCGCGGCGCTTGAAAATTATAATCCGCGCCATCGTGGCTATCTCGCTCTGCGCGACAAGCTCGCGGAAGTGCGCCATGCGGCGCCCGCCGTTGCGCAGCGCGCGATCCCGATGGGGCCGGTGCTCAAGCCTGGCATGAAGGACGATCGCGTGCCGCTGATCCGCGCGCGTTTCGGCCTCGACCAAAGCGGCGCGTCCGATGAATTGCTTTATGATACGCGCGTCGCCGAAGCGGTCGCGGGTTTTCAAAAGCAGCATGGCATACCGGTTTCCGGCACTCTGACGGCGCGCACCGTTTCGGCTCTCTCGGGCGGCGTCCCGGATCGGCTTGCGGATGAAATCATCGCCAACATGGAGCGCTGGCGCTGGATGCCGCGCGAGATGGGCGAAGATCGCATCGAGGTGAACATTCCCGACTACAAGGTGCGCGTCTACCACGGCGAAACGATCGTGCATGAGGCGCGCGTGATCGTCGGCAAACCGCAGACGCCGACGCCGGTCTTTTCCAATTCCATGCAGTTCCTGATCGTCAATCCGTACTGGAACGTGCCGCCCTCCATCATCAAGAAAGAGATGATGCCGAGGCTGAAAGACGATCCGGCCTATCTGCAGCGTCTCGGCTACGAGGTGTTCTACCACAAGGGTCAGATGGGCGTGCGCCAGCCGCCGGGCGAGCGCAATGCGCTGGGCTGGATCAAGTTCATGTTCCCCAACGAGCATTCGGTCTACTTGCACGACACGCCGTCGCGCGCGCTGTTCGGCAATGCCAAGCGCGCCTTCAGCCATGGTTGCGTGCGTGTCGACCAGCCCTTCGCGCTCGCCGAAATCGTGCTCGGTCCGGGCTGGACCGAAGCGCGCGTGAAGAGCCTGAAAGGCGGCGGCGAGCGGACGGTGAAAATGCCCAAGCCGTTGCCGATCCACATCGGCTATTTCTCGGCCTTCGTGGACGCGCAGGGCAAGCTGCAATTGCGCGAGGACATCTACGGCTATTCGCAGAAGGTGAAAGCCGCGCTGGGACTTTCCGCTTAAGCGCTATCAGAGATAACGGCGGTGAGGCCTCACGACCCCCACCCCAACCCTCCCCGCAAGGGGTTGGGCTGGGGTGGGGGTTGCGCGCGCTCATACTTTGTTCTCACTATTACAAAGACCGCTGAATAACGCATGTAATAACGAAGCGCGCTTACCGGCGGTTAACCCTTTTCGGCAACACTCCAGTCACCAAATTCCGCCTGTTGCGGAAGACATTGTTCGAAAGAGTTTGCCGGTGATGCTGAAAAGCCTGCGCGTTCGCGCCAGTTCGTGCGCCAGTATCGCTGCTTGCAGCCTGCTCGGCCTCGTCTTCACGGCAGCGCTGCCCGCGCAGACGCAGAACGCCATCGCCAACGGCGACACGCGCACCATTCATCTTTATCACACGCACACCGGCGAGAGCATTTCGGCGACCTTCCGCGTCGACGGACAATATGATCGCGCGACGCTCGACAAGTTGAATTACTTCCTGCGCGACTGGCGCAATGACGACCAGACCAAGATGAACCCGCGCCTGTTCGACGTGATCTGGGAAACCTATCGCGAGAGCGGCTCGCGCCAGCCGATTCATATCGTTTCGGCCTATCGTTCGCCGCAGACCAACGCGATGCTGCGCCGCCGCTCGCGTGCGGTGGCCGAGCATTCGCAGCACATCCTCGGCAAGGCGATGGACATGCATTATGTCGACGTGCCGATGGGAAAGGTGCGCGAGATCGCCATGCGCCTGCAGCGCGGCGGCGTTGGTTATTATCCCACATCCGGCACGCCTTTCGTGCATCTCGACGTCGGCAGCGTGCGCGCTTGGCCGCGCATGAGCTACGACCAGCTGGCGCGTCTGTTCCCCGATGGCAAGACGGTGCATCTGCCGACCAACGGCCAGCCGCTCGCACGTTATGAAGAGGCCCGCGCCGAGATCGAGGGGCGCGGCGACGCGCCCGTCATGGTGGCGAGCGCGCTGCCGCAGTCGGGCTCCGGCCGCGGCTTCTTCTCACGGCTGTTTGGCGTTGGCGCGGATGATGAAGATACGGGCGCCACCACCACGCCCCGGGGCCGCTCCCGCGTGGCTCGCGTGACGACCGCCGACAAGGACGACGCCGGCGCGATCCAGACGCCGTCCGAGCGTCGCGCCGCCGACCGGCTGGCGCGCGCCGAACGCAACCTGCCGCGCGGCGAAACGACCATGGGAGCGCCTGCGTCCAGCAGCATCGCGCCGATTCAGGTCGCCGCCATTTCCATCACGCCGCCGCCGCGTCCCGCCGGTCTCGGCGCGCCGCTGGCCGTCCCGGTCGCAAATCAGCAAGTCGCCTTCGCCAGCGCGCCATTGCCGCCGGTGCGCCCGACCGCGCTGGTCGGCGTCGCGTCGGCTGAGAAGACCATCGGGCCGTTGCCTGAGGTCATCCGCCAGGGCTCCGAGCCCGCCATCGCCGCGTTGGCCTATGCGCCGCAGCTGGGCGACAGCCTTGCGCTGCGCGGCACAGTCCTGCCGACGCCGCCGGCGCCGGCCGTGCAGCGCGCGCAGGCGCCTCGCCGGACGCAGCTTTATGCTGCGCGGCTTGACCAGACCAATTTCGCGATGCTGACCCGGCCCACCCCGGTCAGCGGCGCGATGGCGCAGAAGGATCTCGGCATGCGTCCAGGGCTGCGCGCGGCGGTCAAGGAGGAGGGCCGCGCGTTCGCGCTGCAAGGCTCGCTGCTTGCCACGGCTCAGTCCAGCAACGTGCTCTCCGAACTGCGGACCGACCGCTTCACCGGCGCCGCCGTGCGCACCGCCAGCCTGACGCTGGATGCACAGCCCGATCTGCGCTGAAACGCGCTTGTCCGAACGCCTCGTGTTGACGCGGGGCGCGGCTTGCGGCTAGTGCTCGACCCAAGAGACAATGCACGAGGTTTCCGCGGGACATAGTCCGCGCGGGCCCAAGGCGTGGCAGGGCGGGAGACCATTCGTTGAGCGCAGTCATTGAAGACATCCGCCTTCAGCCGGCGATGGTGGTGGATGATGTCGTCAAGCGGTTTGGCCGTGGCGACGAGCTCGTCACGGCGGTGGATCACGTTTCGTTCAATGTCCAGCAGGGCGAATTCGTCTCGGTGATCGGCCCGTCTGGCTGCGGCAAATCCACACTGTTCAACATCATCGGTGGACTGCTCGGCGATTACGAGGGCAGCGTGATGATCGGCGACGAGCGCATCTCCGCGCCCCATCCAGCCGTCGGCATGGTGTTCCAGGAGGAATCGACGTTTCCCTGGCGCAATGTGATCGAGAATGTCGCCTTCCCGCTCGAATTGCAGGGCGTGCCGAAATCCGAGCGCATGGACCGCGCGCACCATTTCATCGACATGGTCGGCCTCGCGTCGTTTGAAAAGAATTTCCCGTCGCAATTGTCGGGCGGCATGCGCCAGCGCGTGTCGATTGCGCGCACGCTCGTGTCGCAGCCCAAGATTTTGTTGATGGACGAGCCCTTCGCGGCGCTCGATGAACAGACGCGCCTACTGCTCGGCGACAAGATCACGCAGATCCAGCAGGAGCTCAATCAAACGACGCTTCTGATCACCCATAACCTGACCGAGGCCGTGCAGCTCTCGGATCGTATCGTGGTGATGACCTATCGTCCCGGCAAGGTGAAGCGCATCGTCGATATCAAGCTGCCGCGTCCGCGCACGTCGGATGTGGTGGGCAGCGACGCCTTCGGTCATTACGTCGCCGAAATCTGGAACGACCTGCGCGAGGAAGCTACGCGCGGCATGGCGGATTCGGAAAGCGCTGCGGCGCGCCGGGGCTCCCATGGCTAAATCCGCAAGCCAATCGTCAAGCCAGCCGTCGTTCTTCTTCCGCTACGGTCCGGAGATCACCGGTCTGCTCGCGCTTGTCGGCGCGACGCTCGTGTTCGAATTGCTGGTGCGCATCGGCGTAGTCAATCGCTTCGTCATTCCCCCGCCGAGCGACGTCATCCTCGCGTTCGAGCGCGTGGTGGTGGAAGAAGACATTCTGGGCCGCACCGGCGCGACCGCTTTCGAGATGATCATCGCGGCAGTCGCTTCCGTTGTTGTCGGCGTCCCGATCGGCGCGGCTCTGCATCGCTCGGCGCTCTGGCGGCGCGCGATGGAGGACTGGGTAGGCGCCATGGCGGCGGCGCCCATCGTGCTGGCCTTTCCGCTGTTTCTCGTGCTGTTCGGGCGCTCGCCGAAAACCATCATTGTGATGGCGTTTTTCCACGGGCTCGCGCCCATCATCCTGAAGACCATCGAGGGGCTGTCTGGCACGCGCAAGGTGCTCATCAATGTGGGGCGCAGCCTCAACATGACGTCCTCGCAATTGTTCTGGAAGATCCTGTTCCCCTCGGCGCTGCCGGTGATCTTCACAGGCATCCGGCTGAGCTGGACCTTCGTGCTGATCACTGTCGTGGGTGTTGAATATCTCATCAACCTCGGCGGCCTCGGCCAGCTCATCAACGAGCTTGCGGAGCGCTACGATCTGCCGGGCACATACGCGGCGATCTTCTTCGTGATTCTCGTTTCGGTGTTCTTCTTCATTCTTCTGGAGCGCGTGGAATTATGGCTGCGACCGGCGAGATGAAGGCGCCTGCACGGCGCGCTGTCGCGCCCGCCATCGGCGGGGCGCCCGTCACCGCGCGCGCGGTGCTGCTGGTGCGCGTCGTCGTCGCGCTGGCGATTCTGGCGGTATGGGAAGGCCTGTCGCGTTCGGGCCTGTTTTACGGCGAGGTCATCCCTTCGCTCACGCGCATCGTCGCATCGCTCGGCAAGCTGCTTGTCGATCCGGTGTTCTACAAGAACCTGCAGGTGACGGCGCTCGAGACATTCACGTCGTTGGCCATTGGCGCGGCGCTTGGCGTCGTGACCGGCATCGTGCTGGGCGCGAACCGCTTCCTGATGCGGGCCTTCGAGCCTTACGTCTATTACCTCTCGCCAACGCCGCGCATCATCCTGTTTCCGGTGATGATTATGTGGTTCGGCGTCGGCCCCGCCTCAAAAGTGGCGCTCGGCGCGCTGTCGGCCTATTTCGCGGTGGCGCTTTCGACGGCGGCGGGCATGCGGCAGATCGATGCGATCCTCATCCGCGTCGGACGTTCGTTCCGCGCCACGGGCTGGCAGATGGCCACGAAAATCTATCTGCCGGCGATGCGCGTGCCGATCCTGAACGGCATCCGGCTCGGCATGGGCACGGCGATCATCACCGTTTTGCTGGCCGAGACGAAATTGTCGAACCAGGGCCTCGGCTACATGATCATGCAGGTCTACACGCGCTTCGACATGCCGGGGCTATACGCGATTCTGATCGTGGTGTTTGCGATCGCGGGCGCGTGCAACGCGCTGATCGGAAAGCTCGCGCGCGAGCAGGTGTAAGTTCAATCGTCATTGCGAGCGGAGCGAAGCAATCCAGGCCCGCATGCTCGTCGTTTTCGCGCACGCTGAATGACGCGCGCAAAACGAAGGCCGCCTCATGTGCGGCCTTCTGGATTGCTTCGCTCCGCTCGCAATGACGGCGGGCTTACGCCTCGCCGAGCGCGGCGAGATAGATCTCCAGGATCTCTTCTTCTTCGCGACGCTTGTCGGCGTCCATGCGGCGGATCGAAACGATCTTGCGCATGATCTTCACGTCATAGCCCGTGCCCTTGGCCTCGGCGTAGACTTCCTTGATGTCGTCGGCGATGGCGCGCTTTTCTTCCTCGAGCCGCTCGATGCGTTCAAGGAACGCGCGCAAGTGCCCCGCATCGACCGAATTCGTGCTCATTTCGCGCCTTCGTGTTCAAAGAGAATTTTCGGAGGAGGGGCGACGATGCCGCCCGCTTGAGAGCGCGATGGATGCGACGCGGGGGCTGATACGTCAAGCCGAAAGGGCCGAAATCCCCGCTTTCCCGCACCGCGCGCGGCTCATTGCGAGCCGGGTGCGGCGGGTTTGCCTCAGCGTGGAGCGCGTCAGTGCTGTCCCTTGCCGGCGGGCGTATTGGCGAAGGCGGCCTTCTGTTCAGGGGTGGCCTCGGTCTGGTATTTCGCGCGCCATTCTTCGAAGGGCATGCCGTAAACCTCGGCGCGCGCCTCGTCCTTCGACATGGAGAGCCCGCGCTCTTCGGCTGCGTCCTTCATCCAGTTCGACAGGCAATTGCGGCAGAAGCCGGCGAGATTCATCATGTCGATGTTCTGCACATCCGTGCGGTTGCGCAGATGCGACACGAGTCGGCGAAAGGCGGCGGCTTCGAGTTCGGTGCGGGTCTTGTCGTCGAGGCTCATAGTCGTTTCTCCCTCAAGCTGGCGAGCGTGGCGGGCGTCGCCGCGCGGCTCGGATAATGGCGAATGACATGGACATCGGGCGCCGCGAGACATTCCGCCAGCACCGGCGCCAGAATGGCCGCCCATTGGGCGACGCCATCGCTCGTCGCGATGAGATCCTGCCGCACTTCGATCAGCAGATGCGCGAAGCCCGGCAGCGTCGCGTGGTCGAACATCGTATCGCCGCGCAGCGCGCCATCATAGGGCTCGTTGTCGCCAACGGTGAGCCCCTGCGCGCGCAACAGCGCGACGAAGGGCGCGGCGATCCGGTCATCGCAATCCCAGAGTGCAGCGGCCTCCCACGGCCGTGGCTGCCCGCGCCAGACCGGCGTGAATGAATGGATCGCGATCAGCGCGGGCGGCTTGCCGGTCGCGCACATGCGCGCGGTCGTCGCGTCGATGGCGCTGCGGTAGGGATCCCAGTAAAGGCGCTTGCGGCGTGCGATCTCGGCCTCGTCGATTCGGGAATTGCCGGGAATCACCGCACGGTCGGAGATGCGCATCACCAGCGTCGGATCGTCAGCCCCGCGATTGGGGTCGATCAGCAGGCGCGAGCAGGTGGTCAGAAGGGCAGGGGCGCCCAGCTGCGCGCTCAGGGCCCGGGTCAGGTCGGCCGCGCCGATGTCGTAGGCGATGTGCCGGGTGAAATGCTCAGGCGAAAGGCCAAGGTCGCCGTAGCCCGGCGGCAGCGCCGCGCTCGCGTGATCGCACAGCAGCAGCGCGCCGCAATCGAGCGCGCCCGGCCGGGCGATGAAGGGGGTGAAAGCGGCGCTTTCCGCCGGGTGTCCGTGCATGGGCCGGAACATTAGGCTTTTGAAGCCCCGCCGGTCCATGGTTTTTCGAGGGAACTTGTCGCCCAAGCGTTGGCGTTGAAGCAAGTCAACAGACCTGACAGGATGCCTCAATGATGGTTCAACAGGGCAGACTCACGCGCCGAAATCGATTCGGCCGCCCCAAAAATCCGGATGACATGCTTCCTTCGCGATTCCTCCCTAAATTTCTCCCCGCAGCAGCGCTTGGTCTGTTCGCGTTTGCCGCGCCCGCGCAGGCCGACTTCCGGCTTTGCAACAATGCGACCAGCCGCGTCAGCGTCGCCATCTCCTACACGGACGGGCAGGCGTGGGTGACGGAGGGGTGGTGGAATCTCAAGCAAAGCGCCTGCGAGACGCTGCTGCGCGGCCCGCTGGCGGCGCAATTTTATTACGTCTACGCGATGGACGAGCGCGGCGGCGAGTGGAAGGGCAAGGCCTACATGTGCACGCGCGACCGCGAATTCCGCATCGAGGGCCGCGACAATTGCCTCGTGCGCGGCTTCGACCGCACCGGCTTTTTCGAGATCGACACCGGCAAGGACGCGAAGAACTGGACCGTGCAGTTGACCGATTCCAACCAACCCGGACAGCGCTGAATATTTGGCTAAATGATTTGAAAGGCTTGCCCCATGAGAAGGCTTCGTCGCGTCAAGATTCTCGCGACCCTCGGACCCGCCTCGCAGGATCGCGCGGTGGTGAAGCGCCTGCTCGACGCGGGCGTCGATATCTTTCGCATCAACATGAGCCACACCAGCCATGAAATGCTGGCTCTGCTGCATGGTCACATCCGCGAAGTCGAAGCAAAAATGAACCGGCCCATCGGCATTCTTGCCGACCTGCAGGGGCCGAAGATCCGCATTGGCACGTTCGCGGACAAGGAAGTCACGATAAAGGC
>JANXTB010000115.1 GCA_025356415.1 Hyphomicrobiales bacterium
AGCGGCCCATGTAGGATGCCGACTGGCAACTCGCCGCCGCATGCAACGCCTGTCGCGCATGGCCCGCATAGGCCTGCTTGATCGCGATGATGTTGAACATGCGCGCGGCGCCGGCCTCGTGACACCACACACCGGTGACGCCCGACAGCCCCGCGCGTTCGACCTCATCCCAGATCATGCCGGCCTTCATCACGCATTTCGAGAAGGAGAAATCGGACGGCGGACGGATCGGCGACGCGATCGACAAGATCGGATTGTCGCGATGATAGATGCGCTGCACGTGGACGATCGGTTGTTCACTCTGCTCGCGATTATAATAGCCGGTGAATTCGCCGAACGGGCCTTCGAGCTTCGTCTCGCCCGGCATCATCACGCCTTCAAGCACGATCTCCGCATGTGCCGGCATCGGCAGGCCGTGGAGTTCGGAATTGACAACATCGATCGGCGCGCCGCGGTGGCCGCCGGCGTAATCATATTCGGACAGGCCGTAGCGCAGCTCGTTGCCAGCGGCGAGGAACAGCAGCGGGTCATGCCCGCAGCAAATCAACACCGGGCAAGGCTTGCCCATCTTGAAATATTTCTCGCGGATCTGGCGGCCCTGCTTGCCGGGCGACATCCACAGGCCGACGGTCTTCTCGTCCTGCACCATCGAACGATAGGTGCCGATGTTGACCCAACCACCATCGGGATCGCGCATGATGACGAGATCGTCGGTGCCGATGTAGCGGCCGCCGTCGAGCTCGTGCAGCATCGGCACGGGAAATTTCAGCACGTTGACTTCGTCGTCGCGAAGCACGTTTTCCATCACCGGGCCGGTGTTGACGACGCGCGGCGGAATCGGCTCATGCGTCTGCATGCGGTCGCGGTAGGAGGCGACGATGTCGAGCGGCTTCTTGGAAAGCTCGAAGCCCAGCGTCAGCGCAAGCCGCTGCGAGGAATTGGTCATGCCAGACAGGCAGCGCATGCCAGGATAACCGGGGATGTCCTCGAACAGGATCGCGGGCGGCGTGTCGGGGCTGTTGTGGTAGATGAGCTCGGCGAGGCAGCCCATTTCGAGATTCCAGTCGGCGCCCTGCACCCGGCGCAATTCGCCGGCGTCTTCGACGCGTTCCAGCAGATCGCGGAGATCGGTGTAGGGGCCGTTGGTGCGGGTCTCGGCGGTCTTCTTGTCCATGTTTCCTCCACGCGCCGGGGTTGGTCCCCGGTTCCGCGAATATGGGATTGGTATATCGCCGGGCGTATTATCAGGAAAGTGCGCATTGGCAGGCGCCCTCACCCGTCTCGCTTCGCGAGCCACCCTCTCCCGCCAGCGCGGGAGAGGGAGACGCGCGTCCTTCTCCCGCGCTGGCGGGAGAAGGTGTCATGCGCAGCATGACGGATGAGGGCGGTTCGGCTCGTGAGGCCTTACGGATACCCCGGGAAGGTCCCGAACGATCCAAAGCCCCACTGGCTGCGCCACGTATCCTTCGGCCAATGCTTCGGGCGCTGCGGGCGATCCTCGTGCCACGGGCGCGGCTCGAAGTAGCCGAGCTTTTCGTCCTTCATCAGGTCCATCTCGGCGTAGAGCTCGATGCGATGGTCTTCCGGATTGCGGTGGTAGGCGGCGACATTGTGGCCAACGACGTGGCGGATCGGGCCCCAGACCAGCTGCACCTTGTGGCGCGTCAGCTCATCGCAGGCCTGATGCAGCGCCGGCACGTCCTTCACCTCGAAGGCGAAATGATGCAGCCGCTCTTCCGGGTAGCGGGCGAAGTTCATCGTGTGATGATCGACTCCGCAGCGCAGGAAGGAGAAGTGGTCGCCGATCCAGTCCGACTCGCGGAAGCCCAGCATCTCGCAATAGAAGCGCGTCAGCTTGTCGACATCGTTCACGCGCCAGGCGACATGGCCAAGCTTGAGCGGCATGACGCCTTCGCGGATGCCGTCGTCGGGCGCGAATTCGTATTCCGCGTAGATCTCCATCTGCGTGCCCTTGGGGTCCTTGAAGGCGATGGCCTCCCGGACGCCCGGCGTGATGTCGGTGCGGCGCTCGTTGGCGATGCCCTCTTTCGTCAGCATCGCCGACAGCTCGCCAAGGTCCGTGCCCGGCGCAACCTGCAGGCCGAGCCCCGTGTGAAAGGCGGTATCGCCAGCTTCGAGCACGATGCATTCGTGGCCGACCTTGGTCGCCAGGACGCAGCGCGTCGGCGTGCGCTCGACGATGGAGAGGCCGAGCACGTGTGTGTAGTAATCGACCTGCTGGTTGATTTCGGGCGTTGAGAAAGTGGCGTGCCCCAGCCGTCGCGTCTCGATCATTTTAGACCTCTTGTTTTTGTCAGTTCACCAGCTGGCGCAGCCGGTCGATCACATCTTGCGGCGCCGCGTCGATTTCCGCCATGACCTTCTCGATCTCGGCCCCGCCGAGCGGGGATACGTCGATTCCGATCTTTTCGGCGTCGGCGATGAAGGCCTTGTCGAGCATGGTGGCGTCGAAGGCCGCCTGCATGGTTTTCACCCTTGCGGCGGAGACTTCGGGCGGCAGCAGGATCGGGTAGGTCGTCTTGAACTTGGTCGCGTAGACGCGCAGCATCTGCTTGCCCGCCTCGTCCCTGGCCAGTTCGATCGCGGTCGGCACGTCCTTGAGGTTGGCCAGCCGCTCCGTGCCGAATTGAATAAGAATGCGCGCCTTGCCGGCCGCCATCCAGTCGGGCTTGCCGAGCAGGCTGGAGAAATTCACCGTCGCGCCGTGCACCTCGCCCTGTTCGGCAGCCAGGAAAATATCGTTCACGCCCTTGTAGCCCGCGATGATCTTCATCTGCGTCCCGAGCAGCGCGTTGGAGAGCGTCGGCAGAATGTAATTATCGCCGCCCGGCGCCGTTGAGCCGAAGTTGGACGGCTTGGTGAGCAGATCGTCGATGCTCTTGAACGGCGTCTGATGCCAGACCCAAAGCACCTGCGGCTGTTGCGCGGGCGTGCCGACGAAGCGCATTTTCGACAGGTCGAAATGCACATTCGTGCCGTCGCGCGACAGGCTCTTCAGACGCGGCTCGAGCACAATGCCGTTGAGCGGCATGCCCATGGCGGTTCCGTCGCGCGCCGCGCGATTGTAGAGATGGTTCATCATCACGATCGAGGCGGCGCCCGGCATGTTCTCGACGATGACGCTGGGCTCGCCAGGAATGTGCCGGCCCATATGAGCTGCGAGCGCGCGGCCTACAAAATCATAAGCAGCGCCCGATGCCCCGCCGACGAGAATGCGCACGGTCTTGCCCTTGAAGAACGCGGCTTCGTCTTGCGCCTGGGCACTCAGCGGGAGCAACGCTGCGAACACAGCGATCAGCAGGCGCATCTTTTTCGTCATGCTTTCCCCCGTTAGTCATTGCGAGCGCAGCGAAACAATCTAGAAGCCGCGCGCGTCATCTCTAATGCGTCTCACCGTCTTGCATGCGGGCCTGGATTGCTTCGCTCCGCTCGCAATGACGGCGCTTATGCTGCGACAGTCTTCCCCTGCCCCGCGCGGCCACGGCGCCAGTCGAAGACGATCAGCGCCAGTGCGACGACGATAGCGACGAGGTTCAGCTCGACGGCGCCATTGAACGCATCCGCTGGAATCAGCAGCGCGAGTCCGACGCCCATGTAGAGAACACGCATCGCCCAGCCGATCGGCGCGAACAGGAAGCCCACCATCGCGACCGAGCCCATCATCACGCCAAGCAGCGCCGTCACGGCGGACAGGATCACCACCTCCGGAGAACCCTGCAGCAAGAGCGAGGGCGACAGCGCGAACAGGAACGGGATGAGATAGGCGCTCCAGCCGATGCGCACCGCCGTCCAGCCCGTTTTCCACGGATCGGTCTGGGCGATGTTGGCGGCTGCGAAAGCCGCGAGCGCCACGGGCGGCGTCACCATCGACATCATGCCGAAATACATCAGGAACAGATGCGCCTGCATCGGCTCCAGCCCGAACTTGATCAGCGCGGGCGCAGCCAGCGTCGCCATGATGACATAAACGCCGACGGTGGGCATGCCCATGCCGAGGATGATCGCGACGAGCGCCGAGATCAGCAGCAGGCCGATGGCCGTATTGCCGCTCATGGCGAGCAATTGGTCGGTCAGGCCGAAGGCTAACCCCGTGAGGTTGAGCACGCCGATGACGAGGCCTGCCGCCGCCGTGATGATGATGAGATCGAGAATGCTCGCGCCAGTCGAGATGATTGCGGCGAGCGCGTCCGACAGCGTGAGCTTCTTGCCGCGATACCCGACCGTCATCGCGAAAACGAGCAGGACGACGGTTGCGAGAAGCGCCGCATATTCGGCCGCCATGTTGAACCAGAGCAGGCCGCCGATCAGCAGCATGAAGGGGATGGGAAACTGCCAGCCTTCGCGCAGAACGATGATGGCTTTCGGCAGCTCATTGCGCGGCGTACCCGCGATACCGAGTTTCGCCGCTTCGAGATCGACCTGAATGAACAGCGCCGCATAATAAAGGAACGCCGGCAGGATCGCCGCCCAGACGACGCTGGCGTAGGAGACCTGCAGATATTCGGCGATGAGGAACGCAGCGGCGCCCATGACCGGCGGCATCAACTGGCCACCCGTCGAGCCCACGGCTTCAATCGAGGCCGCAATCTGCGGGGGAAAACCGGTGCGCTTCATCAGCGGAATGGTGATCATGCCGACGCTGGCGACATTCGCGACCGCGCTGCCCGAGATCATGCCAAACAGCGCCGAACCGAAGACCGCGATCTTGGCCGAGCCGCCGCGAAAGCGGCCCATCAGCGCGGTGGAAATGTCGGTGAAAAAATCGCCCCCGCCGGCGCGCGTGAGGATCTGGCCCATCAGCACGAAAGGCGCGACGGTGATCAGCGCGACCTGCAGCGACGTGCCGAAAATCGCATTGGTGTCGATGCCGAGATAAACCGCAAGCCGGCTCAACGCGACGGGACGCGTGCCGAAAACGCCGGGCAAAAGATTTCCGAAATAGGCGTAGAGACACAGCACGCCGATGACGACGACGAGCGCAAGGCCCGCCGTGCGCCTCGTCGCTTCCAGCACCAGCAGCACGATGGTCGCGCCGATGACGACGCCATCCCACGGGCGATAGACGAGTTCGTTGACCAGGGTCGGATAACGCGCGGCGATGTAGAAGCAAGCGAGGCCGCCGGCGAGCGCGCAAAGCACGTCGATCAGCGGCACCTGCCCCGCACGCCGCGTCCAGCCGGGGAAATGCAGGAAGGTGAGCAGCAGCGCGAGGCCGAGCGACGCGGCCATGAATTGCTCGGTGTAGAGCGCAATCGACAGCCGCGTTGGCAGGTTGGCGACCCAGCCGATGATGATCGCGATCAGCAGCGCCTGGGCAACAAGTTTGACCGGTTGAAGTCGTGCGGATGAGATTTCCATCACTTGGTCAACTCGACGCCGCGGTCCTTGTAGAAGGCGATGGAGCCTTCGTGATAGGGCACGCCGATGTCACGATAGAGGCGTTTGACGTCCGTCTGCTTGAACAGCGCCATGCCGTCGGCAAGCTCGGACTGCTTTTCGAACAGCACCTGCGTCAGCTTGTAGACGGTCTCTTTCTTCACCTTGTCATTCACGAACATGACGTAGTCGTAATAGAGGAGCTTCGTGGGTTCAGGGATGCCGGCGCGGTTTGCCGCGGGGTCAAGCGTCGCGACGTAAGCCGTCGGCAAAACTTTCTGCATGCGCGCAATCGCCGCCGCATCGTCGAGCAGCGGCAGATAACGAATGCCGCCGACCGCGGCATCGGCTTCGGAAACTTTCGCCTGTCCCGCAGCGAAATAACCTAAATCCGTGTTGCCGGAGATGAACTCGTCGACGCCGCGAATGAGGTTGGGCACCAGGACCAGCTTCATGTCGTCGGGCGTCAGGCCCGCATTGGCCAGAATGCCATCGGTGACCGTGCGGATGACCTGCTGGCTTGTGTAGCCATAGGGCATCCGTTTGCCCTTGATGTCGGCCATGCTCTTGATGCCTGAATCCTTGCGCACGAAGAAGCCGCTCTGGATCGGAAACAGCACGCCGACGGCGCGCAGGTTCTTCTGCGCCTTGTTGATGAAATCGCCCGTGCCTGTGAAGCTCGACGACAATTCGAGCGTGTTGACGAAGCCGACATCAAGTTCGCCGGAATCGACCAGCGGCACCATCACGCCGGTGCCGCTCGATGGCTGCACGCGCACCTGCTGGCCGAGCGCCTGCTGCGCGACCTTGGCGTAGGTGGCGGCGAGCGTGTAGGTCAGCGTGCCTTGCGGAGATGTGCCGATGCCGATGGGCTGCGCCAGCGCGCCTGAGGCGCCGAGCAAAGTGATCCCGGCCGCGACGGCCAATGCCTTGAGCATGTTTCACTCCCGAATTCCTGAATCGCTCTGCCGGTTGGTCCGGCGGCGTTCATGTTGGCACGATTGACGCAGACGCCTCCTGCGCTGTCAACTCAAGCTGGACGCCTGCCGCAACACCTGTTCGGCGCCCCCTGCGAGAGCGCCGCGCCAGGCGACGATCTGGTCGGGACGGATGAGCGCAAGCGGCGCCTGATACAGCTCGCGCGCGGCCTCGTTATCGAGCGCGACGATCTTCATATCGAGCCCAAGCGCCTGCGCCGCAGTGGCGAAAGGCGCGGCGTCGGCTTTCGGATCGAGCTGCAGGAGAGTCCATTCGAAGCCGAAGAGATCGTAAAGCGAGCGGCCGCCCTCGAGCCACAGATGCGGCGGGCGCCCGCCCGGGCACGCGCTCGGCACATATTCATTGGCGCTGTCGGGCGGCGGCGATGTCCCATCGCTGACGATGATCGGCGAACCGTCGTAGCGCCCGCCGAAGGTTACCCCGGGGATGTTGAATTCGCGCCGTGCATGGGCGTTGAAATAGACGCTCGCCTCGGCGCGTTGCTTGTCGCCCTCGGGGCTCGCCTCTTCAATCGCGTCCGGCGCCGCATAGAGCCCGAGCGAATCCGCAAAACCGCGCGCATAGGATGTGTTGCGCCGCGCGAGCGGCTGGCGTTCCGCCTGATAAGTGTCGAGCAGGCGGGCGTCCCCCCTACCCTTCAACACGGCGGCGAGTTTCCAGCCGAGATTAACCGCGTCTTCGATCGCCGTGTTGTAGCCGAGCCCGCCAGCGGGCGTGAACAGATGCGCGGCGTCGCCGCCTATGAACACGCGGCCCTTCTGGAATCCGTCCGACACGAGCGCATGGCCTGCCGTCCATGTTCCGCGTGAGAGAATTTCGATGGGCATCTCGGCGCCCGCCGCGCGCCAGAACATGCGCTTAGCCATGTCGTCGGTGATCGCGCTCTCATCCTCGCCCGCGCGCAATTGCGTGTGGAACGCGAACTCGCCCTTGCCGTCCACAGCCGCCATGAAGGTGCGGCGGTCGTGGTTGAACGTCACATACATCCAGGCGGCGGGATGCGGCACGATTTTATAAAAATCCGGCGCGCGCAGATACACCGCGCACATGCGCCCGCCCATGAAGTCGCGCACGACTCCCGTCTCACCGGCATAACCAAAGCCCAACGCCTCGCGCACTTTCGAGCGCGGACCATCGGCGCCCACCAGATAAAGCCCGCGCACCTCGCGGCGCTCGCCCGTGGCCGCGCGCTCGATGGTCGCGGCGACGCCGTTGTCGTCCTGAGTGAAGCCGTCCAGGCGCCAGCCGTAATTGACGCTCACGCCCGGCAGCGCCTCGGCCTGCTTGCGCAGCACCGTCTCGACGAATTTCTGCGACACGCGATGCGGCAGTTCCGCCGCGCTCCATGAGCCCGACAGCGTCTTCACCACATCGCCTGCCTCGCGCGCCGAGGGCAGCTTGAAGCGCGCAAGCTCATAGCCGGCGTAGCGCGTGAAATAGGCGATGTCGGTCGGGTATTCGCCCGGCAATCCCTCCGAGCGGATTTCATTCGCAAAGCCGAGCCGCCGGTAATGCTCCATCGTCCGCGCCTGCGTGGCGTTGGCCTGCGGATTGAAGGCGGTGGATTCCTTTTCATCGACCAGCAGAACGGAAATTCCGCGGCGTCCGAGTTCGTTGGCGAGCATGAGGCCGCACGGGCCGCCGCCTGCAATAATAACTTGCGCAGACTCTGGAATGGACATCAGTACGGCTTCACAGTCCCTTGAATCGTGGTGCGCAGCATGAGCCGGCGCTGGTCGGCGGGAAAATCCGTGCGCGCGTGTGACGAGCAACGATTGTCCCACAGCAGCAAATCGCCAACGCGCCACTTGTGCGCGTAGACGAATTCCGGCTTCTCGGCGTGATCGAACAGCGCTTCGAGCAGCGGCATGGCTTCTTCATCCGCCATGCCCTCGATGCCGATCGTCATCAGGCGGTTCACATAGACCGCCTTGCGCTTTGTCTCTTCATGCGTACGGAAGATAGGATGCACGGCGCCGCCGAACGCCTCCGTGCCATGGCCGTCGCCCTTCTTGGTCGACCCGTAATTGTAATGGTGGATAGCGTTGCGACCCTCGAGCTTCGCCTTCAGCACAGGGTCCAGTGTGTCATAAGCCGCATAGCCGCTCGCAAACAATGTGTCGCCGCCGTGCGTCGGGATCTCGACCGAATAGAGGAAGGTCCCGTTGTGGGGAATGTCGGCGTGGATCATGTCGTGGTGGAACATCATCTCGCCATCGGGCAGCGCGCCGATGGGCTCGCCATTCTCGCGGATGTTCGAGATGAGCATGATGTCGGGCAAGAGCCGGTTGAACCCCGGCGGGAAGAATTTGGGCGGCCGCCGCAGCGCGCCGATCTCGCCGAAATAGGATGAGACGCGCAGCAGGTCTTCCTGTTCGAGCTTCTGGTCCGGGAAGATGATGACCAGGTGATCGAGCCACGCCTGATAGATGGTGTCGCGCGTGGCGGCATCGAGCGGCTGGCGCAGGTCCAGCCCACGAATCTCCGCGCCGATGTGCTTCGTCAGCGGCGCGATTTCCAGCCGGGCTTTCGTCTCGACCATGTGTTCCTCCCGAAACATGAGGGCGTTTTCGCCCTTCTGCTGGCAAAGTAACGACGCGGGCGCGCACGCGCAACCTTTGAGCCTGCTTGACCGGGGCCGCCCCGTCCCGCACATTCTCACGAGAAAAACGAGCCGGGCCGACCGGCCTTGCGCCAGGGAGGCGTCATGTCCAATCCCGAACTGCTCATCTTTGCGCCCCGCGAGGAGCCGCAGGACATTCTCGACAAGCTACGTGACGCCGGGCTCACGGTCGCCTTCGGCGAGAAAGCCTGGCAGGCGCCGCGCACCGATTTCGAGAGCGACCTCGCCGCCGCCGCGCGCAACAAGGTCGCGCTGATGGGCACCTCCATTCGCCACACGCCGATCACCCGCCGCGTGATGGATGAAGCGCAGCGCCTGCGCGTCATCGCGAAATACACGGTCGGCGTGGACGACATCGACACCGACGCCGCGACCGACCTCGGCATCATGGTCTGCCATGCGCCGACCGAGTCGAATTGCTTCGGCGTCGCCGAGAGCACCATGGCGATGATCCTCGCCATGCTGAAGCGCATCGTCCAGCGCGACCGCGAAGTGCGCGAAGGCAAGTGGCGCGAGCCGCATATGGCGACGACATTTCTGGGCGCGCGCGCGGACGGCTACGCTGGCGTGACCATCGGTCTTGTCGGACTCGGGCGCATCGCGACGCGCGTCGCGCAACTGCTGGCGCCCTGGCGCGTGCGCGTCATCGCCTACGATCCTTACGCGGAGCCGTCGCGCTTCCTGCTCGCCAATGTCGAGCGCGTCGATTACGAGACGCTGCTGCGCCAGTCCGATGTCGTCTCGTTCCATGTCGTGCTGACGAAAGAAACGCGCTTCATGCTGCGCGCCGAACAGATCGCGCTGATGAAGCCTTCGGCCGTCGTCATCAACACGGCGCGCGGCAAGGTGATTGATGAGGCTGCTGTCGCAGCCGCCATCACTGAGGGCCGCCTGCGCGGCGCGGCGATCGACGCCTTCGAGGAAGAGCCGCTGGCGATGGATTCGCCGCTCCGCCAGCTCGGCGACCGCGTGCTGCTGTCGCCCCACTCCGCCTCGTTCAACGAGGGTGGCGAATTGCGGCCCGGCATCCAATGGGCGGTGCGCGCCGTGTTGACCGCGCTGCGCGGCGGCATTCCCGACAATGTTTACAACAAGGACGTCCTGCCGCGCTGGCGCGAACGCTTCGGCGGCGCCGGAGTGATCGACTGACAGCGCACAACGCTGCAACAAGAAGAGCAAGAGCAATGGCTGGAACTGAATATGACTACATCATCGTCGGCGCGGGTTCGGCGGGCTGCGTGCTCGCCAATCGCCTGTCTGCCGACGGCTCGAAAGTGCTGCTGCTGGAAGCGGGCGGGCGCGACAA
>JANXTB010000122.1 GCA_025356415.1 Hyphomicrobiales bacterium
AGGCCGGCGATGTGGACTTCTTCCGCTTTCGGGCCAAAAAGGGCGACCAGGTCGGCGTGCAGGCGAGCATCGACCCCGCTGCGAAGAACTACGAGCCGGTCCTCGAATGGATCGATCCGCAGGGACGGGTGCTCGGCGAAAGCGGCAATTTATTGCTGGCCATGAAGATTCCGGAGGATGGCGATTATGCCGTCAGCATCCGGGACAAGGAATTCCGCGGCGGAACCGGCTACGGCTACCGTCTCTCCGTCGGGCCGATCCCCGTCGTCACCGGCGTGTTTCCGCTCGGCGTCGCGCGCGGCTCTTCGCGCAAAATCGAACTGGTCGGCGTCAACCTTGGCACAAGCTCGGTGACAGTCGATGTTCCTGCCGATGCCAAGATCGGTTCGACACTGCCGGTTTCCCTGCCCAATGGCCGCAAGGCGCTCCGGCGCAGCGGCGAGCACCGCGCGAACATCGCGATGGAAGGCCTTGAAGCCATTCTGCAGTTCGTCAAGATCGCCCTTGGTCGACCAGCTTTCCTTGGTGATCCAGTCGGCCTTTTCGGGCGTGCTGGTGACGAAGTAGACTTCGTCGCAATTGGCGGTCGTATAGTAAATAACGATGTGCCTGTCAGGCCCCCACCATTTCGTGCGCGACATGCCGATGTCTATGCTGCGCAGCAGCGTCGTGGGAAACGTTGTGCGATAGGCGACGCGGCCGGTGAACGTCGGGCTCTCCGGGCCGACCACGTAATCACGAATGAGCGAATGCACGCCATCGGCGCCGATGACCGCATCGGTGATCGTCCGTGAGCCGTCCTCGAACGTGAGGGTGACGTGCGTTCCGTCCTGGTCGATTGCCTTGAGCTTGCGGCCGAGATCGATGTGTTGGGCTGGCACGAGATCTGCGAGCGCGGCATGCAGGTCGCCGCGATGCATGGCCAGAAACGGCGCCCCGTAACGCTCCTCGACTTCCTTGCCGAGCGGAAATTCATTGGTCGTTTCGCCGGTGACGCCATCGCGATTGAGCGAGGTGCGCGGTGCAAAGGCGGTCGCGCGCAAGCGGTCCTCGATGCCGAGGCCCCGATGCACTTTCATGACATTCGGGCTTTGCTGGATGCCGGCGCCCACACGGGCGAAGCGGGTCGCCTGTTCATGAACAGTGACGTCGAAACCTCTGCGCAGGAGCAGGGCGGCGGTCGCCAGGCCGCCAATGCCGGCGCCGACAATTGCAATCTTGGGAGCAGGACGCGTCATTTGTTTCACCAGATCCCTTATTGCAATTGAATTTTCGCCTGCTGAATGACCGAGCGCCACATTTCGATATCTTTTGGAATGCGGGCTTTCATTTCGGCGGGCGTGCTTGGTGTAATGTCCGCGCCGTTGCTCCGATCGCGCGTCAGGGGACTGTCGAGCACCTTGCGGATTTCGGCAGAGAGCTTTTCGACGATTACTTCCGGCGTGCCGGCCGGCGCGACGAAGCCGAACCAGATCGCCATTTCATAATCCTTCACGCCTGCTTCCTGCATGGTTGGAATATCGGGCGCATTGCGCGAGCGAACGCGGTCGGTCACCGCCAATGCGCGCAGGCTTCCTTGCTTGGCTTGTTCAGCGCCTTCGCCGGCAAACATCAGGTCGACATGCCCGGCGATGAGATCGATCATTGCCGGGCCCGTCCCCTTGTAGGGGACATGCACCATGTCGACGCCGGCCAGCGACTTGAACAATTCGCCTGCGAGATGATTGGACGTGGCGATGCCGCCGGACGCGAAATTCAGTTTGCCCGGCTCGCGCTTTGCAAGCGCGATGAGGTCCTGCACGGAATTGACCGGAAGTTTCGGATTGACCGCGAGATAGAGCGGGGTCGAAAATGCAATAGCCACCGGCGTGAAATCGCGAACCGGATCGTAGGGCAGGGACTTCGAAACCGCGACGTTGATGCCCATGCTGGTCGAGCTTGCGAATAGAAGCGTGTAGCCATCCGGCTTGGCGCGCGCGACTGCCTGCACGCCGACAACCTGGCTTGCGCCAGGGACATTTTCGACGATCACCTGCTGGCCAAGCCGCTCGCTCAGGCCAGCTGCGACGATGCGCGGCAAGGTGTCTCCAAGGCCGCCAGCCGAGTAGGGCGAAACGATCTTGATGATTTGCTTCGGCCAGTCCTGAGCGCTTGCCGGTTGCGCCATGACGAGCGCGGGAAGAAGGAACAGGATCGACCGGAACGGCGCCAGGCAGCGCTGCGCGAACAGGCAGCGCTGCGCGAACATGCGGCGCTGCGCGAACAGGGGGCGCGCTCGCAATGCGAGCGCCACTGAGATGATCATTGCCGTCCTCCCCGATGACTTTTTCAATGAAATCGCACAGATCGCCGCACAGCACAATACGGCTTGAGCGCTGCAGGGTCCATTCGCCCGGCTTCGCTTGGCGACGTGCGGGGCTGGCCGCCGCGTCTATATGAATGTTGAATAAGGCGACGCAGGAACAAATTGGCGCCCATGCGCGATTGAAAGATAATTAGCGGGGGCGGTCGTACGGGAGAGCGTGATGACGACATATTCAGTCGGCTACATGATCGGCAGTCTCGCCAGGGAATCCATCAATCGAAAGCTTGCAAAGGCGCTGGTGAAATTGGCTCCGTCCGAACTTGTGATGACGGAGATTCCGTTCAAGGATCTTCCGCTCTACAGCTATGATTATGACGCGGACTTCCCGCCGGTTGCGCGCGCCTTCAAGGATGCGATCGCGGCGGTCGATGCGATTCTATTCGTCACGCCCGAGTATAATCGCTCGATTCCGGGCGGTCTGAAAAACGCGATCGATTGGGCCAGTAGGCCTTATGGTCAGAATTCGTTCGCGCGCAAACCCTCCGCGGTGATCGGCACTTCGCCCGGCGCGATTGGAACGGCTGTCGCACAGCAGAGCCTGCGGAGCGTCCTGAGCTTCTGCAATTCACCGCAGATGAACGCGCCCGAGGCCTATATCCAGTTCAAGCCGGGGCTGATCACCGATGCCGGTGAGGTCACCGTCGAGGCGGCAGAGACCTTCCTGCGGAATTACATGGCTGAGTTCCACCTGTTCATCGCGCGGGTGCTTCAGGTCTTGCCCAGAGGCGCTTGATGAATCGTAGATCCGCGGCGGAAGCTTGGCGTCAATTCGCCATTGACCAGTCTTGTGGGTTCGGAAAAATGCGTTTCGCTTGGTGGAGGATTAAACATGGCGAAACGGGTTCTCGTGCTGCTTGGCACGAAGAAGGGCGTTTTCATTCTCGACAGCGATGAAAGCCGTCACGCGTGGAGCCTTGCGGGACCGTTTTGCGAAACCTGGCCCATTCAGCATGCGATTGGTGAGCCGGTCACCGGCGCTATTTATGCGGGCGGGGGCAGCGAGTGGTTCGGGCCGGCCGTTTGGAAATCGAACGATCTCGGTCGAACATGGACGCATTCACGCGCAGGGCTTGCGTATGAGGCGGGCGAGGTTCCAGTGAAAACCGTCTGGAGTCTTGCGGCGCGGGGCGACGCGCTCTATGTCGGCGTCGAACCGGCTGGGCTTTTCCGCAGCGATGATGCTGGCGAAACCTTCACGCATCTCGATGGCTTGCAGAAACATCCGACGCGGGCTGAATGGAATCCCGGTGGCGCGGGCCTGATCCTTCATTCACTCGTCATCGACAGGGCTGATACGCGCAAGATTTGGGTCGGAATCTCGGCGGCAGGCGTCTTCCATTCGGCGGATGGCGGCGCGACCTGGGAGCCGCGCAATCGTGGCACCCGCTCGGATTTCATGCCCGAGGGACAGCGATATCCTGAATTCGGGCAATGCGTGCATTGCGTTGTGCAGGCCGCCAACTCGGAGCGTCTCTATCAGCAAAACCATTGCGGTATGTATAGCAGCGACGATGGCGGGCGCAGTTGGAACAGCATCGAGGCGGGCCTTCCGTCCTCGTTCGGGTTTCCCGCCGCGATTCACCCGCGCGATCCGGACACGCTCTATCTGCTTCCGCTCAATGGCGACATCAAGGGCCGCTACATGCCTGATGCAAAGGCGGCTGTCTGGCGCACGCGCGACGGCGGCGCGAGTTGGCAAGCGTTGCGCAATGGTCTGCCGCAGGAAAGCGCCTTCTTCGGCGTGCTACGCCAGGCGCTCGCCACAGATACGCTCGATCAGGCCGGCGTGTATTTCGGAACGAGTTCCGGCAGCGTCTACGCCAGCCGCGACGAGGGCGAGACATGGGGCTGTATCGCACAACATTTGCCGATGATCTCGTCGGTGGAGACGCTCGTGCTCGATGAGGCTGCGCGTGGCGGCGCGTGATGACAGGCGCCGCGGGAAACATCGATGTCAGGCTGTCGCCTTTGCTCCTGCGGCTTTTCCCCGATGCGGAGCCGCGGCTCGACATCGCGGCGGACAATGTGTGCGCATTGATCGATGCGCTCGATGCGCGCTGGCCGGGGATGGGCGATTGCATTCGCGACAGCAGTCCTGCGGTGCGCAGGCATGTGAGCATTTTCGTCGATGGCCGCCGCGCGACGTTGGACACGAAGCTGCCGCCGGGAACAGACGTCTTCATCCTGACCGCCATCAGCGGGGGCTGATACGACGTTTGCAGCATGTGGATCGCGTTCGAGCAGGCCGAACTTTTCCTGCAGCGCTTTTGCTTTTTCTAGTATTTTCAAGGCTGATTTTCGAAGGATATGCACCATGTCATTGACAGCAGCTCGCCTGAGCGACGTTTACGCGGAGATTGATACGGTCAATGCGAAGGACCCCGGGCACGTGCTCGTTGATGGAATAGCGACGCCAGCAAATCTCATCTATGGCCGCCGCATGTCGGCGGAGCTGGAGGCCTTTTGCCCGCATGCGTCCGAGGCGCTGAAGATTGCGGCGCGGGGGCAGCACATCGAGCGCTGGATCATTCCGCGCAACGCATATCCGATGGACCGGCTCGGCTATCACGCGTGGCGAAACGCTTTGCGTGATCACCATGCGTTGCGGCTTGCCGAAATCCTCGCGAGCTTTGAATTCGACGCGGAGACGATCTCGCGCGTGCAAGCCATCGTGCGCAAGGAGCGCCTGCGTCTCGATCCGGAAGTTCAGACGCTCGAAGACGTCATCTGCCTCGTCTTCCTGAAATATGAGCTCGATGCGTTCGCCGCGAAGCTGCACGGCGATGATATCCGCCTCGGTGACATCCTAGCCAAGACGTGGCGCAAGATGTCGGCGCGCGGGCAGGAGGTGGCGCTTGCCATTCCGCCTCCTCCTGCGATTGTCGCTGCGCTGCAGGCGGGACTTGAGAGGCTGCGCGCCTGAGTTCTAACTCGGGCCGTGCGCCTGCGAACTAGCTCCACCCAGCGGAATGGTCAGCGTGAACAAGCCGACGTTGCCTGCGAGCCGGTTCTTCGCATCGAACTCATGCAGGAATCGGACGGAGGTCAGCACCGGAACCTTGCCTACCTGAAAATTATAGGTGAGGTTCGGGCCGAGCGCCGAGACGCGTCCCTTAAACGATCCAAGCACCGCGCCTGCGCCGCTGTCGCCCGAGATCTGCTGATAATGATATCCGACCAAGCCCAGCGCGAAAGTTTTCGTGAGGTGCTGCATGGCGGCGCCCTCGAGGTGGAGCTCGGCGCCGGACTTGTAATTCGTGGCCGGGTTATCGCCGTTGAAGGTGACGCCGGGCGCCAGGGACAATTCAAAACCGTTATCGGTGTTCAGGTACGTCATCGCGCCCGTCACGTCGGCAGCCCAGCGGTTGAAGCCCATATTGACGAGATTGGCCTTGGCGTAACTGCCGACCGGAACGTTGACCATGCCCGTCAACTTCCAGTGAAAGAACCCCGAATCCCAGCCGATGAACGCCATCGCCAACGGGTCGCCGAACGCAAACGTGTTGTCTGATATGCCGAAGGTCCTTCCCTTTTGGAGGGTCGATCCGTCTGGCAGAGTCAGGTTCGTCAAGGCCGTCATGTTGACATCGACAGTTTGATAGCCGACCGGCGCGAGTATGCCGACGCCGAAATGGCCACCCAGCACTGTCTCGGGCGCCACATACATGAGCGAAAACACGTTGAGAGCGACCTGTGCCCGGACTTTCAGGCTGGCGTCGGTGCGCAGGACGCCGAAGGGCGGAAGCTGGTCGCCTGCCTGGCCCAATGTCCGGCTGAGAGCCGCATCGCCCGTCGCACTACCGTTGTAGAGATAAGTAAGCGACGAGAAATAGGCGCCGGGCGGTGGCGTCATGCCGGCCATCGAAGCCGCTGCGCCGAGAAGATAGACGCTCTTTCCTTCTTCCGCCGCGAAGGCGGCGCCATTGCAAAGCAGCGGCGCGCTGACGATAGCGGAATAAATGAATTTACTGAAGTTCATGTCCTGCTCCTGATGGCGTTGGCCGCCAGATCGATTTCAATATTTTGCAATTTCACGGCGATTATCATGTCTTTCCGCAGAGTGGAGACTCGCTCGGCAGGATGACATTGTTGGATTTCGCGTATTCGTCCCAGCGCCGCAGCAGCTGGGCCTTGATTTTCGGCTGTGCAGCGGAGAGATCTTTCATCTCGGCCGGATCGGTCTTCAGGTTGAACAGCTGCCACGTATTGGGACCGGCAGGCTTGCACAGCCAGAGCAATTTCCAGTCGCCTTGCCGAATGGCGCGGTTGCCAAAAACCTCCCAGCCCAGCGCGTCGTTCGGCCCTCGAACAGCAGTCCGCGTGTTGTTCAGGACTGGAACCAGAGGCTTGCCCTGTAATGGCGCGATCGGATGATCGTGGTAGGTCTGCGGGTAGGCGACATTCGCCACGCTGAGGATCGTCGCGGGCACATCCATGACATGCGCGAGGGCGCCGGAAATCCTGCCGCTGCCGTTCACGCCGCGACCGGCGACGATCATCGGTGCGCGGATGCCGCCCTCGGATTCGTATCCCTTGAACATCCGGAACGGTCCAGCGCTGACTTGCGCCCAGGCAGCCCCGTATTGAATGAATGTTCCCTTCTTGCCCCAGCTTTCAAACTTGCTGTTGTCCCAGGGCGCGCCCATTTTTATCGACGTGCCTTCGGGGCCATTGTCCGAGAGGAACACGAAGAGCGTGTTGTCGTAGAGATTGTTTTGCTTGAGATAGGAAATGAGCTTGCCGATGTTCGAATCCATATGTTCGACCATGGCCGCATATAATTCCATCCGACGTGACGACTCGCGCTTTTCGTCAGGCGACAACGTGCTCCACGCGGGCACGTTCGGAAGCCGGGGAAAGACATCGGCGTTGCGATCGAGAATGCCCAGCTGCTTCATGCGTTCGATGCGCGTTGCGCGCGTGGCGTCGTAGCCTTGATCGTAACGTCCCTTGTATTTGTCGAGCCAATCGTCTGGCAGCTGAAACGGGTCGTGCGGCGCCTGGTAGGCCACATAGGCGAAGAAGGGCTTCGCGTCCGCCCGGTTTTCTTCGATGTTCTCGATGATGGCCGCGGTGTAATCATCGCTGGAATGAAACCCCGGACGGAGCTCCTGAAGCTTGCCTCCGTTGCGCGTGTAGAGCTGCTTCTCGCCTTTGGCGCCCCACATGTCATCCATGTGGCTGCCACCGCCGGGGATCAGCGTCAGATCGCGCTCAAAGCCGCGCGCAGCCGGGAATTGGTCGGGCTCTTCGCCCATGTGCCATTTGCCGGCCATGTAGGTGTGGTAACCGGCCTCCTTGAGGAGCGAGGCGACGGGCGCGACGCGTTCATTGAGGTAGCCCTCGTAGCCGGGTTTCCCCTTCTGGTTCGAGGCTGTGAACTCCGCCATGTTGCCGAGACCCGCGACATGATTGTCGACACCGCTGAGCAACATCGAGCGGGTGGGCGAACACGTCGGAGCGACATAGAAATCGGTGAAGCGGACGCCAACCGACGCCAGCGCGTCGATGTTGGGCGTGCTGATCTCGCTCCCGAAGGAGCCGATGTCCGCATATCCGGCGTCATCGGCCACGATCAGAACGATGTTCGGCCGCTCTTGCGCATGGCTGGGGAGGACCGAAAGCAGGGTCGCAGAGAGCAGGGCCGCGAGGGCCGGCATCCGGCGGGCGCTATGTCTGGTGGTTGGCGCACCGGGCGTTTGTGGGCGCATCGTTCGTTCCCAGTTCCAGTCCGAGATTCAAGGCCATCCAGAACCAATAAGGATGCTGTTTTTTGTTACATCGCATCCGCTTAAGCCAAAACTATACGCCTTCTGTCCATCATTTCCGCTTTGTCAGCGCGGCGCCGCGGTCGCTGCTTTCAGCTGGCCCGCAAGACGCGCTGCGGCGGGGTCGTCGGGCTGGAGGAGGCTCAGGCGCTCGGCGAGGGGCAGGGCGCGCACGAAGTCACGGGCGGACATGGCGTTCTGCAAAAGCGCGGTGAGCAGCTGGACGTTGGAGGGGCTGGTCGCCAAGGCTTTTTCAAGCACGCCGCGCGCCGCCGCCGCCTGGCCGCGCGAATCGAGCGCGACCGCATAGACATAGGCGTAGCGCGGTTGGGCGGGGTCGAGTTCCGTCGCGCGGCGCAACGGCTCCATCGCGTCGTCGTAGCGTTTGGCGCGGATCAGCGCGAGGCCCAGCGCATGGCGTGGCGCCGCCGCGGTCGGGGCGATCGAGATGGTCTGGCGCAGCAACAATTCCGCATCCGCTTCGCGGCCTTGCGCGCGATAGAGATCGGCAAGGTCGATGCGCGGCGCGATGGTGAAGTCGAGATCGAGCGCCGCCAGATATTCCTTTTCCGCTTCGGCCATCTTGCCTTGCCGCCGGAAAAAGCGGCCGAGATTGGCGCGGCTTTCTGGACGGTCGGCGTTGAAGCGCTCTGCCGCGATGTACTCCGTGGCGGCGGCGTCAAAAGCCTGCCGTTCCGCCGCGCTGGCGCCGGAAGGCGGACCTTCTGCCAGCACTGTCACGGCTTGCTGCCTGACGGCGCGCACGGGGTCGCTCAGCAGCGGGCTCGCGCGCCGCCAGCGTTGCTCCGCGGGCTGGCCTTCATGGCCCTCTAGCGCCGCGATGCGAACCATGGGGTCGGGATCCGCCAGCGCATTGCGCAAGGCGTCCTCGACCTTGATCGAGGGCAGTCCCTGCAGGAAAACGAGCGCGGTCGCCCGCGCGATGGCGGGCGTCTCCGTATCGGTCGCCGCGCGTAGCAGAAGATCGCGCGCCGACGTGCTGTTGGTCGCGGCGGCGTGAAAGGCCGGCGCATAGGTCTGGAAGCCCTTGCGCACAGGCCCGTGCCATTGCTCGACGGCCTGCGCGGCCCATGCTGCCGGTTTGTCTTTGTGGCAATCGTTGCAGGCGTTGGGCGTGCCGAGCGTCACGGTGAGATCGGGACGGGGCACGCGGAAGCCGTGATCGTGACGCGGATCCACAACCATGTATGTGCGCACGGGCATGTGGCAGCCGATGCAATCCGGCGTTTTCGGGCCCGGCGCATGGCCTGTATGCGCGGCCGCGCTGAACTTGGTGGAGACGTGGCATTGCGCGCAGACTTCCGACCCGGCGGCTTTCAACTTGCCGCTGTGGGGTTCGTGGCAATCGCCACAGACGACGCCTTTCGCATGCATCTTGCTTTGCTGGAACGAGGCGTAGTTGAAAACTTCATCGCGCATCTGTCCGTCGGCTTCGAACAGGTCCTGCGTCAGAAATGCGGGACGATAGAAATCAGTGAGCGGCTTGCCGGGCTGCCAGCCTTCCGCAAATTGTCCGCGCCGCGCATGGCACGTGCCGCACGTTTCAACCTCGTCGCCAATGGGGCGCGTGACGCCATGCGCCGGGCTGCCGGTCGCGGGATCGGGCGTCCAGTCCGGCGCTGGTCGTTTGGCCGCGACGCTGGCGAAACCCTTGTTGGCGGTTGACGCGGGGCGCCCACCGGCAGCCCAGGCGACATGGCCCGCCGCCTTGCCGTGGCAGGACTCGCAGCCGACGCTGACTTCGGAGAAGGACGTCGTGAAGCGGTTCGTGCTGGCGTCGTAATTCTTGCGGACGGATGTCGAGTGACAATCCGCGCACATGTAGTTCCAGTTCTGCTGGCCGCCGGTCCAGTGCAAGGCGTCGCCTGCGGGAATGGCCTCGTTTGGATAAAGATGAATCCAGCGCTGGCCGCCGGCATCCTTCGGCGTCGTCACCCACGCATAGGGCAGCGCCTGCACGCGGCCGTCAGGAAACGTCGTCAGATATTGCTGCAGCGGTTCGATGCCGAATGTGTAGTCGATCTTGAATTCAGCAGCCTTGCCGTCCCGGCCTTCCGTCTCGACGATGTAGCGTCCGTCCTTCTGGATGAAGCGTGCGCTCGATCCGAAATGCGTCGCGCGTTGATCGTTGAAATCGCCGAGTACGGTCTCAGAGGTCGCAGGCTGCATGGCGCGGGCGTGTTGCGAGGCGCGCCAGGCGCTGGTTTGCGCAGGGTGGCAGGTTGCGCAGGACGCCGATCCGGCATGGCCGGGTTCGGCGGCGGGGGTCAGAATGCCAACGCCTGTTGGCGGCTGCGATTGCCCGCGCACGGCGCCGACAGCGAGCACGATCGCCGAGCATGCGATCGCAATCCCAAGGATCAGGGTCCTGGAGAAGCCAGCCGGCGGCGCACCGGAATTGCGGGTTTGCATGCTCATCCCACGACCCTAGCAGGCGTTTGCCGTTTTTCTATCGCAAATCCCACTGCTGGAGTTTCTTCGCAGCTGTCCCAAAGGGCCCAAGTTGGTAAACGGCTGCGCCGGCTGGCGAGAAGGTGAACGGCGTGAACGGTTCGGCGACCATCTGGTCAAGATAGGCTGTCGGCGCGTTGCCCGTGCTGACGTGCGGATTGAATTTCTCGCCTGCGCCGATCTGCTCGAACTTTGAAACATATTCGATCATACCGGCATCGATGGCGGGATCGTCGTGCGGTGCGGTGAATGCCGCGATGGGGCCGGTTCTCAAATTGTATGGCGCTGCGGCCGCGATGATATCCGCCTGCAGCTTGCGCAGTTCCGGCGTCAGATTGGCGACGATGCCCGCAACGCCGAGGCCGCCACCGGCGGGGATGTAGTAGAGCTTCGTGGCGTCCAGTTTCATCGCATTCACATTGGCTGCCGCGAGCACCTTTTCCTCGGCCGCATAAAGCTTGGCGAGATCGTCTCTGCGCACGAAAGCCTGCAGCATCGTGATGTGCGGCGTATGTGTCTCATCGAGTGCGAAGCCGTCTGGAAAAGCTCCGAGCAGGCGCGCGTTGTTGGCGGCGGCGTGCTGCAGCATGACTGCGTCCGGCTGCAGCAGGATGTCGATGGCGACGACGTCGGATGGATAAACGGTTTTCCAATCGTTCTTCATGCTGACGACAGTCCAGCCATCTTTCTTTGCATGTTCGTCGAGCGCGGGCGTGAATGCGCCGAGTTTGACATCGGGCAAGCCGCGCGCCGGGCCGTAGGCGAATTCGCGTGCTGCATCATCATGCAGCACCAGCAATTCGTAGCGTGCGCCGCTGCCGCCTTGCGTATATTCCAGCATCTGCTGGTCGCCATTCGAGTTGCCGAACGCCATGATGGGTCGGCGCCCGATATGCTGGTTGATGCCGACGGGTTTGCCACCCTTGTCGTCGTTGAAATTCAGCTCGGGCAGGCGCACGAGCACGGGCTTCCCATCGCGCAATTCGAATTTTGTCTTGATGCTGCTGCCGATAACTTGTTCTGGCTGAATCCCGTAAACGCTTTCCGCCCACGGGCGCATGAACTCGATGCCGCCGCCGGAGACGATGTAGTTCTTGAAGCCGTTGGCGCGCAGATAGGCGAGCACTTCGAGCATCGGCTGATAGGTCATGTCGGTAAAGAGCTTGCCGGTCTTGGGATGTTTCGCGGTCGCGATCCATTTCCTGACGATCTGCTCGAATTCAACCGTGGTCATGCCGGCATGCGTCGCCATCATGAGATTCAAGACCGCTTTTTCTCCGCCTGCCGCAGCGGTCTTCAGGTCGCCCTTGAGAAGAGATGCAAAGGGCTCCTTGGTTTTCCACTCGGGATGCTGCGGCGCCAGCTCTTTCACCCGGTCGAGGGCGAAGTAGAGCTGCGTCGGCAGCGGCTGCTCGCCCCACAGCGTGCCATCATTGTCGAAGGTGGCGATGCGCTCCGATGGCGGTACGAAATCCGGCGAACCTGCCGTCGTCACTTTTGTCACGAAAGCGATGATGGATTGTTTCGCCGCGCCGTCGTTCCACGATGGCAGAGGATCGGCGGCAAACACCGGGCTTGAAAAGAGGAACAGGAGGGCAGCGACGATGATCCGCTTCATGTTCAACACCCGTTTTAAAATGGATTGAAATTGAAAGCCCGGCTGTCGCATTCGACAGCCGGGCAAGTCTTTTGGCAAATAATCTTGGCAGGCTTACTGGTCGCCGCCTGCTTTCGTCACGGCTTCCATCACCCGGTCGAGGTTGAAGGAGCCGGGCTTCTGGCGCGGCGGAAACTCGCGGAAGCTCTGCAGCCAGTTGCCGACATAGGCTCCGGCTGGCGCAAACGCATACATGTGTTCCATGTACCAACGCTGATAGCCCATCGCATGCTCAGCCCGCGCCCGCTCAAACGGGTCCATCCGCAGATTGGTGAGGAGGGGCGCACGCAGAGCGGAGAAGGGCTGCTGCCAGACATCCAGGCCTTCGGACTTCTGCTCCAGGAAGGTGATCTTCCAGTTGCCATAACGGAGCGCGGCGACGCTGCCGTCATCGGTCCAATACAGGAACTCCTTGCGCGGCCAGGCGCCTTCGCCCTTTAGTGCGGGCATCAGGTTGTAGCCGTCGAGGTGAACCTTGAAGGTCTTGCCGCCGACCTGCTTGCCGGTGAGCAGCTCCTCTTTCACATTCGGAGAGCCCGCCGCAGCAAGCAGCGTCGTCATCATGTCTTCATGCGCGCCGATCTCGTTGTTGATCGTGCCGGGCTTGATGACGCCGGGCCAACGCATGACCGTAGGAACGCGGTAGCCGCCTTCCCAGTTCGTGTTCTTCTCGCCTTTGAACATCGTGGTGCCGCCATCGGGCCACGTGAACGTCTCGGCGCCATTGTCAGTGGAGTACATGACGATGGTGTTGTCCTCGATGCCGAGTTCCTTGAGCTTGGCGAGCAACTGGCCGACCATGGCGTCGTGCTCCACCATGCCGTCGGCATAGATGCCAAGGCCCGTCTTGCCTTCTGAAGAAGGCTTGAGATGCGTGAAGACGTGCATGCGGGTGGAGTTCCACCAGACCATGAACGGCTTGTTGTCCTTGACTGCCTTGTCCATGAAGCCGAGCGCTGCGGTCGTCACTTCCTCGTCGACAGTCTCCATGCGCTTCTTCGTGAGCGGTCCGGTGTCTTCGATCTTGCCGCCAGCGAAACTGTGGATCACGCCACGTGGACCGAACTTCTTCTTGAACTCGGGGTCCTTCGGATAGTCGGCGTTCTCCGGCTCTTCCTCGGCGTTGAGGTGGTAGAGATTACCGAAGAACTCGTCGAAGCCGTGGTTGGTCGGCAGCATTTCGTCGCGGTCGCCGAGATGGTTCTTGCCGAACTGGCCGGTGACGTAACCCAGCGGCTTCAGCAATTCAGCGATGGTCGGGTCTTCCGCTTTCATGCCTTCAGGCGCGCTGGGCAGACCGACTTTCGTTAGCCCTGAGCGAATGGGCGACTGGCCGGTGATGAAGGCCGCACGACCTGCGGTGCAGCTCTGCTGGCCATACCAATCGGTGAACAACGCGCCTTCCTTGGCGATCGCGTCGATGTTGGGCGTCTTGTAGCCCATCATGCCCTGATTGTAGGCGCTGATGTTGAAACCGCCGATATCATCGCCCCAGATGATCAGGATATTCGGCTTCTTCGCGGGCGCTTGCCCCTGCGCATATGAAGCGCCGATCGTGATCGGCGCGATCATCGCGCAGGCGACAAGCCATTTGGACAACTTGTTCATGTTCAAACTCCAGAAGAGACAGCAGTCGCTTCAACATGAACTCGTCATCAAGCGCGACTGAAACGTGACTCGATACGTAAGGCGTCTTACTTGTTCTTCTTTTCCTGCTTCAGAACGTAATCGATCGCCTGGATGATCTTCTTGTTCTGATTGGCCTTGCAGTGGACGATCACCTCATGGATGCCTTCCTTCGCACGTGGCATGTTGATCGCATGCTTCTTGGCGAGGCCGTTGTACCAGCCGCTGTACCAGACGCCGAGGAAGTCAGCGTCTTCCTGGAACGTGTTGGCCAGCTGCGCGCAGGTCAGCTTCTGGACGTCGATATAGCCGTCCTTGTCGGCATATGAGTTGAGCTGCACCTGCGCCTGCGCGAGGCCGGTCGAGAGCATCAGTGTCGTCGCAGCAAGTCCAATGAATTTCATCATGGTTTCAGGCTCCATTCAGAGGTGGGAAGGGATCAGAACTTGTAGAGAACACGCGCCATCACCTGATTGGTGTTGAACTCGTTGCTGAGTCCGGCGAGGCCGCCGAGAATCGTATTGCCCTGGAACGTCGTGGTCTCTTTCTGGTATTGCGCGTAGCGGTATTCGAGGCCGACAATCCAGTTGTTGTTGAAGGCGTATTCAGCGCCCGCGCCGAGCGTCCAGCCCCAGCGCGCGCCATTGCCGATGCCGTAGGTGAAGGATGTCGTCGTGAGTGTCGACTTCGGCGAGCCGAACGCGAGGCCGCCTGTCGCATAAAGCAGGACATGGTCGATGGCGTAACCAACGCGGCCACGAAGCGAGCCAACCCAGTTCGTGTGCGCGGTGAGTTGTTCGCCAACGATGGGGAGGTAGCGCACCTTGCCGGTGATGATCGCCTGCGCATCGAGTTCGGCGCCGAGAACGACCTGTCCGACCTGGTAATTATAACCCATGAAGAGAGCGCCGCTTCCGCCATCCTTGTTCAGGGTCGGGAAGGTCTTGACCGCCGTCAGCGCATTGAGCACCGCGCCTGCTGAATAAGTATTGCTGGTCTCCGCCCAGCCGAGACCGGCGCCGAGATAAAAGCCGGTCCAGCTGAAAGCCGTAGCCGCATAGATCGGTGAAGGCACTGCGACGCGCGAGGGAAGATCCGCAGCGTTGGCCGCCAGTGACGAGCCGGCAACTAGAAGGGCTGCGAATTTCAGAGTGCGTGACATGCTTTTCCCCGGCCGAGTTTTTCGTGGCCGCGGTGCGGCGCTTCGAAATCCGCGCACTTCTGAAGAGCTTGCTAGGGTCGCAAGACGCTTTGAACAGCGGACGGTGTCCGCCTGAGTAGCAGTCAAATTTGCATGGTGGTATTGGACCGGCGGGCAGTGCAATTGCCCTAAGGGGCAGCTGCATCTCCACCATTGAGCGTTGCAAGTTTGACCTTAGTATAAGTCTGCTCAGCTTTGGGTTTTTCGAAGCGCGCCAGTTGTTCGGCAAAGCGCCCGAGATCCGCAACGCAGGTGGCCTGCAGCTTGGTCAGGAC
>JANXTB010000141.1 GCA_025356415.1 Hyphomicrobiales bacterium
CGATGGAACGGCTGATGGACCGCGTCGCGCGCGAGCTTGGCGTCGATCGCGCGGAAATCCGCCGCCGCAATCTGATCCCGCCGGAGAAGATGCCCTATTCCAAGCCGCTGAAAGCCCGCTCTGGCGCAGCGATAACTTACGACAGTGGCGATTACATCGCCTCGCATAATGAAGTCCTCGCGGCGGCTGGATGGCATGACTTCCCCGCGCGTCAGGCCAAGGCGCTGAGCGAGGGCCGCTACCTCGGCATCGGCCTCGCCCACGCGGTGAAGGGCACCGGGCGCGGGCCGTTCGAGACCGGCATGGTGCGCGTCAACCCGTCGGGCAAGATCTCGATCTACACCGGGGCGGCGGCCATGGGCCAAGGCCTTGCGACCGCGCTCTCGCAGATCTGCGCGCAGCACCTCGGTGTCAGCGCGAAGGACATTACTGTCACTTCCGGTGACACGGCGCGCACGCCGCTCGGGCTCGGCGGCTTCGCCAGCCGCCAATTGGTGACAGCGGGTTCGTCCGTGCTGCTCTCCGCGCAAGCCGTGGCGGCGAAGGCGAAGAAACTTGCGAGCCACATGCTCGAGGCTGCCGAAGAGGATCTCGAAATCGTCGATGGCCAGGTGCGTGTTGCCGGCTCCGACAAGGCCGTGTCGCTTGCCGAACTCGCGCGCGTGCTGAAAGGCGCGCCGGGCTACGCCTTCCCGCCCGGCATCGACCCGGCGCTTGAGGCCGACATCAAATGGCAGACCGAGCCGCTGACCTACGCCAACACGAGCCATGTCGCGGAGGTCGAGGTCGATCCCGCCACGGCGCGCGTCACCATCCTGCGCTACACCGCGCTTCAGGATTGCGGCGTGCGCGTCAATCCGATGATCGTCGATGGCCAGATCCGCGGCGGCATCGTGCATGGCATCGGCAATGCGCTGTTCGAGGAAATGATCTACAGCGCCGAAGGTCAGCCTCTCACAGTGACTTTCGCCGACTACTTGCTGCCGACCGCGACCGAAATTCCGAAAATCGTCACGCTCTATCGCGAGACGCCCTCGCCCATCAATCCGCTGGGCGCCAAGGGCGTCGGCGAGGTCGGCACCATTCCGGTTGCGGCGGCGATCATCTCGGCGGTGGAAGACGCGCTGCGACCCTTCGGCGTGACGATCCATCAAACGCCGATCCCGGCGAGCGCGCTCTTCGACATGATCGTCGATGCGCGCGCGCCAGAACTCGCTCACTCATGACGAACGTTTTTGCTGAAGTCGTAGTCCGGTGAAATCGTCGCCTTGAACGACTGCTGGATCTGCGAGCCGAACGCTGATTCCGAAAACGCCTTCGCGAGAAACGCGCTTTGCGCCGCCCAGCCGGCTTCGGCCTGCGCGGGGCGGTAGCGGCCGGGCATGGTGTCGTTCAGCCAGCCATGCGGAGCGTCGCCGAAAATCTCGATCGTGTAGGACTTGGCGTTCGCCTCGAGCACGCCGCGCAACTTCCGCACGTGATCCACCGAGATGATGTGATCGCGCTCGCCGAACATGCCGAGCACCGGACAGCTAATTTTCGGAATCAACTTGTCGAGCGCAACGGGATAGCGCGCGTTCTCCTGCCATTCGCGATCCTGCGCGGCGCCATACCAGCACAGCGCCGCCTTGAGCGGACGATGCGCGGCGAGCAGCAACGGATGGCGCCCAGTCTGGCAGACGCCCATAGCGGCGATGCGGGTGAGATCCGCCTGCGGGACATCGGCCAGCGCGGCGATCGCATCCTCCATCAGGACGAGCGCCTCGTCGTCGGTCATGTCGTAACTCTCATCCCCGTCATGCAGCGCTTCCTGGTCCAGATGTTTCCAGAAGTAATCGCCTGCGATGCACACATACCCCTCGCGCGCATGGCGGCGCGCCAGATCGCGCGTGTGCTCGACGAGTCCATAGCGCTCATGCAGCAGCACGATCACGGGCGCTTTTTCCGGCGCGCGCGGAATGGCGACAAAGGCCGGCATGCCACCCGGAGTGGTGATGCTCTTTTCAGTGATGGGCACGGGCGTCCTCCGATTATTTTTTGACTGCGGCGAGGTAGCTCTTGTCGATGAGCTGCGACACCGGAATGGGCGCCGGCAGCTCCTTGATTTCGACCAGCGAGTCCACGACAGCCTGAATGCCCGCCTCGCTCAATTCGGCGCCGGGCATGATGATCTTTTTCTCTTGGTAGAAATCATAAACGCGCTCGGCGACGCTGCGGTCGGAGCTCGTGTATTTCATCAGAATTTTCAGCACGTCTTCGCGATTCGCCTTGTCGTAAAAGATGTCCGTCGCCTGCACGAATGTCTTCAGGAAGGCCGTGACGGTGGCGGGATTTTTTTTCGCCCAGTCGCGATTGACGAACACATTGTTCTGCGCCCAGACCGGCACGTAATCAGGCGCCGCACCGAGGTCCGAATAGCCGGCATCGAGCGCCATCAGATCGTTCGGGTTGGTCAGTACGGCGGCGCCAACTGCGCCGCTCGCCAGTTGCTGGAATCGAGCCGGCGTCGTGCCGCCGAAAACGAGGTCGTAATCATTGTCCTTCAGCCCGTTCTTGCGGGCCATGATGTGGAAGAAGAACAATGTCTGGTCGCTCGGACCGCCGACCGAAATGACCTTGCCCTTGAGATCGGGCCAGCCATTGACGCCCTTCTGGCCGAGCACACGGAACGGCGCAGCGCCGACGGCGCCAGCCACAATGGCGATTGCCCCGCCCTGCGCGATCGCGCGCACCGTCTGGTCCGTTGCAGCGATGGAAATTTCGAGCGAGCCGGCCAGCGTCTGTTGCACCGCGCGCGCGGCGGAACCGGCTGCGATCCAGTTGAGAGTCAGCCCGTTCGCCTCGAACATCTTCCGTTCCATGCCGATGTAGGAAACGATGGATGTGGCATCGCTTTTGCCCGTCGTGCCGAATTGCACCTCGACCGCCGTCGCCGACAAAGGCATGAGGGCGACGAGGCCGCAGAGTGCGGCCATGCCTTTTCTGGACCAGCCCGAGACCTTGTTCATCTGCTCAACCCTTCGATTGCGGAACCGAGGCGTGCAAAGCAACTCGCGTGCCGCAAGGTACAAAAAAATTCGGTCCTCAAGCCAGGACAAGAATGTCCGTTGAGGAATCGCCCGTCAATGTCGCCCGGAGAGCATCGAGCACCTGCTCCGTCAGCGGCTGCGCGACCGGGTTCGAGAGATCGTAAAACTGCGTGTAGCCGGACCCCAGCAAGGCCGCCTTCAACAGGTCATAGGATCCCGCGCGGCCCATCCCGTAAGGCCAGAACTCGAGAGCGACGGGCGCCTTGGCCTTGAACACATTGGTCGCTCCTTGCAGAGCGAACCCTTCAAAACCCTGAACATCGATCCAGATGAAAACCTTCGACAGATCGACATCAGACAGAAGCGCATCGAGCGTTGTTGACGGCACCTTGATGGTCTTGCGCTTCTCTTCCGAAAAGTAGCCGGGTTCAGCCTGCACGCGGATGCGATGATCACCGAGATTGCCTTCGGAAATTTCCATCTCCAGCCATTGATCCGCCTGGCTTCCGACGGCGGCCGGATGCGCGACGATCTTGTCAGCGAGATCGTTGATGAGAATGTTCGCAGAGAGAAATCTGAAGTTTGCGGGTTCAGGTTCGATGGCGATCGCTCGCCGGACGAGACCTCGTTTCACGACAGGGATGCAGATCGGACCGATGTTGGCGCCGACATCGACGAAGGTGAAGTCAGGCGTCGCGCCTGCGAGACGCAGCGCAATGAATGCTTTTTCAACATCATAATGCCCGCGCGAATAAAGGTGTTTTCCGATCACCCGGTCGCTGGAATTGACGACGAAGAGCTCGCCGGCGCGGTCGGCAAGCACGTAAGTATTGGGTGGAAGCGAGCGCAGAAATTTCCGACGGAGCGCGGGGACGCGTGAGACTTGCCGGAACGCCTTGAGCACGAAGTTCATCGGCAGATCCGTTATCGCCGAAGCCCATCCCATAACATCGCCCCCTGTATAAAACTTAAGGGTTCGAAATATACCGAGCCTGACCAGAGCAGCAAAACGCTTATTCCATTTGCGCCATTACGTACCTAACTGCGGCATGACGCGGTGCTGGAACAGATTGATCGATATTGCGAGCTCACGCGCGGAAAGATCGCCGAAGGCGAACTGGCCGACGAGATAATTACATTGCGACTCTTCCATCTGCGCGCGGATGAATTGCGCAACAGTGTCGGGCGATCCAGCAATGCCTTTGCCCTGCCCGTGCAAAGCCTCCCACGTATCTGGCCGAGGATGGCGCGCCGTGGAGCCGAGCTTGCGCGCGAGATGCGTGAAGGCCGTGTGCCAATGCGGATAGGCGCGCGCGGCCAGCGCTTCCGCCTCGCCGTCTGTTTCGGCGACGACGATAAAGCGCCCGAGCCCGAGCAGCGGCGCGGCGGATGGCTCGCGCATCGCGCGGCGATAGGCCAGGGAACAGGCGCGCGCCTCCTCCGCAGCATCGAGGCTGATCGTCTGCCAGCCGCGCAGCGCCGCGCGCTCGGCGCTCTCTGGCGAATGCACGCCGTACCAAACCGGGGGCGTCGGCTTCTGCAGGCACGAGACCTTGAGTTCGATATCCTCGTGGCCCGGCTCGCGATAAATGCCGGATTCCAGCGCGTCGAGAACGAGCGGCAGATGATGCCGGAAGATCGCCTCGGCCTCAGCGGGATCGACGCCATAGAATCGCAATTCCGCAGGCGACGACCCGCGCCCGAAACCAACGAGCAGCCGCCCGCCGCTCAACTGGTCGAGCATGCAGATTTCCTGCGCGAGCCGCAGCGGGTGATAGAGCGGCAGCGCGTAGACCATGGGGCCGAAGCGAAGGTTCTTCGTGCGCATCGCGACAGCGGCGAGAAACACGTTTGGCGATGGCGCCATGCCGAGCGCGGTGCCGTGGTGTTCCGCCAGGTGATAGGCGTGGAAGCCTGCGCGATCATAGGCCTCGATCAGCGACAGCCGCTGCTCCATGAACTGCGCCATCGGCAGCGTCGCATTATCCAGATGATCGAAGACCCCAATTTTCATCGCCTGCGCTCGCCTCCCGATGGTTCTTTTCACCCATCCGGCCCGAGCCGCCTCCCCCTGTCAAGGCCGCTTGGCAAGCCGCATGGATTGACCTTCGCCATGCATCTGGCCGATCATGGCGCACAATCAACGCTGTAAAGGCGAGACGCTTCGGGAGGATCTATGAAGGGGTTCATGGCGGCAGGGCTCGCCCTGCTATGGGCGGCGGCGCCTGCGGGCGCGCAGGAGAGCGTCGCCAATTTTTACCGTGGCAAGACCATCCAGATGATCGTCGGCTCCTCCGCTGGCGGCGGCTACGATCTCTATGCGCGTCTGGCCGCGCGCTACATGGGGAAATACATTCCCGGATCTCCGAACATCGTCGTCAGCAACATGGCGGGCGCGGCATCTATCGTCGCGACGCAACACATCGCCATCGCCGCGCCCAAGGACGGCAGCGTCATCGGCGCGATCTTTCCCGGCGCGCTGGTCGAGCAGTTGATCGGCGACAAGGGCAAGGTGAAGTATGACGCCCGCAAGCTGACGCAAATCGGCAGCGCCAACAACGAGCTCTACGTCTGCATCGTGCGCGCCGACGCGGGCGTGAAATCCTTCGAGGAGTTTCTGAAGGGCAACATCCTGATCGGCGCCAGCGCCGCGGGCGGCTCGACACGCGACTTCCCGCTTCTGCTGACCAGTGTGTTTGGCGCCAATTTCAAGATCGTCAGCGGCTATCCGGGCTCGAACGAAATCCTGCTCGCAATTGAAAAGGGCGAAGTGCAAGGCACGTGCGGGGTCGGCTGGTCGACAATCTCTGTGCAGCGCGCGCAATGGCTCCGCGACGGCTTCATAAAAATCATGGCGCAGGAAGGCATGCGCTCCAATCCCGAGCTCGACAAGCAAGGCGTGCCGCTGGCGTACTCGTTTGCGAAAACGCCCGAGCAGCAGCAGGTGATGCAGGTGCATTACGAGCCCCTGACGTTCGGGCGCCCGTTTATTGCAGCGCCGGACGTGCCCACCGATCGCGTGGAAGCTTTGCAAAGCGCCTTCATGAAAGCGATGAACGATCCCGAGTTACGCGCCGAGGCCGACCGCCTGAAGCTCGATATTTCGCCCGCGTCCGGGAAGGAAGTGGCGGCGATCGTGGAGAAGATCTTCGCACTGCCGCCAAGTGCGATCGAGGCCGCGCGCGCGGCGATCGGAAGCAAATAGTTCGCCGTCAGTCCCTCGTCATTGCGAGAAGCGAAGCGACGAAGCAATCCATCTAGCGTCAGCCATCAGATGGATTGCTTCGCTTCGCTCGCAATGACGAACAACAAACCAAGAAAAGGAAAAACAAAAATGTCAGCTCCGCATAATCCACCCTTCCGCGCCGAAATCGTCGGCTCTTTCCTGCGTCCCGACGCGATCAAGGCGGCGCGTGACAAGCACCATGAGGGCGCCATCAGCCATCCGCAATTGCGCGCCATCGAGGATGAGGAAATCCGCAAGGTCGTTGCGATGCAGGAGGCGGCTGGCCTCAAGGTTGCGACCGATGGCGAGTTCCGGCGCTCGACCTATTCGGAAAATTTCACCACGCAGGGCCTCACGGGCGTGCGCAGTGAGCACGTCGGCGCAGGCGATTGGGCCTATTCGGACGGCAAGGGCGGCAAGCGCGCCGCGCGCGTACCGGTCGTCTCCGCGCCGATCGGCTGGACGGGCTCGGCCAATGCTTCCGATTTCGCCTTCCTGAAATCGGTGGTGAAAACCGCCATGCCGAAGATCACCCTGCCCGGCCCCTGCTACATCCATTACCGCTCGGGCCGCGCGAATATTTCGCAGGACGTCTATCCGGATCTCAAGCAATTCTGGGCCGATCTCGCGAGCGCCTACCACGCCGAGATGAAGGCCCTGTATGACGTCGGCTGCCGTTATCTTCAGCTCGATGAAACGTCGCTCGCCAAGCTTGGCGATCCGAAGATCCAGGCGGCGCTCGCGGCGCGCGGCGATGATTGGCGCGAGCTGATCGAGGTCTACACCGATGCAATCAACGCGGTCGTCGCAGGCGCGCCAAAGGACATGCATGTCGCCATGCATTTGTGTCGCGGCAATCAGGCTGGCCACTGGCAGGCCGAGGGCGGATACGATCTCGTCGCCGAACGCCTGTTCAAGAAAGTCACCATCAATACTTATCTGATGGAATTCGACACGCCGCGCGCCGGGACGTTCGAGCCCTTGCGGCATCTGCCTTCGGACAAGACCGTGGTGCTCGGCCTCATCTCTTCAAAGGTCCCGCAGCTGGAAGACCGCGCGCTCGTGCGCAAGCGCATTGATGAAGCGGCGACGATCGTCCCGCTCGATCAACTGGCGTTGAGCGCGCAATGCGGCTTTGCGAGTTCGGTGCCCGGCAATCCGCTGACCCCGGCTGATCAGCGCGCCAAGCTCGATCTTGTCGTGTCGCTCGCGCAGGAAGTCTGGGGCTAGAGGCGTCGCGCGGACATCTCGCAGGCGATGGCGGCGATCTACTGAGCGTCGCGGGATTGATGTCTCGACGGGTTCGCTCCGCCGAAGGCCTGCGACGCGCGCTGGCCGCGTTGTACGATTTGCC
>JANXTB010000163.1 GCA_025356415.1 Hyphomicrobiales bacterium
CGTGGAACCCGGTCGCCATGAAGAAGGTCGCGCCGTAGATCGAGCCCTTGAAGCCGAAAGCGGCGTGCGAATATTCGTAAGCCTGCACGAAGGAGAACAGCGCGCCGAGCAGCACGGTGATCAGCAGGCCCTTCTTCACGCCGTCGCGGTCGTCATGCAGCAGCGCGTGATGCGCCCAGGTGACGGTGGTGCCCGACGTCAGCAGGATGAGCGTGTTGAGCAGCGGCAGGTGCCACGGGTCGAACACTTCCGTGCCCTTCGGGGGCCAATGGCCGCCGGTGAACTCGACGCGGGCGTACTGGCCGGCTTCACCGGCGAACAGGCTGGCGTCGAAATAGGCCCAGAACCATGCGACGAAGAACATCACTTCGGAAGCGATGAACAGGATCATGCCGTAGCGGTGGCTGATCTGCACGACGCGCGTGTGATAGCCGCCATGTTCGGCTTCCTTCACGACGTCCGTCCACCAGGCGGCCATGACGTAGAGAATGCCCAGGAAGCCCGCGCCGAAGATGTATCCGCCGGCCTTCAGCCCGAAGAACGGCAGGCCCTTCATCCACATGATCGCGCCCACCGCGGCGATGAAAGCCGAAATGGAACCGACGAGCGGCCACGGGCTCGGATCTACGAGGTGGTAGTCGTGGTTCGGTTTGCTATGGGCGTCGGCCATGACAGCTTCCTTTGGCGTCTTTTATCTTCGGCCTTACCGGCCACCTTGTCGGTCCCCGAGGCGTGCGCCTCGAAGTCTGTTATCCGCCCTTTGCCCTGTTCAGCTTCAAGGGTCAAGGCGGGTCTTGCCGCATCAGAGCGCCGGCTTCCCCTTGGCTGAAGCGACCGGCGTCTTGGCTGCGTAAAAAGTATAGGACAGCGTGATGCTCTCTTGCGATTTCATGATCTCGTCCGTCTCGACCGCGGGGTCGATATAGAACACGACCGGCATGTCCATGGTCTCGCCCGGCCCCAGCGTCTGCTCGGAGAAGCAGAAACAGGCGATCTTGTTGAAGAACATGCCCGAGCGCTCGGGCGTGACGTTGTAGGTCGCGAGCCCGATCGTCGTCTTGTTCGAGCGATTCTTGACCTTGTAGAAAACCGTAGCCGTTTCGCCCGTGCGCAGCTTGATGCTGGTCTGCTCGGGCTCGAAGGTCCACGGCAGGTCGGACGCGATGTTGGCGTCGAAATGGATCGTCATGACCTTCTGGCCGCGCGTGGCCGATTCGGTCGAGGCGATCTGCGGCACGCCGCCAAAGCCGGTCGCCCGGCAGAACATCTGGTAGAGCGGCACGGCGGCGTAGGCCATGCCGAGCATGCCCGCGACTGCGCCCACGACAGTCAGCGCGACGCGGCGATGCCGGCGCTGCATGACGGGATCCTGGACGGGCGCGGGGGCCATGTTACATCGGCCTCTGGAAGACGTTCGAACCGAGGCGCACCAGCGTCACGGCCCAGAAGATGATGACCAGCAGGCCGATCGACCAGCCAATCGCAATGTTGCGCAGGCGCCGGGCCTTCTGCTGCTCGGGCGTCAGGCGGATGCCTTCTTCCTGCGGGTTCTTCTCGGTCACGCTCATGATCCTCAAGCCGCCATGCGGAGAATGGACGCAATGGTGTTTTCAATCACCACCACGCCAAACAGCAGAAAGAGATAAAGGATCGAATAGCCGAAGAGCTTCTTGCAGGCCTTGTCGATCACCGCCGGATTGCTTGCGCGCCAGACGTTGATGGCGAGATAGAGCATGAAGGCGCCAGACAATGTGGCGATCACCCCATAGGCGAGCGACGCCTGGCCAAGCATGGCAGGCAGGACGCCGACCGGAGCCATGACGATCGTGTAGAGCAGGATTTCGAGGCGCGTGTGCTTCTCGCCCTTGACGTTGGGCATCATCGGAATGCCGGCGCGGCCATAATCAGCAGCCTTGCCGATCGCCAGCGCCCAGAAGTGCGGCGGCGTCCAGATGAAGATGATGGCGAAGAGCACGAGGCTCGCGAGGCTTACCGAACCGGTTACGGCCGCGCAGGCGACGATCGGGGGCAGGGCGCCCGCGGCGCCGCCGATGACGATGTTCTGCGGCGTCCAGCGCTTCAACCACATCGTGTAGACGACGGCGTAGAAGAAGATCGTGAAGGCGAGCAGGCTCGCGGCAAGCCAGTTCGACACTAGGCCGAGCGTCAGCACCGAGAAGACCGACAATGTCATTCCAAAGCCGAGCGCTTCGCCCGGCGTCACGCGGCCGGCGGGAATCGGGCGCTGCGCGGTGCGGCCCATCACGGCGTCGATGTCGGCGTCGTACCACATGTTCAGCGCGCCGGACGCGCCGGCGCCGACCGCAATGGCGAGCAGCGAGACGAAGCCGATGAGCGGATGCACGTGAACGGGCTCGATCATCATGCCGGCCAGCGCGGTGATAACGACGAGCGACATCACGCGCGGTTTCAGGAGCGCGAAGAAATCCTTCGGGCTCGCGAGGGAAATGCGCAGATCGTCGACTTCGTGTCCCGTGACCAGACTCATGAACCACTCCGCCGCAAGCTGCGGCTCTGAAACGCGAGCGTCCTTCTCACAGAGAGAAGGTGGCCGCGAATGCGGCCGGATGAGGGGATGCCGGTTCAGCCGGAGAGGCAGAAACCCCTCATCCGTCTGCTCCGCAGCTGCCTTTTCCCTCTGGGAGAAGCAAGTTCGGCAAGAGCCCTCTTTGGAGCCGCGCGCACGCGACTCGAAGGAAGGCTCCGGCGGCGCGAAGGCCGCCGGAGACAGTGTGCTTAGTGGTTCGAGCCGGTGATGCGCGGCAGCGTCTCGAACTGATGGAACGGCGGCGGCGAGGTCAGCGTCCACTCAAGCGTGGTCGCGCCTTCACCCCAAGGATTGTTTCCGGCAAGGCGCTTGGCGCTGAAGGCTTCCCACACGGTATAGAGGAAGACCAGCACGGCGAGGCCGGAGAGATACGAGCCGTAGGACGACACCTGGTTCCAGAGCAGATACGCGTCCGGATAGTCGATGTAGCGGCGCGGCATGCCCGCGAGGCCCAGGAAGTGCTGCGGGAAGAAGGTGAGGTTCACGCCGATGAACATCATCCAGAAGTGCAGCTTGCCGAGGAACTCGTTGTACATGTAGCCCGACATTTTCGGGAACCAGTAGTAGAAGCCCGCGAACAGCGCGAAGACGGCGCCGAGCGACAGCACGTAGTGGAAGTGGGCCACGACGTAATAGGTCTCGTGCATGTAGCGGTCGATGGCCGCGTTCGCGAGAACGACGCCGGTGACGCCGCCAACCGTGAACAGGAACACGAAGCCCATCGCCCAGACCATCGGCGTCGCGAAGCGAATCGAGCCGCCCCACATCGTCGCGATCCACGAGAAGATCTTCACGCCCGTCGGCACCGCGATGACCATCGTGGCGAAGACGAAGTAGCGCTGCGTGTTGAGCGACAGGCCGACCGTGTACATGTGGTGCGCCCACACGACGAAGCCGACGACGCCGATCGCCACCATCGCGTAAGCCATTCCGAGATAGCCGAAAACCGGCTTCTTGGAGAAGGTCGAGATGATGTGGCTGATGATGCCGAAGCCTGGGAGGATGAGAATGTAGACTTCCGGATGACCGAAGAACCAGAACAGATGCTGGAACAGGATCGGATCGCCACCGCCCGACGGATCGAAGAAGGTGGTGCCGAAGTTACGGTCGGTCAGCAGCATGGTGATCGCGCCGGCGAGAACCGGGAGCGACAGAACCAGCAGGAACGCCGTCACGAGAACCGACCAGGCGAACAGCGGCATCTTGTGCAGCGTCATGCCGGGAGCGCGCATGTTGAAGATCGTCGTGATGAAGTTGATCGCGCCGAGGATCGACGAAGCGCCCGCGAGATGAAGCGACAGGATCACGAAGTCCATGGACGGGCCGGGATGGCCGGTGTTCGACGAGAGCGGGGGATACATGACCCAGCCGCCGCCGAAGCCCTGCATGCCAGGCGCGCCTTCAACGAACATCGAGATGATGAGCAGCGAGAAGGATGCGGGCAGCAGCCAGAACGAGATGTTGTTCATGCGCGGGAAGGCCATGTCCGGCGCGCCGATCATGATCGGGACGAACCAGTTGCCGAAGCCGCCGATGAGCGCCGGCATGACCATGAAGAAGATCATGATGACGCCGTGGCCGGTGATGAACACGTTGTACATGTTCTTGGCCGCATCGATCGAGCCGTCGCCGGTCAGCAGCTTGGAAATCCACGGGAAGACCGAAATGCCGGTCCCCGCGAGTTCCGCGCGCATGGCGATGGACAGGAGGCCGCCGATGATCCCCGCGATAATCGCGAAGATGATGTAGAGCGTGCCGATGTCCTTGTGGTTGGTCGAATACATGTAGCGCCGCCAACCCGTCGGGTGGGCATGAGCCTCATGGTGGTGATGGTCGGTAGCCGTCGTTGCCATCTTGGATCCTCGTCGAATGACGTATTTCGTGAGTGGCGCCAGTGTTGCTGGCGCAAATTCTACTGGCGCAAAATTTATTGGCGGATGGCGGCGGAGGCGTCAGCCACCGTCACATCGCTCGGCGCGGATGCGAATTTTTTCTTGGCGTCGTTCAGCCAGGCCGCATAGGCCTGCTCGGACACCACGCGGAACGCGATCGGCATGTAGGCATGGTCCTTGCCGCAAAGCTTGGAGCACTGGCCGTAGAAGATGCCTTCGCGTTCGGCCTTGAACCAGACTTCGTTCAGACGGCCGGGGACGGCGTCCATGCGAACGCCCAGCGCCGGAATGGTGAACGAGTGAATGACGCCGACGGCGTCGGCCGTGATCTGCAGGCGAACCGCCTTGCCGACCGGAACCACCGCCTCATTGTCAACATCGAGCAGGCGCATCTTGCCGGCGGCGAGCTTGTCCTGGTCGAGCAGGTTCGAGTCGAACTCGAAGCCGCCGTTGGCTTCCTTCGGGTAGGTGTAGGTCCAGTACCACTGCTTGCCGGTGACCTTCACGGTCATGTCCGTCTCGGGCAGGGCGATCTGCTTGGTGAGCAGGCGGAAGGAGGGGATCGCGATGACCACGAGGATCATCAGCGGAATGGCGGTCCACGCCACTTCAAGACCCGTGTGATGGGTCGTGCGCGAGGGCGTCGGATTGGCGTTCTCGTTGAAGCGGAACACCACGTAGAGCAGCAGCCCCAGAACGAACAGCGAGATCACGATGATGATCGGGAGCAGCAGGCCATTGTGGAAGACATGCATGTCCTCCGCGACGGGCGAGTTGGCCGCGATCATGCCTATCTGGTTAGGCGCCGCATGCGAAATGCCGGGCTGGAAAGCCGGGCTTTGCGCCAGAGCGGCGGGCGTGAACCCGACGATTGCGGAAAATGCCGAGAGGCAAGCCGCCCCTTTCGAGACTGTGGTGAGCCATCCCTGCGCACCGTGAAAGCCAGGTCTCATGAACGTCGTCGCTCCTGCTGCGCCGTTCGGGGCGTTTTTTTGAAACCGCGCGGCGCCCCCCGATTTCGACGGCCGCGCGTGCTCAGCCCTCGAGGGGCTGTCCGTCGCTGTTCCAAACCACAAAGAGCGGGCAAGCGCAACAAGGCGCCCACGTTAAGCCTTGCGGCAAATTCGCGCTCGAATCGTTGATTCCGCGCAAGTTTGCTGGAGAAAACCGCGCAGGGCAGTGAGTTGAGGCCGTTATCGGCGTTTCCGCTTCCCCGGTGGCGGCCGATGTTTTCCACCATGCGATCAAGCCGCCGGGGCCGCTGTCCCGGATTGATTCGCTCACGCTGGCGTCCATGACTTGACAGGGGCGGGCCATTTGTTACCCCGAAGCCCCAAGTTCTCAAGCTCGAAGCCCCCAAGCCGATTGCGCGGGACGCTGACGGGCGGGCATTGCCTTATTCGCTTCGGTTTTGCCTACTACCAACCTGTCTGCGCCTGTTTGGGCGCAGGGCGGGGATGAAATGGACGCACGATGCAAGATCGACTGACGACATCGATGGATCGCAAGTTTTTGCGTTTCGCCGCTCTGGGCCTGGCGTTCGCCGCCTTCTGGGCTGCGCCCGCCGCCGCGCAGGGCGTCGTGAAATCGAAATTCGGCGATTGGGAAATGCGCTGCGAAACGCCGGCCGGCGCGTCGCGCGAGCAATGTGCGCTGGTGCAGTCGATCGCCGCCGAGGACAAGCCGAACGTCAGCCTCGTGGTCATCGTGCTGAAGACCGCGGACGGCAAGGCGCGGCTGCTGCGCGTCATCGCGCCGCTGGGCGTCCTGCTGCCGGCGGGCCTTGGCCTGAAGATCGACAATGCCGACGTCGGCCGCGCCGGTTTCGTGCGCTGCCTGCCGACGGGCTGCGTCGCCGAAGTGGTGATGGAGGACAAGCTCCTCGATCAGTTGAAGACCGGCGCGAACGCCACTTTTATTGTTTTCAATACGCCGGAAGAGGGCATTGGCCTGCCTCTGGCGCTTGCGGGTTTTGGTCAGGGATTCGAGAAGCTGCCATAAGGCGCTCCATCGGGAGAAGATGCGATCATGAACAAGTTTCTTTTGGCCGGCGCCTGCGCGCTGCTTCTTTCCGGATGCGGCTCCACGGGCAACAGCATCGGCAATCTCATTGCTTTCAATTCGACCACGGCGCCCGAGCCGACCGACATGACCAAACGGGCCGTCAACGTCGATTGCCCGGTGGTCGATGTGCTCGAAGGCGGCGGCCACATGCAGGTCGGCTCCGGCGCCGGGCTGCGCCAGCAGTTCACGATCAGCGAGACGTCGCGCGAATGTACGGTCGTCAACGGCCAGATCATGATTCGCGTCGGCGTGTCGGGCCGCGTCGTGGCGGGCCCCGCCGGCGGGGCCGGAAACTTCACTGTGCCGATTCGCGTCGGCGTTCGCCGCGAAGACAATCAGCAGATCGTGACGTCGAAGGTGTTCACCGTGCCGGCCAGCATTCCCGCCGGGCAGGGCAGCTCGACCTTCTCCTTCGTGTCCGACCCGGTCAGCGTGCCCTACACGCGCGACGAGGCGAACGAGGATTATATGGTCGTCGTCGGCATCGCCAAAAAGTAAGCGTCCCGTCTCTTTCCTGTGGACGGAGGCTTCGGGCGCGCGCGCTTTCCGCGCCGCTTACGGTTGACTTGGCGACCGGGACTCGGGCACGGTCGAGCCGTCAGTCAAAGACCCCACGCGGAAGAGTCCGGCGGATGTTTCGACATTACGCCGGCGCCGAAGGCGCAACCGCCCCGGAAACGCTCAGGCCCATGGACCGCGAGGGGATGACACTCTGGAAAGCGAGCCGACGCGTCCCACAAGACGCGCGGATCCACCGACGGGCGTAACCGCGTCTCCTCACAAGGGCGTTGCGGGAAATCTCTCAGGTACACGGACAGAGGGGGCGCGCAGCACAGGTTTCGACCGGTGCTGACGGTGCGCGCTCTGTTGTCCGGTGATTGATGTCGACTGACGAATCCCCCAACGAACCTCTTCTCGCCACGCCGCTGAATGCGCTGCATCGCGAATTTGGCGCGCGCATGGTTCCGTTCGCCGGCTATGACATGCCGGTGCAATATGCGCAGGGCATTCTCGCCGAGCATCTGCACACGCGCGCAGCCGCAGGGCTATTCGATGTTTCGCACATGGGGCAGGCGTTTCTGTCAGGTCCGAACGCGCGCGCGCGATTCGAGACGCTGGTCCCCGGCGATCTCGTCGCGCTGGCGCAAGACCGCATCCGTTACACGCAATTGCTGAACGCGCGCGGCGGCATTCTCGACGATCTCATGGCGACGCATTGGCCAGCCGACGCGAACGGCGACGAACGCCTGTTCCTCATCGTCAACGCGGCGCGCAAGGCGCACGACTTCGCGCATATCGAAGCACTTCTGCCCGATCTCAAACTCGATGTGCTGGATGATCGCGCGTTGCTCGCGCTGCAAGGGCCGCAAGGTGCGGAGGTGCTTGAGCGCCTGCTGCCCGGCGTCACAACACAGCCATTCATGTCGATGCGCCGCGTCACGCATGCGGGCGTCGAACTTTATGTCTCGCGCTCGGGCTACACCGGCGAGGATGGTTTCGAAATCTCCATTCCCGCCGCGCAGGCCGACGGCTTTGCGAGGGCGTTGCTCGCAGACGAGCGCGTGAAACCCATTGGCCTCGGCGCCCGCGACTCGCTTCGGCTGGAGGCGGGTCTCTGCCTATACGGCCACGACATTGATGAGGACACGACGCCGGCGGAAGCCGATCTCCTGTGGTCGATCTCCAAGCGCCGCCGCGCGGAAGGCGGCTTTCCCGGCGCGCCTGTGCTGCAGGCGCAGATTGCAAACGGCGTCTCGCGCAAGCGCGTCGGCCTTGCGCTCGAAGGCAAGGCGCCGGCGCGCGAAGGAGCCGAGATCGCCGACAGCGCGGGCGCTATCGTCGGGCGCGTGACGTCGGGCGGTTTCGCGCCCTCGCTCGGTCGTCCGATCGCGATGGGCTATGTCGCCGCCGCATCGGCTGCGCCGGGCTCAGAGCTCAACATCATCGTGCGCGGCAAGCCGCTGCCGGCGCGCGTCGTTTCCATGCCGTTCGTTCCCACACGCTACTATCGAGGCAAGTGATGTCGCAGACCCGTTACACCAAGGACCATGAATACATCCGCGTCGATGGCGACATCGCAACCGTCGGCATCACCGATTATGCGCAGTCGCAACTGGGCGATGTCGTCTTCGTCGAATTGCCGCAGACGGGCGCCCGCGTCGAGCAGGGCGAGCAGGCGGCGGTTGTCGAGAGCGTGAAGGCGGCGAGCGAAGTCTATGCGCCCGCGTCTGGCGAAATCATCGAGGTCAATCCCGAGCTCGAAGGCGCGCCCGCGCTGGTCAACGAGGATGCTGCCGGCAAGGGCTGGTTCCTGAAAATGCGCATCAGCGACGCCTCGCAACTCGACGCGCTGATGGATGAAGAGGCCTATGCGGCCTTCGTGAAAAGCTGCTGCTAGAGGCTCACATCATGCGCTACCTGCCCCTTACCGATCTCGACCGCCAGGACATGCTGGCGCGCATCGGCGTGTCGCATATCGACGAACTCTTCGCCGATGTGCCGCCCGCGCTGCTGCTGAAAGATGTGCTCGACCTGCCGCGCCGCAAGACCGAGCTGCAGGTGGCGCGCGAACTTGGGAAACTTGCCGCGCGCAATGTCGCGGCTGGCAGCGTGCCGTTCTTTGTAGGCGCCGGCGCCTACAAGCATCATGTGCCGGCCAGCGTCGATCATCTGATCCAGCGCTCGGAATTCTTGACGAGCTACACGCCCTACCAGCCCGAGATCGCGCAGGGCACGTTGCAATATCTGTTCGAAGTCCAGACGCAGGTCGCGCTGCTCACCGGCATGGATGTCGCCAACGCCTCCATGTATGACGGCTCGACCGGCTGCGCCGAGGCCGTGCTGATGGCGCATCGCATCACCAAGCGCCGCAAGGCGGTGTTGTCTGGCGGATTGCATCCCCATTACGCCGCCGTCGTGCGCACGCAGTCGGCGCTCGCCAGCGACGAGACGGTCACGCTGGCTCCCGATGTTCTGGCCCGCGAGGACTTGGCTGAGCAGATCGACAAGGACACATCCTGCGTCGTGGTGCAGACGCCCGACGTGTTCGGCAATCTGCGCGACCTGACAGAGATTGCCGAGAAGTGCCACGCCAACGGGGCTTTGTTGATCGCGGTGTTCACAGAGGCCGTGTCGCTCGGCGCGGTGAAATCTCCCGGCGCCATGGGAGCCGACATTGTTGTGGGCGAAGGCCAGTCCATTGGCAATTCGCTGAACTTTGGCGGGCCCTATGTCGGCCTGTTCGCTACGCGGCAGAAATATGTGCGCCAGATGCCCGGGCGCCTGTGCGGCGAAACCACGGATGCGGAAGGACGCCGCGGCTTCGTGCTGACGCTCTCGACGCGCGAGCAACACATCCGCCGCGACAAGGCGACCTCGAACATCTGCACCAATTCGGGGCTCTGTTCGCTGGCCTTCACCATCCACATGACGCTGCTCGGCGAAGCCGGCCTGAAGAAGCTCGCACGGGTCAATCACGCGAATGCGGTGAAACTTGCCGACATGCTGCAGGGTGTTAAGGGCGTGGAGGTTCTCAACAAGACCTTCTTCAACGAATTCACATTACGCGTCGCGGGCGACGCCGCTGAAATCGTGGAAACGCTTGCGGCGCAGGCCGTTCTGGCGGGCGTTCCCGTCTCGCGTCTGCTGCCCGGCGCGGGGCTCGACGATCTGATCCTCGTCGCCAGCACCGAAATGAACACGGATGAAGACCGCGCCGCGCTTGTCGCCGCGCTGAGCGAGGTGTTGTGATGCTGAACTCCCAAGGCCGTCCCACGGCGCCCGCATCCGCCGAAATCTCCTGGCGCGACACGTTCACGGGCAATCGCGGCTTGCAGCTGGAAGAAGCGCTGATCTTCGAGACGGGCCGCCCCGATGTGTCGGGCGTCGATCTCGACGAGCCGGCGCCTTTCACGTCGCGCCTCGGCGCGCTGGCGCGCGACGAAGAGATAGGGCTCCCCGGTCTCGCCGAGCCCGAGGCCATGCGCCATTACGTGCGGCTGTCGCAGAAGAATTACGCGATCGATTCCGGGCTCTACCCGCTCGGCTCGTGCACGATGAAACACAATCCGCGCCTCAACGAAGCCATGGCGCGACTGCCCGGCTTTGCAGATATCCATCCGCTGCAGCCACAATCGACCGTCACCGGCGCGCTAGCGCTGATGGAAGCGCTCGCGCACTGGCTGCTCACGCTCACCAACATGACGGCCGTCGCCATGTCGCCGAAGGCCGGCGCGCATGGGGAATATTGCGGCATGGCGGCGATCAAGGCCGCGATTGACGCCAAGGGCGAGGGCGCGACGCGCCGCGTCGTGCTTGTGCCCGAAAGCGCGCATGGCACGAATCCGGCCACCGCCGCGTCCATCGGTTTCATCGTAAAGGCGGTGCCGGCCGGCGCCGACGGCACGGTGCATCCCGACGCCGTGCGCGCGCTGATGGGGCCCGATGTCGCCGCCATCATGCTCACCAATCCCAACACGTGCGGGCTGTTTGAAACCGAAATCGTCGAGATCGCGCAGATCCTGCACGAGGGCGGCGGTTACTTTTATTGCGACGGCGCGAATTTCAACGCCATCGTGGGCAAAGCGCGGCCCGGCGATCTCGGCGTCGACGCCATGCACATCAACTTGCACAAGACCTTCTCGACGCCGCACGGTGGCGGCGGTCCGGGCTCGGGGCCTGTGGTGCTCTCGGCGCGGCTCGCGCCCTTCGCGCCCGTGCCGTTCGTGCGGCGCGAGGGCGATGCGCTGTCGCTCGTTGAGCATGAGGAGGGCACGCAGGCGCTTGGCCGTCTCACGGCTTTCCACGGCCAGATGGGCATGTTCGTGCGCGCGCTGTCCTACATTCTCTCGCACGGGTCGGACGGGCTGAAGCAGGCGTCGGAAGACGCGGTGCTGAACGCCAATTACATCCGCGTCCGGCTGTCGGACCTCATGAGCCTGCCGTTCGGCGACAAGCCGTGCATGCATGAAGTGCTGTTTGATGATGCCTGGCTGAAGGACACCGGCGTCACGACGCTCGATTTCGCCAAGGCGATGATCGACGAGGGCTATCATCCGATGACGATGTATTTCCCGCTCGTCGTGCACGGCGCCATGCTGATCGAGCCGACGGAGTCGGAAAGCCTTGCATCGCTGGAGCTTTTCGCCATGACGCTGCGCGATCTCGCAATGAGCGCGCTGCGGGGCGAGAAGGAGCGGTTTGAAGGCGCGCCATACTTTGCGCCGCGTAGAAGGCTGGATGAAACGAAGGCGGCGCGTAGCCCTGTGTTGCGGTGGGCGCCGCGCAAGCCTGTGGAGTGAGGCGCGACCCCTCTCCCGCGCTGGCGGGAGAGGGTGGCATGCGAAGCATGACGGGTGAGGGCGGTCCAACTGGATGCGCTCTAACCGTCGAGAGCGAGAAGCTGAAAAGCCCTCACCCGTCGCGCGTTGCGCGCCACCCTCTCCCGCGAGCGCGGGAGAGGGGAGCAACACCGGCCGCCTCACGT
>JANXTB010000228.1 GCA_025356415.1 Hyphomicrobiales bacterium
GAGCGAACAGGACGGCGTCTTCGACGTGTACTACCGCCACCAACACATCGCCCGCCTCGACTTCCGCGACCCGGCGGGCGATGCTCAACCTGTTACCGATGTCCCCGAACACCCGTTACCCATGTCTCCGGTCTGAACACCGTGCGGGAGAAGGGCCATCACGTTTCAGGCGTGGATACGCCCGCCCCCAGCCCCGCCTCGGGTTGCGCTGCAGCGCCCCATGGCCTAATCCGACTTTTTGACGCGCAGGACCAGAGGTTCATGACCGCTTCCGCCACAGACACCCACAAGGACATCGTCAGCCACCACGACAAGGTGCTGATCATCGACTTCGGCTCGCAGGTGACGCAGCTCATCGCGCGGCGCGTCCGCGAGGCGGGGGTCTATTGCGAGATCGCGCCGTTCCAGTCCGCCGAGAAAGCCTTCGCGGACCTCGCGCCCAAGGCCGTCATCCTGTCGGGCGGGCCGTGCTCGGTCACCGACGAGAACTCGCCCCGCGCCCCGCAGGCTATCTTTGACGCCGGCATTCCGGTGCTGGGCATCTGCTATGGCGAGCAGACCATGGCGACGCAGCTCGGCGGCATGGTCGAGGCCGGCCACCACCGCGAATTCGGCCGCGCGGAACTCGAAGTCGTCGAGCCCTCCGCCCTGTTCGAGGGTGTTTGGGAAGTCGGCGGGCGCTATCCCGTCTGGATGAGCCACGGCGACCGCGTCACCAAGCTGCCCGACGGCTTCAAGCGCATCGCGTGTTCGGAGAACGCGCCGCTGGCCGCCATCGCCGATGAGGCGCGCCGCTATTACGCCGTGCAGTTCCATCTCGAAGTCGTGCACACGCCCGACGGCGCCAAGCTCATTTCGAATTTCGTGCACAAGGTCGCGGGCCTCAAGAGCGACTGGACCATGGCCGCCTTCCGGCAGGAAGCCATCAAGGCGATCCGCGATCAGGTCGGCGACGCGCGCGTGCTGTGCGGCCTGTCGGGCGGCGTCGATTCCGCCGTCGCCGCCGTGCTCATCCACGAAGCCATCGGCGCCAAACTCACCTGCGTCTTCGTCGATCACGGCCTGCTGCGCATGGGCGAGGCGGAAGAAGTCGTGCGCCTGTTCCGCGACGCCTACAACATCCCGCTCGTGCATGTGGATGCGTCCGAAACCTTCCTGCGCGAACTCGACGGCGTCAGCGATCCAGAGCAGAAGCGCAAGACCATCGGGCGCCTGTTCATCGATGTGTTCGACGCCGAAGCAAAAAAGATCGCCAGCGACGGCAAGGGCGCGCCCGAGTTTCTGGCGCAAGGCACGCTTTATCCGGACGTGATCGAAAGCGTGTCGTTCACCGGCGGCCCGTCGGTCACCATCAAGTCGCATCACAATGTCGGCGGCCTGCCGGCGCGCATGAAGATGAAACTCGTCGAGCCGCTGCGCGAACTCTTCAAGGACGAAGTCCGCGCGCTCGGCCGCGAACTCGGCCTGCCGGAAGCTTTCGTCGGCCGCCATCCCTTCCCGGGCCCGGGCCTCGCCATCCGCATTCCAGGCGCCATCACGCGCGAAAAGCTCGACATCCTGCGCAAGGCCGATGCGGTCTATCTCGACGAGATTCGCAAGGCCGGCCTCTACGATCACATCTGGCAGGCCTTCGCGGTGCTGCTGCCCGTGCGCACAGTCGGCGTGATGGGGGATGGGCGCACCTACGACCATGTCTGCGCGCTGCGCGCCGTGACCTCGGTCGACGGCATGACGGCGGATTTCTTCCCCTACGACATGAATTTTCTGGGCCGCGCCGCGACACGCATCATCAACGAAGTGCGCGGGATCAATCGCGTTGTTTATGACGTGACGAGCAAGCCGCCGGGCACGATTGAGTGGGAGTGAGGGGGGCTAGTCGCTGATCACGCTGATGACGCCGAGGTGTTTGCGCTGTCGATGCGATTGCATACATCCTAAAGAGCGTGACGGTGATGTCCTCGGTTTCGCTTTCCGGCGGCGCGCCATGTGTTGACCGCGGCGTTCTCGATGCGGCTAAAGGAAGCTCGCCTGAAAGCTGGTCGCCATCAGCGACACATGCGCATTCAGCGGTGGATGTAGTTCGAAGGCCTTCGGCTCGCGCGCAAAGTTCCACAAACGCATCAGCCGCCATTTGTCGCGATTTGTGTCCGCAACAGCCAGTTCATTGCGGGTAATGTGAAATGGTGTCCGCTCCCATCCGTTGGTTGTTTTCACCTCGATGAGACGCGCGCTTCCGTCAGTGTCAAAGCTTCGGATGTCATAACCCGCCCCATCGCCATCCAGATTCGACACCCAGCGGATTTGCGCAGCGAGATCCGTGCGCCCGGCGGCACAGAGGGTCGCGTGCTCATGCGCGAGTATTCGCTCTTCGCCAGCGCGCCCGAGCGCGCGATTGCGTTCGTCACGCCCGGCGACGTCGAACTTCCGCGCGATTTCTGTCATTTGCAGGAGCTCTTCAGGTGGAGGCGCGTTGCTGTGGGTCGGCGGAGGACCTATCCAGAGGGCAGGCTCTTCGCGAAACCCTGAATATGCAGCGTCCCGGCTTGCTTGCGCGCGAGGCGCAAGCGATTGTGGATGCCGTTCCATCCATCGAACTACCGCGTCGACCAGAGAAGACTGAAAGTTGAAAGCTGGCCTATAGCCCACCATCCAATCTTCTCCGAGACCCTTAAGCACCGCGCTAATGTTCTGATGCTTGAATTCGATCGACCCGCGCGTCCTGCCAATGGTCAGTTGCAGACGCCTGTTATGCTCGGCCTTGTTGTACTCAGCGCCTGCCTGATCGTCCGCGAGCATTGCGAAATAGTCAGCGACAATTGCGTCGTTCTGTTCGTCGGTCCAATCGCCGGCCATTCGTGGTCCAAATATTATTCCATGTCACTCATGATGCCAGGCTTTGCACGCTAAATCCACATCGCCACGCGCAGCGGCTCCTGTGACGCCCGCGTCGCCCATTGGCGCTCGCCATAGTCGGTGCTTTCATGGCGCCGCAATCCTGTATTACATGCGGCTGAAACTGACGGGAGGACACCCCATGATCGCCTACACCACAGTCGGCACGAACGATCTCGCCAAGGCCGTGCCTTTCTACAAGGCGCTGCTGGAAGGCGTGCTTGGCGCCAAGGTTTTCTTTGAGAGCGATGGCGGCGTGGGTTGGGGCGTTGGACCCGACAAGCCGATGTTCACCGTACTGACGCCATTCGACAAGAACCCGGCCACCGTCGGCAATGGCTCGATGGTTTCGCTGGCCTGTTCGGGTCCCGATCAGGTGAAGGCGCTGCACGCCAAGGCGCTGGCGCTCGGGGCTAAGGACGAGGGCGCGCCCGGGCCGCGCGGCGGCGGGTTCTACGCCTGCTATTTCCGCGATCTCGATGGCAACAAGCTCGGCGGATTCTGCATGGCCTGATGGCCGAAAGAATTGGCCTGACGCCCGAAAGAATTGGCCTGACGCCCGAAAAGCTGCCGTAACGCTCGAAAAAATGCCGTAGAGGCATTAAGTTCAGCGTAAGCTATACCTGTGATCCTGCTTCCATAGAAATGGGGCAGATCATGGGTTTTCGTTTTTTCGGACGTCGCGATGCGAACCGGGCGGCTTTTGCGGGCGTCACCGATATCGTCCGCCAACTCGCCTCGCCAGCGTTCTTCCTTGGCGCCGACGGCGCCATCGTCGCGTGGAATGACGCCTGCGCGAAGCTCACTGGGCTCAAGGCGGACGATGTCGTCGGCACGAAGGACCACTGGCGTGGGTTTTATACCGCCCAGCGCGCGTGTCTCGCCGATATCGTGCTCGCCTCGACATCGAGCGACGCGGCTTACTCCAACATTCAGCTCGATCGCGAAAAGGGCAGGGGCCATGCTGAGAACTGGTGCGATCTTCCCTGGGGCGGCCGTCATTATCTGCTGATCGACGCGGCCATCGTGCGCGATGGCTCCGGCGCGGTGCTCGGCGTCATCGAGACGCTGCTGGATACGACGGCGCAACAAAATGCTCTGGCGCGGCTCAACGACGAGCAGGCGCAGGGGCGCCGTGACGCCGAGCAGCAACAGCGCGATGTCGTCGCCCAACTCGCGCAGGCGCTGCAGGCGCTCGCAGCCGGCGATCTCGATTGCGTGCTGACGCGCGCCTTCCCGGAATCCTACGAAGCCCTGCGGCGCGATTTCAATGGCGCTGTGGAGCAGCTCGGCACAATGATCGAGAGCCTCACTATCAGCAGCCGCAATGTGGCGGCGGCGGCGGACGACATTTCGGAAAATTCATCGGGGCTCGCGCGCCGCGCCGAGCACCAGGCCGCCATGCTGGAAGAAACCACTGCTGCGCAGCGGCAAATCACCAGCACCGTGAACCACACGCTCGATATTTCGCGCGAGGCCGCCACTGTCGTCGAGAACGCCAAGTCGGACGCGTCGCAGGCGCGCGTGATTGTCGACGAGGCTGTCGCGGCGATCCGCGGCATCGAGCAATCGTCGACCAGGATCAGCCAGGTGATCGTGATGATCGACGAGATCGCCTTCCAGACGAACCTGCTCGCGCTGAACGCCGGCGTCGAGGCGGCGCGCGCGGGCGATGCGGGACGCGGCTTCGCCGTGGTCGCGCAGGAAGTGCGCGCGCCGCCTCGACGCCGGCGTTCAGCGCGAGCCGGTTCGTCTGGAAGGCGATCTCGTCGATCATCACGATCACCTGGCTGATCCTGGTCGACGATTGCTC
>JANXTB010000244.1 GCA_025356415.1 Hyphomicrobiales bacterium
AACGCAAGCGCGAGCGCAAGGACCGCAATCGTTCCGGATTTGACAGACATCATGTCTCCCCCAGCAAGGACGGACATCAACATCCGCCAACACGAAGCGTAGAGGGACGCGCGAGTGGCGCATCATTGGAAGCGATGAGGGGCGCGTTCTTTTTTGGATTGCGTACGCGTCCGCGCGAGGCCGCTACTAGGCCTGCGCGGAATTAAATCTAAAAACCTGTTCATGAACATGCACTTGCCAGATAACAAGCCGCCTCTTTTTTGGCCGACCCGGCGAAATCGACTATCATTACGCAGTCATTCCTCACGTTCGGGGCAGCAAGGGACGCTGATGAACACGGCCGCAAACTGGATCAACCACTGGGCGAAGAAAAAGCCATCGAAGGCTGCCATCGTTCACAATGGCAAGTCGTTCACCTATGAATACTTGGCGACCGTGATTGAGGCTACGCGGCTGTTTCTTGAACAGAAATTGCCCGACCTCGCGTCGCAAGCGGATGAATGCGCAACAGCTGTGATCGCCATCGATCCCCTGCTCGATTCCTGGGTAAGCGTCATAGCAGCGCGCTCGCTGGGGATGGATACATTGTGCGTCACGCGCGTCGATGGGGTTCTGGTCAACCGGATCAAGCGCCTCGCTTGCATTCTCGTCACCGAGCCAGTTGCGAAAAACTTGCGGCTTAGCGACGACTTTCAGCACAAGGACAAGATCATCGTCATCCCCGACGCGATCTACGACCTGCGGGCGTTGCGCGCCATCAAGCACCTCAGGGCTGGTGTCGCCGATCCGGGCGGAAATTTCCTGGCGTCGTCGGGCACTACCGGGATCGCCAAACTCGTCCTGCTGCCAGCCAAGATCGACGAGAGCCTCGCGGACGTCTACGCCAAGCATGCGCTACTGACCGCCTCCAGCAAATCCTATCTCATGGACTATAATCTGGCGGCGTTCGGCGGATATGTTTACGGGCTGTCGTCATTCAAGCTGGGCTCGACGATCATTGTCGACCAGGGCCGCGATTTCCTGCCGACATTTTACGGCGGCGACTTCGACTACGTCACATTGCGTCCCTCGCACATCGACAAGCTTTACGATTCGGCTCAATTGTATCCGCCCGTCGCCAAACCAAAGCTGCGGCTGCACATCGGTGGCGGCTTTATCAATTATCGCAAAATTGAATGGGTGATCAAAAACATCACGCCCAATCTGTTCCATATCTATGGCGCGACGGAAAACAGCGCTTTCGCCAAAACTCGGATCACCTGTGCAGACGATCTGCTGTGGCACTCCATCTACCCGCATCGGCAGGTCGATGTCGTCGATGAGGATGACAACGTTGTGCTGACGGGCGTTGAGGGAAAGTTGCGAGTTCGGGACGAAGTCTACACCGCGCACGAATATCATGACGACCCGGCCTCAACCGCCGCGCATTTCCGCCATGGGTTCTTCTACACGGGCGACTTGGCGGTCCGCCGTGAAGATGGGCGAGTGCGCATTATGGGCCGCGTCTCGGACGTTATCTTCATCAAGAGCGACCGCTTTGCCGTCGGGCCTATCGAGGAGAAAATTCAGGAAATCGCCGGCTGCCTGGACGCCTGCGTCTTCACGCGGCAGAACGCGCGGACGCAATCCGAAGTGCTGATCGCGCTCGAGACCGACACGGCTTTGAGCGCCGAGAAGACCCGGGAGCTGACGAAAATGTTCGCGATGCTGGACGCCGTCCACATTACGAACCTGGCGGCCTTTCCGAAAACCGATGGCGGCAAAACAGATCGCGCAGCCCTGCGCAAGATGCTTTTCGAGCAACAGGATTCGGTCGCCAGCGTCTGAACAAAAAAAGCTCCGGCCCGCGAGGACCGGAGCTCTTGATTTAGAAAGGCTCTGCTTACCAGAAGCGATAGTTCACGCCGACGCGCGCGAGCAAGCCGGTGTTGCGGGCGGAACCAGTGGAAGCAAGGAAGCCATTCACGTCACTATAAGAGACATTATAGCTCTTCTTGCCGAGGTCGTAATACAGCGCTTCAGTCTTCAGCGACCAGTTATTGGTGATCGCGTATTCCATGCCGCCGCCGAGAGCCCAACCGGTTTTCCACTTGCTCTGCGACGAGCTCACGGAGCCGCTCCAATCAGGCGTAATCACAGCGTATGTGACGTTATTTTCAATCTTGCCATAGGCTAGGCCGCCGGTGACATAGAACAAAGCCCGGTCAACAGCGTAGCCGAGACGCGCGCGGAGCGTGCCAATCCCAGTCAGGCGACTGGACGCGTACAGCGACGAAGATCCACCGCCGAAGCCGGAGCCGGAGCTCGACGAAAACGCCGAACCGGTGGCCAACGTGCTGCCCTTGATGGACGCTGCGGCGATGTCGGCCTCGAGGCCGACCACCAGCGCGCCATACTGCCGGTTGTAGCCGAGCTGGACGCCGCCGAGCGCGCCGCTGGCGTTGGTGTGCTGGCTGCCCGCATAATTGCCGCCGCCCGAACCGGAGGTTACCGAGCTCGAACCAGACCCGAAGGCCGTATCGTTGCGCTTGGTGTTAAGAATGCCGTAGCCAGCATGGACGCCGACATAAGCGCCGGTCCAAGAGTACGGAGCATAGGCCATCAGTGGCGCCGGAGCCGTGCGCGCCGGGAGATCTGCAGCGATGGCGAACGTCGAGCTCAAAGCAACAGCCGTTCCCAGAAGTAGAATGCGCAATTTCATAAGCCCCTCCGAATCAAAAATACTTTGAGGCCACCCTACGGGTTGATAATTACTACTTCTATTGTAAGTAGCTGTTAAATATTTAGATTTGCCGAAAGAATAATAATGTTGCCATACAGCAACGCTTTTCCAGACCCATTCGGACGGCTCAAGGAGCCGGTCTCCGGGCAAAGAAAAGCCCGCTCCCTTTCGGGAGCGGGCGTTCATGTCTGACATACGCGCAGCGCTGAGGCTGCACGGAGGTCAAATATCAGGCTTCGTTCTCGACAGTGTTGACGAGCAGGCCAACGCCCGTGACTTCGACTTCGACCTTGTCGCCAGCGAAGAGGTAGAGCGGAGGCGTGCGGCGATCGCCGACGCCGCCCGGCGTGCCGGTGACGATCACGTCGCCGGTCTCGAGCGTGGTGTAGCTCGACACGTAGGCGATGATGTCCTCGATCGAGAAGACCATGTGCGCAAGGCTCGCCTTCTGCACTTCCTTGCCGTTGACGCGCGTCGTCAGGATCGTTTCCTTGCGATCCTTGATCACGTCAGGCATCACGAGATAGGGGCCGAACGAGCCGCTGCGGTCGAAATTCTTGCCCGGCGTATACTGATGAGTATGACGCTGGAAGTCGCGCATCGTGCCGTCGTTGTAGCAAGAATAGCCGGCGATGTGCGACAGCGCGTCGGCATGCGAGATGTGGCGGCCCGGCTTGCCGATGACGAGCGCGAGCTCGCCTTCATAGTCGAATCGCTCGGAGTTCTTCGCCTTGATGATCGGCGCGCCATGGCCGACCTGCGACGTGGTGGTGCGCAGGAAGAGAACCGGGAATTCGGAATCCGAACGGCCGGTTTCCTTGATGTGCTCGCTGTAGTTCAGGCCCACGCAGATGATCTTGCCCGGGTTCGGGATCACCGGCAGCAGCGTCACGTCCGAGAGGGCGTATTCCTGGCCCTTCTGCGCGACCTTGCCGGAGGTGAATTCAGCCGAGCCGATGAAGTCCTTCAGCGAAGGCAGGTTGGGGCGGTCGGCCCCGAGGTCCACAACGCGGTCGCCAACGACCATGCCGTAGGTCGACTTGCCGTCTTTCGTCTGAAAGCTTGCGAATTTCATGATGCGCTCGTGGGTTGGAAGTGAGGAAAACGGGGCGGATTTTTGATATGCTCCCATTACTTCGAAACGCCGCCGCCGTAAAGGATACGGCCCTGCTCCGGGGCTCCTCGCAGGGGCCTAAAGCCAGCCTCAGGCGGGCTCGTAACCGGGCTTCTTGTAGAGCGTCCCGGCCTTCAGGGTGATGTCGGGCGTGAAGACCTTGTCCTTCCAGTCCACCGGGTCGAACTCCTCGACGGCGACGGAAATGGTGGAATCCTTGCTGCCCATGATCTCGGTTACGGCGGCGGCGATCTTCGTCGCAAGTTCGGATTTCTGCTGCTCGGTCTTGCCGGCATAGAGCTTGACGATAACGTGGGGCATGGAACCTCGCGGGTTGGGTCAGCGGCTCACTTGACCGCCATGATTTCCTTCAGGCGGACGCCGATGCGCGGATCGGCGTTGTAGTCCTTTTCGAGCGCTTTCACGATTCTTTCGCCATCGCCACCGGGGACGAAATCATAATCGGACTTGATCATGTCCACCACGCTCTTGCGCGTGTCGGGATCGTTCAGCGCGTCGGCCATAGCCTTGCGCAGGACCTCGACGGTTTCGTTCGGCGTCTTGGGCGGCAGCACGAAACTGTAATGCACCGCCATGGAGCCAACGACGCTGCGATAGGCGGCGAAGTCCGCGCTCTTCAGCGCGTCGGGCTTCAGCTGTGTGATCGCTTCCACCATGGTTGGATATTCCGGCAATTGCGGATTGCGGCGGAACGCGCCGTCAGCGGTGAGTTCGCCACGCTGGAGGAAGGCGTCATACAGGCCTTCCGCGCGGATGGATTCTCGGCGCGTGAGATAAGTGCTGTGGCTGGCGTTGGCGAGGTTGGCCTCGTCGCGCGACAGCGCGAGGATCGTCTCCGCCTGTCCGGGATAGCCGGTCACATAGCGATAATTGGCCCCGATCATGTCGAGAAACAGCCGGTTAGCGGCGTCCGTCGTCGAGCCCGTGCCAAGGCTCGCCAGCACCAGCGGCTTGGCGGGCTTCAACAGATCGGCAGCCGTCTTCAGGCCGAGGTCGTTGCGGGCGAGCAGAACCTGCGTGGCCGAAATCGCGCCCACCATGCGCAAGGTCGCGGGCTCATATTGCACGCCCTCGATGCGCATCAGCCCGCTGGTCACCATGCCGAGCAGCACGCCGACCGTGAGGCCATCAGGCTTGGCGACATTGGCGATATAATTAGCGGCGATGACGCCCACCGCGCCGGGGCGGTTCTCGTAGACGATCGCCGGCTTGCCGGGAATGTGCTTGGCGATATGCGGACCGAAAACGCGTCCCATCATGTCGGTCGGACCGCTCGGCGTGCTGGCGATCACGAAGCGGATCGTCTTGCCCTCGAAGCTGGTCTGCGCGGCGGCTGGCGCGGCGAACGCGAGCGCGGAGCAGACAATCGCAAGATGAGAAGCTTTCATGGCGACTTCCTCAAACTCGTTCAATGATGGTGACGCCGCGCTGGCGGTCAGTGACGTAGATCAGGCCGCGCTCATCGACGGTGACGTCGTTCGACTGCACACGCGTGCAGCCGGGGGGAACGTCGGGCACGAAATACGCGACCTCGTGAAGGTTGCGCGGATTGGAGAAGTCGACGATGCGCACGCCATGCGCAAACCACGCGACCGGAATTTCCGTGCCGGTCACGATCTCGCAAAGCTGGTGGCACGCGGTCGCCAGCGGCTGCGGCGCATCGTCGATGCCCTCGACCTGAAAGGTGCCCACGACAGCGGGATGCTCGACGTCGGTGATGTCCACGGCGGACAGAAATGCCGGCACGCCGTTGGGCGGACGATACACGTCTTCGTCGGCCACCAGCATGTAGCGGCGGTCGCGGATCGGGAACGGGATCGGCAGCGCCGTATGCGTCGGGCAATGGAATGGCGGCGACCAGTCGAGGCCAGAAATGCGCTTCGGCTTGGTGATGTCGGCGATGTCCAGGATGTGGAAACCGGCCTGCCAGTAGCTCGTGTAAAGCCGGTCGCCCATCCGCAACGGATGGTGACAGCGATGCGCGGTCTTTTCCCAGTCAGGAACTTCGCCGCCTGCCGTCCACTGGCCCGGCATCCACCAGCGCGAAACTTCCACCGGGTTCGCCGGGTCCCGAATGTCGAGAATGATGACGATATGCGCGAGATAACCTTCGGCCGTCGATGACAGGTAGAGGTAGCGATCATCGAGATCGTAGCGATGGACGCCCTGCCCTTCCGTCTTCCAGCGGCTCAGCAGCTTGGGGTTACGGCGATCGGACACATCATAGATGCAAACGCCGCCGCGAAACTCCGGCGGCGGATCGTTGGGATCGTTGAAGTTGAGTTCCTGATTGACGATCATCAAATCGCCGCGCACGCGCACCTTGTGGGAATGCGTGCCGGGCTCCATCCGAAGTTCGGAGAGCACTTCCGGATTTTGTGGATCGCGGACATCGACAATCGTAGTGCCGAACGGCGCGCGCATGTGGCCGACATAGGCAAAGCCGTTCTGGACGATGATCTGGCCGCCGCCGGCGCAATTGATATAGCCAACCTGTTTCAGCCCCGACGCCTGCGCCATGCGTTCCCTCCGTGCGGACCCTTGTCTGGATCGCTTGCGATGAAGGTCGATCATTCCAGCCATTAGTGCTAGCCGCGAATTTATGAAGCCGCTATAAACTCAGCTAATGGCAAATGAATATCCTGACCGCGAGATCGGTCGTAACCTGAGATTGCGCGACCTGCGGTTCGTCTTCGCCGTGGCGGAGGCTGGCAGCATGGCGAAAGCCGCGGCCGAGCTTGGCGTGACCCAATCGGCAGTCTCGCAGATCATCGCCGGCCTGGAGGCCGATCTCGGCGTGCGCCTGTTCGACCGCAGCCGCCGCGGCGTCGTGCTCACCATTTACGGCGAGGCGCTGATCCGGCGCGGCAAGGCCGCCTTCGACGAGCTGCGCAGCGGGCTTCAGGAAATTCATTTCCTGAAGAACGAGGGCGCCGGGCAGATCCGCATCGGCTGCCCGGAAACGCTCGCCGCCTCCGTGCTGCCGGTCGCGATCGCGTCTTTCACCAAAAGATGGCCGAGCGTCGCGCTCGAAGTCGACACTTTCCCCGGCGCCAGTTCCGGCGTGAAGCTGCTCGATCGCAGCATCGACCTCGTGCTGGCGCGCGACGGACCGAGTCTCGAGGCTCTGGCCCAATCGGATGATTTCAAGGTGACGCGCCTGTTCGAGGACCGGCTGTGCGTCGTCGTCGGCGCGCAAAGTCCGTGGGCGCAACTCGATCACGTGACGCTCGACGACCTCGCGGACGCGCCGTGGATCATGCTGCCCTACGGCTGGGGCGAGGATGTGATCCCCAACGCCTTCGCGTCACGCGGCCTGCCGCCGCCGCATATTGCGCTGAAGACCTACTCGATCCATCTGCGCCTGCATCTGCTGCTGACGGGACGGTTCGTCTCGGCGCTGCCCGAATCCGTGCTGCGCCTGCAGGGCGAAAGGTTCGACCTGAAAGTGCTGCCGATCGAATTGCCAAAGAGCCCTTACGGGGTCGCCATCGTCACGCTGAAAAACCGAACGCTGATCCGCGTTGTCGAGGCTTTCATCGCCTCCACGGTCGCGCAGTTCACGGATCCTCAGGCTTCCATCTTGGCCGAGGCGCCGGCTTCGCCACGTACCCAGTAGCCCGCGGCTTTCACCCAGGCCTTCGTGTGTCCGCGCTCGGTGAGCATGGTGTCGCGCAGCGCGCGTGCAACCATGGCTTCTGCGGCGATCCACACATAGCCATCACCTTTCGGCGCCTGCCAAGCGTCCAAAGCCTCACGCAACAAGGTCGCATCATCCTTGGCGCCATCGCGAAACGCCCAGAGCGGACGCCAGTCGGCGCGCGTTTGGAATGTCTGAATCTCGGCAGGCCCATCCACCACGACGAGGGTCGTAACCACGACGCCGGGACGCAAATTCTCGACGCGGCGGCTGATGGAGGGCAGCGCGGTTTCATCGCCGATCAGCAGGTAATAATCGAAATCATCGGGCACGACCGCCGAACCGCGCGGGCCGCCGATCTCGATCGTGTCGCCCTCCTTCGCGCTCAGCGCCCAAGCCGTTGCGGGCCCGATTTCATGCCCCGATTCGTGCAGGGCGAAATCGATGGTTATCAAACCTTTGGCGATATCGAACGAACGCGGCGTGTAATCGCGCATGGCGACGCCGCCGTCCGCGCTGGCGTCCGGCACGCGCAGCTTGATGTGGTCGTCGGGCGAGGCGCTCACGAAATCTGCGAGGTCGGGCGAGGAGAATTCGATGCGCATCATCTGCGGCGTCAGCCGGACCACGCGGCGCACGGTCAAGGGCCGGCGCCTCGTCTCGTGGCGAAGACGCGAGACTGTGTGGGGCGCGGGAGACTCGGACATGCATCGAACCTTTAAGAATATACCTAGCGCCAGCGCACGAAGGACGTAATCGAATCGCCTATCGAGGCCACACGCTCCACCAATTTGCCCGGCGACGGCAATGAGGGCACGAAGCCGAAGAGCGACGACGGCTTGCTCTCGGGCTGCACGGTCTCCGTGACCTGCGGGGGCGCAGGAATCACTGGCGGCAAGGGCGCCTGCGCAACGGGCGCCAAAGCAACCGCGCGGGGCGCGACCACCGGACGGGGCGCCGTGGCCCGCGCCTTCGGCGTGGGTTGCGCCTCGACATCCGCATCGCCGCGCAGCGCGCCCACATGCGACATGGCGAAGGCCGATTGAAGCGATGCGAGATGCGTGTCGGAAGGCGCAACGTCGGCATCGAGCGAAACAGCCGTCGCCCGCGTGACGGGCGCCGGCGTGACGGACGTGTCACGCAAGCCAACGAAAGCCGCGACAGCGATCAGGACCGCCGCCGAGAGGAAAAGCTTTCCCCGTCCCTTGCCGTTATACGGCGCAATCGTCGCCGGGCTCATGCTGTCGCCTCGTGGTTTCAAACTGACTGTTGCAACTGACTTCGCCTTTGCGGCGCGAATAAGACTCATGCCACAGGCTTCCACAGCCGCCGAATTACAAATCGGCAATGATCCCGGCATGCGGGATCGTTGAGGAGAACTGTCCGCCACGCCGCGCGTTTGGCGCGGAAAGGAGGACAAGATGCCAAAACAATCATCGCAGCAGAAGAAGACGGTCGAACGCGTCATGCACGAGTACAAGCATGGCGAGTTGCAACGGGCGCAGGGCGGCAAGGTCAAGAATCCGAAACAGGCCATCGCCATCGCGCTGCACGAGGCTGGCGCCTCGAAAAACGAAAGTGGCTCGAAGAACCGCGAGACCCTGCGCAAGACCAAGAGCAAGGAACGGCGCGGCGCGACGGGCCAGGCGCGGGCGGAAGGCAAGCGCAAGGCGCGCAGCAGCGCACGCGGCTCGTCCACCACCACACGCGCGGAACTGTATGAGCAGGCCAAACGCCGCGACATCCCCGGCGGCTCGCGCATGTCGAAGGCGGAACTGGCGCGCGCGCTGAAACGCTGACGGCGACGCACAAGATTTGAACCACGGGCCTCTGAACCAGTTGACGCTTGTCGCAAGCATTGGCTGGTCCTTCATGAAACGCGCTTTCGTTCATCTCCTCGCCGCATGCGCCTGCGCGCCCGCGCTCGCGGCGCCACCAGTCAATCCGCCGCTTCCGCCGCCTCGCCCGACATTCGACAGGCAAGCGGTCGAAGCTCCACCGCAACCACCGCCACGGCCAAAGGATCTGGACGCTCAACCGCAAGCGCAGCAGGAGCCTCAGCAGCAGCAGCACCAGCTGCAAGACTCGTCGCCCGGGGTTTGCGCGGGGATTCAAGATGGACGGTTGATCGGCGTGAACCTCCCGCCCATTCCCGGCACTGGCGGCTGCGGCGTCGCCTCGCCGGTACGCATCAACGGGGTGAAACTAAGCAGCGGCGCCAAGCTGAAGCTCACGCCGGACGCCGTGCTGAATTGCGACATGGCCGCCGAAGTCGCGGACTTTCTCGATGGTGAGGTTGCGCGCATCGAAGCCTCTGGCGCGGGCAAGATTGTCGAAGTGCAAAACGCGGGCTCCTATGAGTGCCGCGGCACCAACCGCGTTGTCGGCGCGAAGCTCAGCGAACATGCGCTCGGCAACGCCATCGACCTGCGCGCTTTCAAATTCGCCGACGGGCATTCAATTACCATCGGCGCCGATCGCACGCCGACATGGGTCGGCGTGAAGGGCGCCGCCTGCGCGCGCTTCAAGACGGTGCTGGGTCCTGGCTCGGATGTCGAACACAAGGACCATCTCCATCTGGACATGCGCATGCGCAAATCGACCACGATCTGCCAGTGGGTGCTGGATTGAGCAGCGCGCGGAACGCTGCGCAAGCTCAAGCATTGTAGCGGCTCAAAGTAACCACAGGCCAAGCCATGTTTTCGTTTTTCGACATGGCGGCGATTGTCGTGACGTTTGCGGCCTTGCTGTCGTGGATCAACAACAAATATCTGCCGCTCTCGCCCACCGCCGGCCTGCTCGCGCTGTCAGCCGGCGCGTCCGGCCTGCTGATCCTCGCGCATTTCTTGATGCCGTCGTCACGCTTCTTCTCGCGCTTCGACGAATTGATGCGCGGCATCGATTTCGCCGATGTCATGATGGATGGCATCCTCGCATTTCTGTTGTTCGCCGCCGCCATCAACACCGATCTTCCCGCCATGCGCCGCCGCCGGCTGGCGATCGCCTTGCTCGCCATTGTCGGCACGCTGATCTCGGCCTTGATCATCGGCGTCTGCGTATGGGCAGCGGCGCGCGCCATCGGCCGCGACATGCCGCTCGCTTGGGCGCTGGTGTTTGGCGCGGTTATCAGCCCGACCGATCCTGTCGCGGTTCTCAGCACGTTGAAGAATGTCGAAATGCCGAAGCGCCTGCGCGTCGAACTGCAAGGCGAATCCCTGTTCAACGATGGAATCGGGATCGTTCTGTTCACGCTGTTCCTGCGCATTGCGCTCGGCGCGGAAGGCGACCAGCCCATCGTTTCGGGCATTCAATTGCTGGTAGTGGAAGCAGGCGGCGGCATTCTGCTCGGCCTTTGCACCGGCTACCTCGCCTACCGCGCAGTGCGCAGCATTGACGATTACAAGATCGAGATCATGATCTCGATCGCGCTCGCCATGAGCACCTATGCACTAGCCAAAGCCGTGCATGTCAGCGGCCCTCTGTCGGTGGTTGCGGCTGGGCTTTTGCTCGGCCATCGCGGGCCAGAAGACGCGATGAGCGAACGCACGCAGCGTTATGTGTTCGGTGTCTGGGATGTGCTCGATGAAGTTTTGAACGCCGTGCTGTTCCTGCTGCTCGGCCTTCAACTCACGCAAGTCGCCTTCGAGCAGGGCGCCATCATACTAGCTATTTGCACCATTCCCATCGTGCTGCTGGCGCGACTTGTCTCCGTTGCCGCGCCGATCCTGTTCATGCCCGCAAGCGGCAAGATGGCGATGAGGAACGTTCCTTTTCTAACCTGGGCAGGCGTACGCGGCGGCATTTCCGTGGCGCTCGCGCTGTCGATTCCCGCAGCGCCGGCGCAGCCCGCTATTCTCGCGGCGACCTATGCCGTCGTGCTGTTCAGCATCCTCGTACAAGGCTCCACGCTCAAGCCGCTGGCGAGAAAGCTCACCGATTGAGCGCAGGAACTTCAAGCCTGCACGGCTCGTTTTCAAGCCGAAGAAAATGTTCCCGGGAGCTGCGGTAATGGCGCAACAAATTCCCATCGGCCCGGAGGCGAAAGCCTTTAATCCCGTGCTCGATCGCGCGCGCGGCGACCACCTTCACGAGATTGCGCCTGACGTCGCCTACCAGCGCCTCGCGCTCGTCAATGTCGTCTTCGTCGGCGAACCGCTCGCAGGCGACCGCAACTGGACACTGATCGACGCGGGCGTCTACGGCTCCGCCTCTTTCATCCGCACAGCGGCGCAGAAGCGCTTCGGCATGGATGCGCGGCCGGCGGCCATCGTGCTCACGCATGCGCATTTCGATCACGTCGGCGTGCTGCTCGAACTGGCGCAAGAATGGGACGCACTCGTTTACGCGCACATTCTTGAGCATCCGTTTCTGAACGGCTCGGAATCCTATCCGAAGCCTGATCCGACCGTCGGCGGCGGCGTCATGGCTTTGCTGTCACCACTCTTCCCGCGCAAGCCCATCGATGTCGGCGAGCGCCTGCGCGCCCTGCCCGAAGATGGCTCCGTGCCGGGCATGCCGGGCTGGACCTGGATTCACACGCCCGGGCATACGCGCGGCCATGTGTCCTTCTGGCGCGCCGCTGATAGATTGCTGATCGCCGGCGACGCCTTCATCACCACCGCGCAGGAAAGCGCCTATGCGGTAGCGCTGCAGACAACGGAGTTACATGGACCGCCGGCCTATTTCACGCCCGATTGGGACAGCGCCCGCGACTCCGTTCGCAAGCTCGCGGCCTTGCAGCCCGACACGGCGGTGACCGGCCACGGCCATGCGCTGCATGGGCCGGATTTCGTGGAGTCGCTGACGCAACTCGCGGCGAATTTCGATACCGTCGCGCGGCCCAAGGGGCACTAGTTTACTTGGATTTCTCCGCGCCCTGCATCGTCACGCGCACGTTTTCAATCGTCGCCTCGTCGAAAGCGTAGGCCTTCAGCAAGGTCGCCATCTGCTCGGCGGGCGTGATGATCGACGTGTTGAGCCCCTGCTTCTGGGCTTCATCGGTCACCGCCGCATCGGTCAGCGTGTCGACAAACGCCTTGCGAAGCGCCGCCAGCCTGTCGGCGGGCACGCCGGGCGGCGCGACGAATGGGCGCCCCATGTCGGCGCGCAGCAGGAAGAATTCCATCGCCTTGCGCTCGGCCGGGCTCATGTCGAGTTCGGCCAGGCCCGGCGCGTCCTTGATGCGCGGGTCGGGCACGATGCGTCCCTGCAGCAGCAGGCGGCGTGAGCCGTCCTTCAGGCCGGGTTCGCGCAGCGCGGTGTCGTAGCTGATGAACGTGCCCTGCGCCTCGCCGCGCTCCACCGCGAGGTTCATGTCGCGCGAGCCCGGATAGCCCTGCACGATGCGGACTTTCAGATGAAACAGATCACGCAGCATGACCGGGTAGGTCAGGCTGTCAGCGCCCGATCCGGTCGCCGCGACAATCAATTCCTTCGTGCGCAGATCGGCGAGCTTTTGCACCGGCGCGTCGGTGCGAATGTAGCCGACGATCGTGTCGCGATCTGGCGAGCCGATGTAGTTGAACTGGCGCGGATCGAATTGCGCCGACTTGTTGCCGAGCAGCGGCTCGAACGGCACGCCGCGATTGATGAGCGCGAGGATCGTGCCGTCCTTCGGCGCCGTCTTGTAGGCCTGGTTGGCGGCGACAAGACTGCCTGCGCCCGGCACGTTTTGCGGAATGACATTCGGCTGGCCCGGCAGGAAGCGGCCCATGTGCCGCGCCATCAGCCGCGCCCAGAGATCGTCCGACCCGCCCGAGCCGTAGCCGATCATGATCGTCACGCTCTTGCCGCGATAGAAATCTTCGACTGCGTCGGCTTTGGCCGCGATGGAGGCCAGCAGTGCGCAAACGAGGGTCGCGGCGCGTGTCAGCTTTTGCATAGTTTCCTCCCTGGCCTCGTCATTGCGAGGAGCGTAGCGACGTGGCAGTCCATCTTCGGGTGGCTACCGCTAGATAGATTGCCGCGTCGCCTTCGGCTCCTCGCAATGACGAGCTGTTATTTTTGCAGGCTCATTTTTTCCATTGCTTCAACCTGCGGCGGCAGTTCGGCGTCGCCCGCCGCGTAGCCGTTGCGTTGCAGGATGAAGGCGAGAATGTCCGCATAGGTCGTGTCGTTGAGACCGCCAGGATTGTCCGGCGGCATCTGTGTCTGGACGTATGAAAACAGCGTCGCGACCGAGCCCGAGCCCCAATGGTCGCGAAACCACGAGCCGCGCAAAGGCGCGCCGCCGAAGTCGCCATCGTCGAGATGCTCGCCGTGGCAGATCGTGCAGCGCTGCGTATAGGCCTCGTGCCCACGCGCCGCCTGTTCGGCGGAAAAGACAGGCCCCTGTCCGGCGGCCCATGCGGGCGCGCTGGA